>JBKPRI010000084.1:0-10408 GCA_046734515.1 Candidatus Methylomirabilota bacterium | reverse complement strand
TCGACATCGCCCGCCTGGATTCCATCGATGGTTTGGCGCACGGTCCTGTGCGGCCGAGGCGGCCTGAGGGGAACGGGTCCCTCGAGGCCCCCGGCACGCCCGCGCGCCCGGCGGCGCCGCAGCCCGTGGTGGGGCAGCGGTCATCGCTGGTTGCATTCATCCGTCCACGTATCCGACCCGCTCTATCTATTGATCTTATCGGCCTATTCGTTCATCTGGTTTGGACTGGATCCATTCTTCGGCTGTGAGGGCCCAGCGGTCGTGGTCGCGCCAGGATTTGGCGATCTTCAGATAGCGGGGGGAGTGGCCTTCGAGGCGGAAGTTGAGGGATTGGACGAGGCGGGCGGAGGGGATGTTGGTGGGCTGGATGTTGGCTTCGAGGCGGTGGAGGCGGAGACGGGTGAAGGCGATGTCGATGACGGCGGCGAGGCCCTCGCGCATGAAGCCGTGGCCGGCGTGGGGTGTGAACGCGTAGTAGCCGAGGTACGCGGACTGGAAGTTGCCGCGGACGATCTCGCTCACGTTGATCAGGCCGGCCAGCGCGCGCGTGTCGCGGCGCACGACGAAATAGGCGGCGTGCGCGGGCCGGCGCACGTGGGCGACGTACGCGCGGTAGGCCGGTGCGCTGGCGGGCGGCGTGACCCAGCCGGCGTGCAGGCTGCGGCTGCGGCGCACGGCGGCCAGGAAGTCCCGCTGGCGCCGCAATGACGGCGTCTCGAGCCGCACGCCCGGGCCGGGCTCAGCCACGGGTCGCGCCGTCGACGAGCCGGGGACGGAAGACGGTCACCGCAGAGCCGTCGGCGACCAGCGTCGAGACGGGCGGCGCTGCGAGGGCGGCGGCGAACTCGGCGCCGTAGAGGGCCGCCGCATCCGCGGTGAGCGCGGCGTGCCCGGCCGCCCACACGCGCCACGGGTCGTGCTCGACCTCGTACTCGAGCGTGGCGCCGTCCCGCCGGCGGCCGTACCCCCAGTGGTGCTGGGTGATGAACGCCTCGAGCGACCCCGGCGCCGGGACCCGCGCCTCGCCCGCCGCCGTTGCCGTCAGACCTTCCCAGCGGCCGACGCGGCGCCACTCGTACGTGTAGCGCCGGCTGGCCACCCCGCCCGAGGCCGTGCTCCGCATCGGCAGCGTCCGGTACGGCTCGCCATACGCCCAGCGCGCGAGCCAGGTGACCGCCGCGCGCGGTACCAGCTCGCGCACGAACACCACGCCCCGCCGCACCTCGCCCCCGGCCGGCTCGCGGCGCACGTAGAAGCGCAGGTTGACCTCGTCGAAGTCGGCGTGGCCCGGCACGCGAACGCCGCGCAGCCGGGTGCCGAGAAAGCGGAAGCCGACCACGCTCACCAGCGCACGGCCGTCGACGAGATCGAGCGTGGTACCGGCGGGCACGCGGGCGGCGAGCACCGCGGGATCGATGGCATAGCTCAGCATCACCAGGTCGCGCCAGTCGGCGGTGAGAAACGGGCGGCGCGGCGACGCGACGGGCGCGTCGAGGCCGCACGCGTGCGAGATGCCGAGCCGGTTGTCGGCGAAGGCACGATAGCCGGCGTCGAAGAGGCCGCGAAGGCCCGGCGCTCCGGCCAGCCGCCCGAGCGGACGCGCCCACCACAGGCGGCCCATCACATACCGGTACGCATCGGCGCCCACGAGCTGCCGGTCGTCGTCGAGCAGGATCCGCAGATCGCGCATCCGCGTCTCCGGCGTGAGGCCCAGGCGCGCGGCGACCCACGGCGCCTGCAGCGGCGCGATGTCGAGGTCGAGGCGTGCGAGCGTCGGCGCCCAGAACGGCACCCAGCGCGCGCAGACGCCGCAGCCCTGGTCGTACAGCACCCAGCCGTGCACGTGCTTATACTAAGCCGCCCATGCGGCCCTTCACCGGCAAGGAGTTCCTGGAATCGCTGCGCGACGGGCGCGAGATCTGGATCTACGGCCAGCGCGTGCCCGACGTCACCGCGCACCCGGCCTTCCGGAATCCCGCCCGGATGGTGGCGCGCCTCTACGACGCGCTGCACGCAGCCTCCACGCGCGAGGCGCTCACCTGCGCCACCGACACCGGCTCGGGCGGCTACACGCACCGCTTCTTCCGCGCACCGGCCAGCGCCGAGGAGCTGGTGGCCGCGCGCGACGCCATTGCGGGCTGGGCGCGCCTGACCTACGGCTGGATGGGGCGCTCGCCGGACTACAAGGCCGCCTTCCTCGCCACGCTCGGCGCCAATGCCGAGTTCTACGCGCCCTATCAGGCCAACGCGCGACGCTTCTACCGCGAGGCGCAGGAACGCGTGCTCTTCATGAACCACGCGATCGTGCAGCCGCCGGTGGACCGTCATCGCCCGCCCGACGAGGTCGCCGACGTGTACGTGCACGTCGAGCGGGAGACCGACGCCGGCCTCATCGTCAGCGGCGCCAAGGTGGTGGCCACCGGCTCGGCCCTGACGCACTACAACTTCGTCGCGCATCCGAGCACCAGCGTGCCCATCAAGACCAAGGAGTTCGCGCTGACGTTCATGGCGCCGATGAACGCGCCGGGCGTGAAGCTCATCTGCCGGCCGTCCTACGCCATGACGGCGGACGTCATGGGCAGCCCCTTCGACTACCCGCTGTCGAGCCGGTTCGACGAGAACGACGCCATCCTGGTGCTCGACAAGGTGCTCGTGCCCTGGGAGAACGTGCTCTGCTACGAGGACGTCGAGAAGGCGATCACCTTCTTCAAGGCCTCCGGCTTCTTCCCGCGCGCGATGCTGCACGGCTGTACGCGGCTGGCCGTGAAGCTCGACTTCGTGGCCGGCCTGCTGCTCAAGGCCGCCGATGCCGTCGGCTCGGGGACGAACCGCCACGTGCAGTCGTCGATCGGCGAGGCCATCGCCTGGCGCAATCTGTTCTGGGGGCTCAGCGATGCCATGGCCCGCACGCCGGCGCCGTGGGCCTCCGGCACCGTGCTGCCCAACCCGGAGTACGCGCAGGCCTATCGCGTGTTCGCCACCGTGGCCTATCCGCGCGTGAAGGAGATCACCGAGAGCATCCTGGGCAGCGCGCTCATCTACCAGAACTCGCACGCCGCCGACTTCCAGACGCCCGAGCTGCGCCCGTACCTGGACAAGTACCTCCGCGGCTCCGACGGCACCGGCGCGGTCGAGCGCATCAAGCTGATGAAGCTGCTGTGGGACGCGATGGGCACCGAGTTCGGCGGCCGTCACGAGCTCTACGAGCGCAACTACGCGGGCGCGCCCGAGACGATCCGCTTCATCACCTGGGAGATGGCGCAGTCCAATGGCGACGCCGAGCGCTTCCGCGCGTTCGCCGATCAATGCCTGGCCGAGTACGACCTGCAGGGGTGGAGCGCGCCCGACCTCATCTCCCCCGCCGACGTGAGCCTGTTCCTCAAGAAGCCACGCTGAGCGGGCGCCGGTGGTAGGCTGAAAGACATGCAAGTCACCGCGTTCTCCACTCCCGAGCAGCCGAGCTGGCGCTGGCGGATCACGAAGTACAGCGGTGAGGTGGTCGAGGAGTCCCGCGACGTGTTCCGGACGATCGCGGTGGCGCTCGACGCCGGGCGGACGCGGCTCGGCCAGATGGACGTGACGGAAGAGCCCGAGAGCCACGCCTGGCGCGCGCGCTCTACACGCGGTGGACGGTCGCGCGCTGCGGGATGACGGGCGGCACGGTGTTGACCCACGGCTGCGCGGCCTCGAACGCCGCGGCCGCGCGGAGCACGGCCGCATCGCCGCGACGCTTGCCCACGATCTGCAGCCCTACCGGTAAACCGGCGCGCGTGAAGCCACACGGGATCGAGATCGCGGGCAGGCCCATCACCGAGAACGCGTAGGTCAGGAACGAGCGCCGGTTCGGGGTCTCATCGATCGGAAACGGCGGCGTCGCCGACGTCGGCGTCAACAGCAGGTCGCGATCACCGAGGAACTCCCGCACGCGCGCCCACTGCCGCGTGCGCAGCAGCTCGCCGGCGGCCACCTCGCGCGCGGAGAGCGCGATGCCCTGCTCCGTGTTCTCCACCAGCCCCCGCTGGAGGACATCGCGGTGCGCGGCCAGCTTGTCGCCGTGGCGCGCCACCATCAGCAGGCCGCGCGTGAGGCGCACGATCTCGGGGACATCGCTCAGGTCGGGACAGGCCGCCTCCACCTCGGCGCCGGCCGCCGCGAACACCTCGACGGCGCGCTCGACGATGGCCCGCACCTCGTCGTCGACCTCCACCAGCCCGCGGAGATCGGGTGTCCAGGCCAGCCGCCAGCCCTTCACCGTGGGCGTCTTCGGCGCGCGCAGGAGCTCGCGCGTGTCCACGTCGTAGGAGATCGGCGAGCGGTCATCCGGGCCCGCCATCACCGAGAGCATCAGCGCGGCATCCCCGATGGTGCGCGCCATCGGCCCCTCGACGGAGTAGGTGTCCCAGGCCAGCACGGACGGGTAGCGCGGGATCAGACCCGGCGAGGTGCGGAAGCCGACGACGCCGCAATGCGAGGCCGGCCCGCGCAGCGAGCCGCCGAGGTCGGTCCCCTCGGCGAGCGGGCACATGCCGGAGGCCAGGGCCGCCGCCGAGCCGCCGCTGGAGCCGCCGGAGGTGAGCGCGAGGTTCCACGGGTTGCGCGTGGCGCCGAAGACCGCGTTGGTCGTGTTGGGCCCGAAGGCGAACTCCGGCGTGTTCGTCTTGCCGAGCACGATGGCGCCGGCGTTGCGCAGCCGCTGCACCACGAGCGCGTCCTCCTCGGGCACGTGCTCCTGGAACAGCGTCGAGCCGAAGGTCGTGCGCAGACCGCGCGTGGGCGTCACGTCCTTGATCCCCACGGGGATGCCGAAGAGCGGCGGCAGCGTGGCGCCACGCTTGAGCGCGGCGGTGGCCCGGCGCGCCTCCCAGAGCGCGGCCTCGCGCGCCACCGTGACGAAGGCGTTCACCTGGGGATTGACCGCGTCGATCCGCTCGAGCAGCGCCTGCACGACCTCGAACGGCGAGACCTTGCGCGAGCGGTAGAGCCGCCCCAGCTCCATCGCCGAGGCGAACGTGAGGTCGCGTCCGCCCATCACCCGAGCTCCTTGCGGAGCGCCTTGGCCAGCCCGGCGAACTGCTCGCGCGTGTTGTAGAGCTGCGCGGAGATCCGGATGAGCCGGCGCGGCGGCGCCGGCCAGCTCATCACCGGCACCTCGATGTGCCAGTGCTCGAACAACCGCGCCTGCAGCGGATCGGGCCGGTTCCAGAAGACCTCCGACGCCCCGTCGGGCAGGAGCACGCTGGCCAGCGAGCCCAGCATCGTGTCCGGGCACGCGGGCGGCGTGCCGGCGGCTGCGCACAGCAGCGTGCGCGCCTCGACCGCCAGCGCGTGGTTGCGCGCCATCACCGCCGGCCAGCCGCCCGGCAGCATGCCGCCCACGCACGCGATCGCGGCGGGCACGGTGAGCCAGCCCGTGGGATCCGTGGTGCCCGTCCAGTCGAACTCCATGCGGAAGCGCGAGCGCCCCGGCTTCTTGCGATTGGCGCCGTGGCTGATGGTGAGCGGGCGCACGGCGGCGCGCTGATCGGCGCGCACCCAGAGGAACGCCGAGCCCTTGGGCGCGCACAGCCACTTGTGGCAGTTGCCCGTGTAGTACGTCGCGCCGAGCGTGCCGAGGTCGAGCGGCAGCATCCCGGGCGCGTGTGCGCCGTCGACCACGACCTCCACGCCCCGCGCGCCGAGCTCGGCGCACAGCCGCTCGACCGGCAGCACGATGCCGGTGGGGCTGGTGACGTGATCGATCAGCGCCAGCCGCGTGCGCGGCGTGACGCGCGACAGAATCGCCTCGACGATCACGTCGGGCGAGGCCACCGGAAACGGCACGGGCACCACGATCACCCGCGCGCCCATCCGCTCGGCCACGTACTCGAGCGCGTTGCGGCAGGCGTTATAGGCATGGTCCGTGGTCAGCAGCTCCTCCCCCGCCGCGAAGCTGCGGGAGCGCAGCACCGCGTTCACCCCGCTGGTGGCGTTCGGCACGAACGCGAGGTCGTCGGCATCGGCGCCGAGGAAGGCGGCCAGGGCGCCGCGGGCGGCATCGAGGCGATCGTCGAGCTCGCGCGAGAGGAAGCGCACGGGCTCGGCTTCCATCTCCGCGCGGAGCGCGGCCTGGTGGTCGAGCACCTCGCGCGGGCAGGCGCCGAACGACCCATGGTTGAGGAAGACGACACTCGGGTCGAGCGGCCAGCGCGCGGCCAGCGCGGCGTCGGCGGTCACACCTCGTTCGCCCAGACCTCGGCGAGCGTCTGGCGGCGGCGCAGCAGCCGCAGCGTCCCGTCCGGTTCCAGCATGACCTCGGGCGCCTGGGGATACGAGTTGTAGTTGATGGTCGACATCGCGGCGCAGTAGGCGCCGGCGCCGCCCACCACGACGAGGTCGCCGGCCTGCGGCCGCGGCACGCGCCGCGGCGCCAGTGCCTCGGGATCGCCGGGCGCCGGCGTGAGGATGTCGCCCGACTCGCAGCAGGGCCCGACGAAGACGACGTCGGCGGCCGCCCGGCCGTCGGCCAGCACGCTGATCGGATGCTGCGCGCCGTAGAGCGAGGGCCGCGTGACCTCCGGCATCCCGGTGTCGAGCTTGGCGAAGACATACCCGTCGCGCCCGGTGTCGACCACGTCCATGCACGTCGCCACCACCGAGCCGGCGTTGGCGACGAGATAGGTGCCGGGCTCGATCTCGAGGTGCAGCGCGCGCCCGTCGCGGTCACGGAAGGCCTCGAGCTCGCGGCGCACGTGATCGCCGACGTCTTGCAGGTCCGTGGTGGCCTCGCCGGGCATGCGGCCGACCTTGAAGCCGCCGCCGAGATTGATCGTCGTCACCTCGGGCAGCTTGGCCACGAGGTCGAGCGTCATCCGCGTCACGCGCTTCCAGACTTCCGGGTCGGTGCCGGAGCCGATGTGGCTGTGCAGCCGCGTGATGCGCAGGCCGTACGTCTCGGCGATCGTCTTCACGTCGCCGAGATACTCGTGCCAGACGCCGAAGCTGGAGGCGGGCCCGCCCGTGTTCGTGCGGTTCGTCGAGCCGCTGCCGAGCCCCGCGTTCATCCGGACCGACACGTCACCGCCCGGGGCCAGCGCGCCGACCATCTCCAGCTGGCGCAGCGAGCACGCGTTGAAGAGCACGCCCTGCTTGAGGAACTCCCCGAGGCGCCGCGAGGGCATCTGCGAGGTGAGCTGGATCTGCGCAGGCGCGAAGCCCGCGCGCAGCGCGCGCTCCACCTCGTGGTCGCTGGAGGCGTCGATGTGCAGGCCGAGGCCGCGGAAGAGGGCCAGGATGCCGTGGCTCGGGTTGGCCTTCATCGCGTAGCGCAGCGTGAAGCCGAACGGTGCCGGGAACGCCAGCGCGGCGCGGGCGGCCGACTCCAGCGCCGCGCGCTCGTAGACATACGCCGGCGTGCCGAAGCGCTCGCGCACCTCGGCGGCGCGGGCGGCGGTGAGCCCGCTCACAGCCCGGCCACCTCGACGGCGCGGCCCTCGTGCATGCTCTTCGTCACCGAATCGGTGAACTCCATGTAGCAGACACCGTCCTCGAAGTTCGTGCGCGTGATCTTCTCGCGCCCGCGGATGGCGTTGACGAACTCCTCCTCCACGCGCCAGCCGATCCGCTGCTCCTTCGGGATCGGCACCTCGGCCAGCGCCTTGTCCCCGCGCCGCCCCAGCCAGAGCTTCTTCGCGTCGGCCTCGAGCCGCAGCGTGCCGTCGCTGCCGAAGATCCACGCCTCGTTGCCCGGACCGAAGGCGGTGATGGCGCTGAAGCGCAGGCGGGCCAGCGCGCCGCGCGCGAGGTTGGCGATGATCTCGACGTGGTCGGGCACCTTGACGTCGTGCACGGTGCCGGCCTCGTCCTTGCGGCGCGCCACGGCGACCTTGCCGAGGGCCATCACGCGGCGGGCCGGGCCGAGCCAGCGCATCATCGCCTCGTACCAGATGCCCATGTTCATGATGTTGTGCCCGCTCAGCGTGACGTCCTGCCGCCAGTGCATCGGCTCGGCCGGATCGGGGAAGCGCGGCTGCTGCACGGCCTGGATCTCGACGGCCAGCACCTCGCCGACGGTGCCGTCCGACACCAGGCGCGTGAGCGTGCTGTCCACCTCGAGCGTGTGCGGCGCGGGCACGAGCTGGGCGACCAGCGCGGGCGCCTGGCGGGAGGCCTCCAGCATGCGGCGGCCCTCGGCGGCGTTCATCGCCATGCGCGCCTCGCACAGCACGTGCTTGCCCGCCGCCAGCGCGGCCAGCGTGATCTCGCAGTGCATGTACGGCCACGTGCCGATGCAGACGGCGTCGATGTCCTTGGCGGTCACGACCTCGCGCCAGTCGGCATGCACGCGGCCGATGCCGAACTCCTTGGCGACCTTCTCGCCCGACTCCCTGGAGCGGTTGGCCACCGCCGTCAGCTCGACGCCCGGCTGGGCCTTGAGCTTGGGAATGTGATGCAGCCGAGTATTCTTGCCGGCGCCTACGAAGCCCACACGGATCCTGGTGTCAGCCATGGCCGGAAAGCTTATCACGGCCCCTGCAGGGTAATCCGTTGCACAGCATCGCCCGCGGTGCCGGGGGCATTACGCTTGCAGCCGCGAGGGGGCATGAAGCCCCGTAAGTCCGCTGCAGCGCCCCGCAGCAACGTGGTGAGGGCGCCGTCCGACGTCCTCGAAGTGCTCGACCGTGTGCTGGACCGTGGCATCGTGATCGACGCGTGGCTACGGGTGTCCGTGGTGGGCCTGACCCTGGTCGACATCGATGCGCGCGTCGTGGTGGCCTCGTTCCGCACGTATGTCCTGGAGGGTGACACGATCGCCGGACAGGGCGCGGTGGCGCGCCCGTCCCGGGCGGAAGCCCCGGCAAAACGCCCGGCGCTTCCGGCGGCCCGCCGGCCGCGGCGGAAGGCCGCCGCGCCCGCCAAGGTCATGCTCCGGTGTTCGGAGGGATGCACCTTTCTACGCGCGTCTCGCCGATCGCCCCTCCGCTGCCCCTCCGACCGCTCCCGCGCCTGCGCGGTGACTCCGGTGTAATCAGGGCAAACACGGCTCCAGCAACTTCAGCATCTCGTCCACTTCGTCCCGTGTCACCGTCAGGGCCGGCATGAACCGCAGCGTGTCCGGACGCGGAGCATTGATCAGCAGCCCACGCTCGAACGCCGCCTCCACCACCGTGTTCGCGTCGCCGCGCCGGAGCGCCAGCGCCAGCAGGAGCCCGCGTCCCCGCACCGCGCCGTGACCGAGGCTTGCCGACAGCGCGCCCAGGCGATCCACGAGGTGCGCGCTCGTGGCCTGCACGCTCGTCAGGAATTCGGGCTGCCGGACCGTGTCGAGCACGGCGCAGCCGACGGCCGTCATCAGCGGTGAGCCGTTGAACGTCCCGCCCTGATCGCCGGCCTCGAAGCAGCTCGCCTCGCCGCTGGCCACCAGCGCCGCCAGCGGCACGCCGCCGCCGAGCGCCTTGCCGAGCGTCAGGATGTCGGGACGGACGCCGGCATGCTCGAAGCCATAGAGCCGGCCGGTGCGGCCGATGCCGGTCTGGATCTCGTCGAGGATCAGCAGCACGCCGCGCGCACGCGTGAGCTCGCGCACCGCGCGCAGGAACTCATCGCTCGCCTCGATCACGCCGGCCTCGCCCTGGATCGGCTCCAGCATCACGGCCGTGGTGCGCTCGGTGATGGCGGCAGCGACGGCCTCGAGATCGTTGAGGGGCACCTTCACGAAGCCCGGCACCTTCGGCTCGAACAGCGGCTCGAAGGCGGGCTTGCCGGACGCCGACATCGTGGCCAGCGTGCGCCCGTGGAAGCCACCCTGCATCGTGACGATCTCGTGGGCGCCGCCGCGATGCTTCTGACCCCACTTGCGCGCGAGCTTGATGGCGCCCTCGTTGGCCTCGGCGCCGCTGTTGCAGAAGAACACGTGCGCGAGGCCGCTGGACGTCGCCACCAGCGTGGCCAGGCGCGCCATCGGCGCGTTGTAGAACGACGGGCTGCAGTTGATGAGACGCGCGGCCTGCTCCTCGAGCGCGCGACGCATGACGGGATGGCTGTGGCCCAGGCAGTTCACCGCCCAGCCCTGGACGAAGTCGAGGTACTGGCGGCCGTCGCTGTCGCGCAGCCACGAGCCGGCGCCCTCCACCATCGTCACGGCCGGCCGGGTCGTCACCTGCATCACGTGCTCGACGCTCTCGCGCATGGGCGTGTCCTCCGGTGCGCATCGTCTCCCGCCGCCACGGGCGCGGCAAATCAATGATCGTGATCGTGACGATCAACCTGCGTGATGCGTTATCCTCGATGGCGTGGGCAATACCTGGGGCCAGCTCTTTCGCGTGACCACGTGGGGCGAGTCGCACGGCGCCGCCATCGGGGCGGTCGTCGACGGCTGTCCGCCGCGCCTGCCGCTCGCCGAGGCCGACATCCAGCCCGACCTGGACCGGCG
>JBKPRI010000083.1:0-4233 GCA_046734515.1 Candidatus Methylomirabilota bacterium | reverse complement strand
CGGTCGAGCCGAGCGGCCATCCAGCCCTCACTGCATCCACACCACATGGTCCGGCTCCTGTTGGAGGGGAACCCGAGAGGGTTCCCCTCGAAGCTTTTTGGAGGGGAACCCAAGAGGGTTCCCCTCGAACCCCTCCGGGCGGTCGGGCGCGGGCCCGCGGCGTGGAGTATAACTAGGCGCCGAACTTCAGGGAGGTGCTCATGCGCGCCGTCGCTCGCCTTGCCGTCGTCGCCGTCGTTCTGCTGCTCACCGCTCCCGCTGATGCGCAGATCGCGCGGGAAGTCGTCGTCGTCGGCATGGAGGCCGAGCCGCCGGGCCTCGATCCCGGCCAGGCGCTCGGCCTGCACACGCTGCGGGTGACGGCCCAGCTCTTCGAGACGCTCGTGGCCACGCCCGACGACAGCACCGAGGTCGTGCCCGGCCTCGCCGAATCCTGGACGACGTCGCCCGATGGGCTCGTGTGGACGTTCAAGCTGCGCCGCAACGTGCGCTTCCACGACGGCACGTCGCTGGACGCCGCCGCCGTGAAGTTCACGTTCGACCGCGTCATCGACCCGGCCCATCCCCACGCCAAGAGCGGCAAGTGGTCGTTCGTGGCCGGCTATCTCTCGAGCGTGAAGTCGGTGGACGTCCTCGATCCCCTGACCGTGCGCCTGAATCTCAAGTACCCGACCAGCTCGCTGGCCGCCCTGCTCGCGCTGCCCAACTGCGCCATCGTGAGCCCGACGGCGTTCGCCAGGGACCCGGCCGGCTTCGACGCGCATCCGGTCGGCAGCGGGCGCTACCGCTTCGAGACGTGGGAGCGCGGCAGCCGGCTCGTGCTCAAGCGCAACGACGACTACTGGGGGATGAAGGGCCGCCCGCAGACGCTCGTGTATCGCGCGATCCCGGATGCCACCACGCGAGTGACCGAGCTGCTGACCGGCGGCGTCGATCTGATCCTGCCGATCGCGCCGGACTTCATCGACAAGCTCGAGAAGACACCGCAGGTGACCGTGCACAAGAAGACGGGGCTCACCGTCTGGTACGTCGGCTTCAACGTCGACAAGAAGCCGTTCACCGACAGGCGCGTGCGGCAGGCCTTCAACCACGCCGTGAACAAGGACGCGATCGTGCGCGACATCCTGAAGGGCACCGGCGTGCCCGCGGTTGGCCCGCTGCTGCCGGGGACGTGGGCCGCGGACCCGGCGCTGCGCAAGTACGCCTACGATCCCGCCGCGGCGAAGCGGCTGCTCGCGGAGGCCGGCTACCCCAACGGCCTCGAGGTCGACTTCTGGGTGCCGGAGTCGGGGTCGGGCATGCAGTCGCCGGTGGAGATGTCGACGGTGATCCAGTCGAACCTGGCCGCCGTCGGCGTCAAGGCGCCGCTGAAGACGTTCGAGTGGGGCTCGTACCTGGGCAAGCTCCGCAGCGACGCGCCGGCGATGTTCGCCCTCTCGTGGTTCCTCAAGTCCGAGGACCCCGACCTCTCGCTGTACCCGCTGTTCTTCTCGAAGAACACGCCGCTGCCGAACCGCAGCAACTACGCCAGCCCCGACGTCGACGCGCTCCTGCTGCAGGCGCGCCAGGTGGCCGACCGCGGCAAGCGCGCCGAGCTGTATCGCAAGGCGCAGCAGATCATCGTGGCCGACGCGCCGTGGATCTTCGTGGACCACGAGCAGCAGGTCGTGGCCACGCGGGCCGGCCTGAAGGGCTTCAAGCTGCATCCGAGCGGCTTCGACCTGCGCGTGGAGCAGGTCACCAAGGACTGAGGCTCACGCGCCGGCGAGATAATCGGCGAAGTACTCGTCCGGCGTGATCAGCCGGCTGGTGAACCCGAGCCGGAACGCCTCGCCGGCGAACATCTCGATCTGCGCGCGGTTCTCCTCGAAGCCGAACGGATGGAAGTCCTCGCCCATGACGGCCGCGGTGTCCTCGAGCTCCGCTTCGAGCCACGGCGTGGCGTACGGGAAGCCGCGCTGGGCGGCGCCGAAGCAGTCGTTGGCGGCGGTGAAGGCCTCCGTGAGGCTGCGGGCGATCCAGCGGTTGGCCTCCCACACCTCGCGCCGCAGGACGATGAGGTGCTGCGGCGGAAACGCGCCGGTGCGACGGAAGTAGTCCTGCTCGACCTGGCGGAAGTCGGGGAACAGCCGGGCGAGCGCGCCGTCGCGCGGATGGTAGGCGGCCGGACGCGGCGGGCTGTAGATCGCCTCCAGCTCGCCGGCCACCAGCATGTCCGAGAGCGAGCGGCCGGCGGCCGCCGCCTTCACGCCCGGGGGCAGCGCCTGGTTCAGCGGCGCCGACGACCACGCGGAGTCGATGTCGCCGATCCACCACTCGATGCTCGCGGGATCGACACCCACGAAGCGCAGGAAGTGCCGGTACCAGATGGAGCCGCTGGCCGTGTAGCTGTACATGCCGATGCGCCGGCCGGCGAGGTCGGCCGGCTTCCGCACGGGCCCGTCGCGCCGCACGTAGAGGTCGCGCGCGGTGAAGTTGCGCAGCGGGAACACGGGCAGGCCGACGTGGCGGCGGTCGCCCGTATCGACACGGTAGAGGTACTGCGCCATCGACCACTCGCCGCCGTGGACGGCGGGGTCCTGCACGGCCCGCCGGAGCATCTCGGCGCGCGCGGGCCACGAGCCACGGCTGCCGAGCGCCAGGGTAAGCTGGATCCCTGCCGGCTTCACCTCGCCCGTGGCCAGCGGCATGACGCGCGCGTAGTCCGCGCAGGTGAGCGTGATCGGCAGGTCAGCCACGGGACGCCCGCTCGAAGATCGCGCGCGGATTCGCCACCAGCATCTGGTCGATCTGCTCCTCGCTGACGCCGGCCTTGCGCAGCAGCGGCAGGATGTCGTCGGAGATGTGGTTGTAGTTCCAGCGCGGCCGCGTGCGGCGCTTGTCGTCTTCGGAGAGCATGTCGGTCCAGCAGTTGGCGTCGTGCGAGAGGACCATCTTCGGCGCGTAACCCTCGGCGCACAGGCGGGCCAGCACCTCGACGCGCTTGTCCGTCGGCAGGAAGTTCTCGAGGCCGAAGCGGTCCATCCCGATCGTGCTCCCCCGCTCCATCAGCCCGCGCAGGTACTTGAGATCCTCGCTGTCGCCGCTGTGGCCGATGATCACGCGGCGCAGATCCACGCCCTCCTGCGCGAAGATCGCCTGCTGCGTCTCGCCGACCCGCCCGGCCGCCCACGTGTGCGTGGAGATCGGCACGCCGGTGGCCTTCTGCGCGCGCGCCGAGGCGCGCAGGATGTTCTCGATCACCGGCGTGACGCCGGCGGTGTCCGTCGCGCACTTGATGATGGCCGCCTTGATGCCGGTGGCGCCGATGCCCTCGCGGATGTCGCGGATGAAGAGCTCGGCGACCGCGTCGACGCCGTGCGCGCTGAAGTAGCGCTGCGGCATCCACCACACGCCGGTGGCCACGATCACGTGCAGGCGCGTGCGCCTGGCCACCTCGGCGATGAGGCTGATGTCGCGCCCGAGGTCGACCGTGGTGAGGTCCACGATCGTGCGGATGCCGCGGCTGTAGAGGTCGGCGAGCTTCTTCTCCGCCAGCGCCACGATGCCGGGCCGGTCCCACAGGTGCGGCCAGTTCTCCTGCACGCCTGGCGAGCGCGTGACGATGTGCTCGTGCATGAGCGCGGGACCCAGCTCCCTCGTGTCGACCGGACCGCGCGCCGTCTCCACCGTGGCCATGGCTGCCCTCCCGGGCCGGAGAATACCAGCGATCGACCGCTCACCCGTGGTGTCGTCCTGACCAGCGGAAGCGGGGAGATTGGCTACCCGTCGAGGCACGGGGCGCGTGATGGGGCATCGCGTCAGTCCGAGCCACGAGGGATGGGGGTAGGGGCTTGGCACGAGGAGTGCCAAGGGACGTCACGGCATTTGAGGGAACATCAGTCCCCACGAGGGGACTTGAGGAGGCAGCCGGGTGAGCGTCGCGCGCGTCATGCTGAAGACCCGCACGCGGTGAATCGAGAAGATCGACCGCCTGGGTTGGGCGGCTGACCTCGCCTTCGTGTCCTACGGGCTCACGCTCGGCATTCGCACGAACGATCCGCGCGTGCTGGACGCGCTCGTGCGGCGCCTGCCGCCGGGCTGGACGCCGGCGCGCACGCGACACGTCGAGCGCCTCTACTCGCTCATCGTCGGCGGGCCGACCGGCGCACGCGGCATCCGGAGGCTCAATCTCGTCTATGTCGACGAGGTGCGTCTGGCCCGCTCGCTCGAGCTGGACGAGGTACTGCACGC
>JBKPRI010000082.1:0-18032 GCA_046734515.1 Candidatus Methylomirabilota bacterium | reverse complement strand
GGCGACGGCGCCGCCGCGCTCGCTGCCCCGCGCGCTCGACGCGCTGCCCGACGCCACGCTGGCGCTCATCTCGGTCCCGGGTGTCTACGCCGGCGCCGAGGCCCGGCGGGCGCTGGCCGCCGGCCTGCACGTGATGCTCTTCAGCGACAACGTCGCGGTGGAGACGGAGGTCGCCCTCAAGCGCGACGCCGCTGGGCGCGGCCTGTTCCTGATGGGGCCCGACTGCGGCACCGCCATCCTGCACGGCGTGCCCCTCGGCTTCGCCAACGTCGTGCCGCGCGGCCGCGTGGGACTGGTCGCCTCCTCCGGCACCGGGCTCCAGGAGGTCACCTGCCTGCTCGCCGCCGAGGGCGAGGGCGTGTCGCACGCCATCGGCGTCGGCGCGCGCGATCTGAGCGAGGCGGTCGGCGGCGCCATGACCTTGGCGGCCCTGGCCGCGCTGCGCGACGATCCCGCCACCGAGGTCATCGTGATCATCGGCAAGCCGCCGGCGCCCGGCGTCGTCGGCGGGCTGCTGCGTGCGCTGGACGGTATCGGCAAGCCGGTCGTGCTGTGCCTGGTCGGCCTCGCCGACTTCCCCGCCCCCCGCGACGTGCGCATCGCCACCACGCTCGAGGACGCCGCCGCCATCGCCGCCGGGATCGCGGGGGGCCGCGAGCCGCGGGATCTGCAGCTGCCGGCCGCCGACCTCGATCGGCTCGTGGACGAGCAGGCGCGCGGATTCGATCCCGGCCAGCGCTTCGTGCGCGGCCTCTTCTCCGGCGGCACGCTCGCCTGGGAAGCGGCCACGCTCCTGGCGGACCGGCTGCCCGATGTCGCCGCCGGCGTCAGCGGCGAGGGCCACGGCCATCGCGTCGTGGACCTCGGCGAGGACGTGTTCACCGTCGGCCGCCCGCATCCGATGATCGACGGCAGCGTGCGCCGCGAGTGGATCGCGCGCGCCGGCGCCGATCCGACCACCGCGGTGCTGTTGCTCGACCTCGTGCTCGGCCACGGCGCGCACCCCGATCCCGCCGGCGAGCTCATCCCGGCGCTGGAGGCGGTCCGGCGCGCCGCCGCCGGCGAGGGCCGGCGCATCGCGATGGTGGCCAGCGTCACCGGCACCGAGGAAGATCCGCAGCGACGCTCGCGTCAGGCGGCGGCCCTGCGCAAGGCCGGCGTGGTGGTCATGGACTCCAACGCCCAGGCCGCGCGGCTGGCCGCGCTGGTGGCGGCGCGCCTGGCATGAAGCGCGCGCTGCTGGTCACCCTCTTCGCGGCGATCCTGGTGCTGCCGCCGCTCGGCGCGCGACAGATCGTCAGCGGCGACGAGGCGCGCTTCGCGGTGCTCGCCCAGGACATGCTCAAGCGCGGCACCTGGTTCGACGCGCGCGTGCGCGATCAGCGCTATCGCAACAAGCCGCTCATGTACCCGTGGGCGATCAAGCTGCTGTCGATGCCGGGCGGGCGCGTGACGGAGCGGACCGCCCAGCTGCCCATCGCGGTGGCGGCACTCGCCGCCGTCTTCTTCACCGTGCGGCTGGGCGAGCGCCTCTTCAGCGCGCGGGCGGGCACGTGGGCCGGGCTCATCCTCGCCACCAGCTACGCCTTCTTCGCGCACAGCCAGGCCGTGCTCCCCGACATGCTCGTGGTCGCCTTCGGGATGGCCGCGCTGACGGCCTTCTGGACGGCGATGACGCGCCCGCCCGGCAGGCGTGCGCTCGTGGCGTTCTACGCGTGCGTGGCGCTGGGTGTGTTCTCCAAGGGCCCGATGGGCATCATCCCGCTGCTCATCGCGGTGGTGTGGCTGCTCACCGAGGAGGGCTGGCGCGGGCTGCGGCGGCTCGGCTCCAAGGTCGGCGCGCTCGCGTTCGTCGCGCTCAGCCTGGCGTGGCTGCTACCGTTCATCTTCGCCGGCGGCCGCAGCTTCGCGCGCAACGTCGTGTGGGACGACTGGCTGGCCTGGTACCTCGGCGGCCCACAGCCGCTGCGCGTCCTGAACTTCTGGCTGGAGGCCGCCAAGGGCCTCATTCCCTGGACGCCGCTCTTCGTGCTGCCCCTGCTGTGGCTGCGGCGCGAGTGGCGCACCGGCGCCTACCGGTTCGCGTTCCTCGCGTGGCTCGTGCCGTTCGTCGTGATGATGTTCTCGCAGAACCACCGCGTGCGATACCTGCTGCCGACCTACCCGGCCGCCGCGCTCCTGATCGCCTGGTGGGTGGACACGCGGGGCGGCGAGCGCTCGCGCGCGGTCACCGTCGTGAGCGTGCTGTCGGTCATCGGCGTGGTGGCCGCGCTGGTGGTGGCGGCGCTGCCCTGGCTCGATCCGGCCGAGCGCGCGGTGGTGAGTGGCTTCTGGTGGAAGGGCGGGCTGATCGGCGCCGGCGCGCTGGCGGTGGGCGTCTTCATCGCGTGGGCCCTGCAGCGCCGGCCCGCGGTGCTGGTGCCGGGCGTCGCCCTCGGCATGGCGCTGCTGCTGCTGCCCGGCGTGTGGATCTACGCGAAGTGGACGAACCGCCAGGAGGACTACCGCGCGCTGGCCGCGCTGGTGGAGCGTCACGCCGCCGGCGGCGCGATCGGCATCTCCGGCGGCCGCTTCTTCTCGATCGACTTCTACCTCGGCCGCGGGCTGACCCCGGTGCGCACCTCGCAGGCGCTCGACGAGTGGCTGGCGCGGCCCGACCGCCCGGTCGCCGTCGTCGCCGGCCGTGCGTGGAAAGCGATGCGCGAGCAGATCAAGACGCCGGCCCAGGCGCTGGACAGCATGCGGCTGCGCACGAACGAGATGGTCATCGTGCGCCGCCCGGAGGCGCCGCCGCCGGCGGCGACGCGATGAGCGCGCCGCTCCTCGGCGGACCGCCGCGCGTGGTGAGCCTCGGCCTCGACCTCTTCGCGCAGACGCTCGCATCCCTCGACGTGCCCGTCGTCCACCTGGCGTGGACGCCGCCCGCCGGCGGCGATCCGCGGCTCGTCGCGCTGCTCGAGCGCCTGGAGCCGCGCGCCGAGGTCATCGAGCGCGCCAACGCGGAGGCGCTGACGCGGCTGACCGGCGGCGAGCCGTTCGTCGTGGACTGCCGCCCGGCGTGGGAGGCGATGGAGCTGCCGGAGCGCGTCGTGCTGCACTCGGGGCCACCGCTCACCTGGGAGCGCATGTGCGAGCCGGTGCGGGCCGCCGTGCTGTGCGCGATCCGCTACGAGGAATGGGCGGCCAACGACGATGCCGCCCGCCGGCTGGTGGAGACCGGCGCGGTCAAGCTCGAGCCCTGCCATCACTGGCGCGCGGTGGGCCCGATGGCAGGCATCCTCACCCGCTCCATGCCGGTCTTCGTCGTGGAGAACCGCGCCCACGGCAACCGGGCGCACGTGACGATCAACGAGGGGCTGGGCAAGGTACTGCGCTACGGCGCCAACGACGAGAGCGTGGTGGCGCGCCTGCGCTGGCTCGCCACCGAGGCCGGCCCGCTGCTGGGCGCGGCGCTGCGGCGCTCGGGCGGCATCGATCTGCGCTCCATGATGGCGCAGGCGCTCCGGATGGGCGACGAGATGCACCAGCGCAACCTCGCCGCCTCCGCGCTCTTCGTGCGCGCGCTGCTGCCGCACGCCGCGCACGTGGCCGATCGCCACCATGCGCTCGCGCGCCTCGGCGAGTTCCTCGCCGGCCACGACCAGTTCTTCCTCAACCTCGCGATGGCCGCCGGCAAGGCGATGGCCGATCCCGCCGGCGGCGTGGCGAACTCCACGCTCGTCACCACGCTGGCGCGCAACGGCACCGACTTCGGCATCCGCGTGTCGGGGCTCGGCGAGCGCTGGTTCACCGCGCCGGTAGAGATGCCGATCGGCCTCTATCTGCCCGGCTTCGGTCCCGAGGATGCCAACCCCGACATGGGCGACAGCGCGATCGTGGAGACGATCGGCCTCGGCGGCGGCGCCATGGCCGCCTCGCCGGCCGTCGCGCGCTTCCTCGGCGCCGGCGGCGTGAGCGAGGCGATGGCGGCGACCGCGGCGATCCGGGAGATCTGCGTCGGGGAGCACCCCATCTTCCGCATCCCGGCGCTCGACGAGCGCGGCGTTCCCGTCGGCATCGACGTGCGGCGCGTGGTGGAGACCGGCGTGACGCCGATCATCAACACCGGCATCGCCAGCAAGAAGGCCGGTGTCGGCCAGGTGGGCGCCGGCGTCGTGCGCGCGCCGCTCGGCTGCTTCACGGCGGCGCTGGAGGCGCTGGCCGGCTAGCTCCCGAGCGCGCGGCGCACGACGTCGAGCAGCGCGTTCTCCGTGAAGGGCTTGGCGAGGACCTCGCAGCCGGTGTCCTGCGCGATCTCTTCGGCGGCCCGGCCCGTGGTGAGGATCACCGGCACCGCCCGCCATTCGTCGAGGGCGCGCAGCTCGCTGAGGAACTGGCGGCCATCCATCCCCGGCATGGCCACATCGAGCAGGATCAGGTCGGGCGCGAGCTCCCGCAGCCGTCCCAGGGCCTCACGCGCGTTGCCGAGCGCGGTGGCGACGTAGCCCGCCTCGTTGAGCAGCAGGACCTGCACCTCGCGCAGATACGGCAGGTCGTCGACCACCAGGATCCGCTTGGGCACGCGCGTTCATTGTTGCACGACGGGCCGGCATTCACGCCACCACGCCGCTCGCCCGCAGCGCGTCGATCTCCGCCCGCGTCAGACCGGCCTCGGCCAGCACCGCGTCGGTGTGCTCGCCCAGCGCCGGAGCCGGCGCGCGGATCGTCCCGGGCGTGCGGGAGAAGCGGATCGGCGTCGCGAGCGTGCGGAAGCGGCCGGCGCGCGGATGGTCCTGCTCGACCAGCATGCCGGTGGCCTGCACCTGCGGGTCGTTTGGCAGGTCGGCGTAACGGTTGACCGGCGCGCACAGGACGTCGTGGGCCTCGAGGCGCGTCATCCAGTCGGCCACCGTGCGCGTCGTGAAGATCTTGGCCAGCCGGGCACCGAGCTCCTCGCGCCGGGCCAGGCGGTCGGCGCGCGTGGCGTACCGCGGATCGGCGGCCAGCGCGGGCTCGCCGATCGCCTCGCAGAACGGCGTCCACAGCCGGTCGATCCAGACCGCTACGTACACGAAGCCGTCGCGCGCCTGGAAGGCCTGGAACGGCACGATGTAGGGATGCCCGCTGCCCCAGCGGCCCGGCTCCTCGCCGGTGGCGAGAAAGATCGAAAGCCGCGCGGCGTGCGCCAGCAGCGTGCCGTTGAGCAGCGAGACGTCGAGACGCTGTCCCTGGCCGGTGCGCTCGCGGTGCAGGAGCGCGGTCACCACGCCCTGTCCGGCCATCAGCGCGCCGATCGTGTCGAGCACGGGGGCGCCGCAGAGCACCGGCGGGCCGTCGGGCTCGCCCATCACCGCCATGAGCCCGCCCATGGCCTGCACCACCATGTCCACGCCGGGCTTGTCGCGCCACGGCCCGTCGGGACCGAACGCGGAGAGGGAGCAGTAGATCAGCCGCGGGTTGATGGGCTGCAACCGCACCCAGTCGATCCCGAGCCGCTCCGCCACGCCGCCGCGGTAGGCCTCGAGCACGACGTCGGCGCCGGCGGCGAGCCGTTCGAAGGCGGCGCGCCCCTCGGGCCGCGCGAGATCGATCGCGATGCTGCGCTTGTTGCGATTGACGGTGAGGAAGACGGCACTCTCACCGCCGTACTGCGAGCCGTAGGCGGTGCGCGAGGCGTCGCCGCTGCCGGGCGCCTCGATCTTGATGACGTCGGCGCCCATGTCGGCGAGGTAGAGGCCGCACGCGGGGCCGGCCACGAGGTGGGCCAGCTCGAGTACGCGATAGCCGGCGAGCGGGGCGGAAGTCGTCATCGAGCGCCAGAGATTGTACAGTGCCAGCGTGACCGAGACCGTCGACCTGCTCCTGCGCGGTGCCCGCTTGCCTGACCGCCAGAGCCTGGCCGACATCGCCATCACCGGCGACCGCATCGTCGCCGTCGATCCCGTGGCCCGCCCCGCCCGCGAGACGCTCGAGCTCGGCGGCCGCCTGGTCACGCCCGGCCTGGTCGAGGCCCACATTCACCTGGACAAGGCGCTGCTCACCGACCGGGTGACGATCAGCGCGGGCACGCTCGAGGAGGCGCTGCGCGTGACCGCCCAGGCCAAGCGCACGTTCACCGCGGAGGACATCACCGCCCGCGCGCGCCAGGTCCTCGATCTCGCCGTGCGCGCGGGGACGACGGCCATGCGCACGTACGTGGAGGTCGATCCGATCGTCGGCCTCATGGGCATCGAGGCGATGCTGGCGCTGCGCCAGGAGTACGCGCCCGCGCTCGATCTGCAGCTCTGCGCCTTCGCGCAGGAAGGCATCGTGAAAGCGCCCGGCACCGAAGGACTGCTGCGCCGCGCGCTCACCATGGGCGCCGACCTCGTGGGCGGCTGTCCCTACAACGACACCGACGGCGTCGAGCACATCCGCATCGTCTTCGCGCTGGCCACCGCCTTCGGCGTTGACGCCGACTTCCACGTGGATTTCGCCGACGAGCCCCAGCACCTGCACGTACGCGAGGTCGCCGCGCAGACCGTGCGCGCGGGCTGGCAGGGCCGCGTGAGCGTCGGTCACCTCACCGAGCTGGCCGCGGTGCCGGTCTTCCGCCAGGACGAGATCATCGCCGACATCGTGCACGCGGGCCTGGGCGTGGTCTGCCTGCCCGCCACCGATCTCTACCTCATGGGCCGCCGCGACGACTTCAACGTCCGCCGCGGGCTCACGCCCGTGCGCCGCCTGCTGCAGGCCGGCGTGCCGGTGGCGCTGGCGTCCAACAACGTCCGCAACGCCTTCACGCCGATCGGCGCCGCCGACCTCGCGCACATGGCGTTCCTCGCCTCGGTCGCCGCGCACATGGGCACGCCGACCGACCTGCGCGCGCTGATGGAGGCCATCACCGTGCAGCCGGCGCGGCTGCTGCGGCTGCCCGACTACGGATTGACGCCCGGCTGCCGCGCCGACCTCGTGGTGTGGGACTGCGCGCGCGCCGAGGACGCCGTGGCCACCCTGGCCGCGCGAACGCTGGTGGTCAAGCGCGGACGCGTGACCGTGGAGCACCGCCGCGAGACGATCGAGCGGTGGCGGGCCTGACCCGCGCGCCGGCGCTGGCCCGCGCGACGGGGCTGCTCGTGCTGGGCGTGCTGGCCGTCGCCATCCTCCGTCGCGGCCTGGTGCCGCCGGACGGCGGGATGCTGGGCCTCGTTCACATGGTCGATCTCGTGTTCCACGAGGCCGGCCACGTGATCTTCGGGATCTTCGGCGTCTTCATGGGCACGCTCGGCGGCTCCCTCAACCAGGTGCTGGTGCCGGCCGTGTGCACGGGCTACTTCCTCTGGCATGGCCGGGCCGCGGCGGCGGCGGTGACGCTGTTCTGGGCGGGCGAGAGCCTCGTGGACGTGGCGGTGTACGTCGCCGATGGCCGCGACATGAAGCTTCCGCTGCTGGCGGAGGGCCTCACGCACGACTGGAACTGGATTCTGTCCGAGCTATCGCTGCGCAATCAGGCGGAGCCGATCGGCCGCGTGGTGTTCGCGCTCGGCGGACTGGTGATGCTGGCCGCCCTCGCCCTCCTCGCCCTCGATCTCCTGCGCGCGGCGGCGGAGCCGCCAACGGGCGTGGTATCCTCGGCCGAAGCTTCCGACAGAAAAATGACGTGACTTCTGAAACCCGCAGACCGCTCGAGTTCCAGGGCGTCTTCGGGGCGATCCTCGATGCGCTCGTGGAGCCGGTGCTCGTGGTCGGCCCCGACGGCGTGGTCGAGCACGCCAATGCCGCCGCCGTCCAGGTTCTCGGCGCCGATCACGACGTCGGCCGCCCGCTCGCCGACCACCTCGCGCGCGTCAGCGTGCGCACACCCGATGGCCAGCCGTTGCCGCCGGCGCTGCACCCGATCGCGCGTGCGCTGGCCCAGCGGCAGGCGGTGATCGGCGCCGAGCTGCTCGTCGACACCGGCGACCGCCGCACGCTGACCTGCCTGATCAACGCGGTCCCCTTGCCGGCGCCGTCGGCCGGTGTGCTGGCCGTCTTCCACGACGTCACCGAGGCCGCGCGGCTCGAGCACGAGGTGGCCGCGCAGGCGGCGCGCCTGCAGGCCGTCGTCGATCTCGTGGACGAGGGCATCGCGGTGTTCGACACGAACAACCGGCTGGTATTCATCAACGACGCCGGCCGGCGCATGCTGGGGTTCGCCGAGGGCATGCCCCTCGAGGAGCGCGCCGGCCGTCAGCCGCTGCTGGACGCCGACGGGCGGCCGCTCACGCCCGACGGCTACCCCTCCTCGCGCGGTCTGCGCGGCGAGCGGCTGACCGACGTCCCGCTGATCGTCGAGCGCCCCGACGCACCGCAACGCCATCTGCGCATCAGCGCGCACCCGCTGCAGCGGCCCGACGGCCCTGTGGAAGCGGTGCTGGTGACGTGGAAGGACGTGACCGAGGAGACGCGCGCGCGGAACGAGATCGAGGCCGCGCGCGAGACCGCCGAGGGCGCCAGCCGGCTCAAGGATCAGTTCATCGCCGCGCTCTCGCACGAGCTGCGCACGCCGCTGCAGCCGATCCTGGGCTGGACCGAGGTGCTCCGCCGCCACCGCGGGCTCGACGAGGTCACCAGCCGCGCGCTGGAGGCGATCCACCGCAACATCCGCCAGCAGGTGCGGCTCGTCGACGACCTGCTCGACCTTTCGCGCATCGTGCACGGCAAGTTCACGCTGCGCTTCGAGACGCTCGACCTGCGCGACGCGGTCCGCTCGGCGGTGGAGGCCTTCGAGGAGCAGGCCTCCTTCAAGCGTGTGCGGCTGTCGAGCGCACTGCCGCCGCACCCGCTGCAAGTGTGGGGCGACGGCGCGCGGCTGCAGCAGATCACCGCCAACCTCGTGTCGAACGCGCTGAAGTTCACGCCGGCCGGCGGCCGCGTCTCGGTGCGCCTGTCCGCGCGGGGCGAGCGCGTGCGGCTCGACGTCGAGGACACCGGCGAGGGCATCGCGGCCGCGGACCTGCCGTTCATCTTCGACGCGTTCCGCCAGGGCACGGAGCCGCGCGCGGGCGGGCTCGGCCTCGGTCTCGACCTCGTGCGCCGGCTCACCGAGCTGCACGGCGGCCGCGTGCAGGTGCGCTCGGAGGGGCTCGGCCGGGGGGCGACCTTCATCGTGGACCTGCCGCTGGCGCCGTCCCCGCCGGCGGCCACCGCCGCCGGCGTGCGGCCGACCGGCCGGCTGGACGAGCGCATGGTGATGGTGGTCGAGGACGACGACGACACGCGCGCCGTCCTAAGCTTCATGCTGGAGGCCGAGGGCGCCCGCGTGGAAGCGGCCGCGACGGGACTGGCCGCGGTGGAGGCGGCCGCGCGCGTGCGCCCGCACGTCGTGCTGTGCGACATCGGGCTGCCCGACATCGACGGCCTCGAGGTGGCGCGACGCCTGCGCGACCACGCCGAGCTGAGCGGCACGCGCCTCATCGCGCTGACCGGCTACGGGCAGGCCGAGGACGTGCGCCAGGCCATCGAGGCGGGCTTCGACGCGCACGTCACCAAGCCGATCAACTTCGACCAGCTCATGGCGCTCCTGGCCGGCCGCGACGAGCCGTTGACAGGAGCGCGTGGCGGCGCGTAGAGTGACGGGCAGTTCGGTTCTTTCCTTTAAGTGAGCCCGGAGAGGCTCGTAAGGGGAGATGATGACCAGCAGACCTCGCCTGCGCGAAAAAGCGCAGGTCCTCGACGACGCCGCACTCGATCGCGCCCTCACCCGTATCGCGCACGAGATCCTCGAGCGGAACGGCGGCGCCAAGGACCTGGCCTTCGTGGGCCTCCGCACCCGCGGCGTGACCCTGGCCCAGCGGCTCCAGGCCAAAATCGCCGCCATCGACGGCGCTCAGCTCCCCGTCGGCACCCTCGACATC
Organism: Candidatus Methylomirabilota bacterium; assembly: GCA_046734515.1. Classification (GTDB taxonomy): domain Bacteria; phylum Methylomirabilota; class Methylomirabilia; order Rokubacteriales; family CSP1-6; genus AR5. Next base: position 8,178 of record JBKPRI010000082.1, on the reverse strand, counting down.
ACCCTCTACCGCGACGACCTCGACCTGCGCGGAGCGCCGGTGATCCGCGGCACCGACATCCCGTTCTCCATCAAGAACAAGACGGTCGTGCTGGTGGACGACGTGCTCTACACCGGGCGCACGATCCGGGCCGCGCTCGACGCGCTGATCGACCTGGGCCGCCCGCAGTCGATCCAGCTGGCCATCCTGATCGATCGCGGGCACCGCGAGCTGCCCATCCGCCCGGATTACATCGGCAAGAACCTCCCCACGTCGCGCCGCGAGAGTGTGGCGGTGCGCCTCAGGGAGCACGACGGCGAGGACCGCGTAGTCATCGAAGAGCCCGAGGAGGCTTGACATGGGGTGGACCCGCAAGGACCTCTTGACGATACGCGAGCTGGAGGCGGCGGAGATCACGACGCTGATCGACACCGCGGCCTCGCTGCAGGAGATCGCCGGGCGCGAGATCAAGAAGGTCCCGGCCCTGCGCGGCAAGACGATCGTGAACCTGTTCTACGAGAACTCCACGCGCACGCGCACCTCGTTCGAGATCGCGGGCAAGTGGCTCTCGGCCGACGTCATCAACTTCTCGGCGAGCGGCTCCAGCGCCGCCAAGGGCGAGAGCTTCATCGACACCGCGCGGAACATCGCGGCGATGAGCCCCGACGTGGTGGTGGTCCGCCACTCCTCGGCCGGCGCCGCCGCCATCCTGGCCCGCGATCTGTCCTGCTCGATCGTGAACGCGGGCGACGGCGCGCACGAGCATCCCACGCAGGCGCTGCTCGACCTGCTCACCATCCGCGAGCACAAGGGCCACTTCGACGGGCTCAGCGTGGCGATCGTGGGCGACATCGCGCACAGCCGGGTGGCGCGCTCGAACATCCACGGCATGCGCAAGCTCGGGATGACGGTCACGGTGGCGGGCCCGCCCACGCTGATCCCGCCGTATGCGCAGGAGCTGGGCGTGAAGGTGGTCCATCGCCTGGAGGACGCCATCCGCGACGTGGACGTGATCATGATGCTGCGGCTGCAGCAGGAGCGGATGACCGGCGGGCTGATTCCCTCGCTGCGCGAGTACTCGCGCTACTGGGGTCTCACCCTCGACAAGCTCCGGGCCGGGGCGCGTCCCGACGTGCTCATCATGCACCCCGGCCCCGTGAACCGCGGCGTCGAGCTCTCCCCCGAGGTCGCCGACGGTCCGTACTCGGTGATCCTCGACCAGGTGGCCAAGGGGGTGGCCGTGCGCATGGGGGTCTTGCTCCTGCTGGCCGGCGCCAAGGGAGAGCAGGCATGAGCCTGCTGATCAAGAACGGCCGCGTGATCGATCCGGCGAGCTCCGTGGACGCGATCCAGGACGTCCTGCTGAAGGGCGATCGCATCGAGCGCGTGGGCACAAACCTCGCGGTGCCGTCCGAGACCACGATCCTCGACGCGAGCGGCAAGATCGTGTGCCCCGGCTTCATCGACCTGCACGTGCACCTGCGCGAGCCGGGGCAGGAGTACAAGGAGACCGTGGGCAGCGGCACGCGGGCCGCGGCCGCCGGCGGCTTCACCGCCGTCTGCGCGATGGCCAACACGCATCCGGTCAACGACAACCGCGCGGTCACGGATTACATCCGCGCCAAGGCCGACACCGAGGGCGTCGTGCGCGTCTACCCGATCGGCGCGGTGACGCGGGAGCTGGGGGGCGCGGAGCTGTCGGAGATGGCCGAGCTCGCCGAGGCCGGCTGCGTGGCCTTCTCCGACGACGGCAAGTGCGTGATGAACGCCGCGCTCTACCGGCGCGCGATGGAGTACACGCTGCCGTTCGGCACGCCGCTGATCAGCCACGCCGAGGACCATCACCTCTCCAGGGGCGCGGCCATGAACGAGGGCGTCGTGTCCACCGAGCTCGGCGTGCCCGGCGCGCCGGCGGCGGCCGAGGACATCATCGTCGCGCGTGACATCCTGCTGGCCGAGCTGACCGGCGCGCACGTTCACATCGCCCACCTCTCGACGGCGGGCGCCGTGCGGCTCGTGCGCGACGCCAAGGCCCGCGGCGTGAAGATCACCGCCGAGGTTACCCCGCACCACCTGCTTCTCACCGAGGAGGCCGTGCGCAGCTTCGACGCCAACACCAAGATGAACCCGCCGCTGCGCAGCAAGCGCGACACCGAGGCGCTGCTCGAAGGCCTCATCGACGGCACCATCGACTGCATCGCGACCGATCACGCCCCCCACGCGGTGAGCGAGAAGGAAGGCGAGTTCGATCGTGCGGCGTTCGGGATCGTGGGGCTGGAGACCGCGGTGGGTCTCTTGCTGGACCGCCTGGTCCGCCCGGGAACACTGCCGCTGGCCACGCTGGTGGCGCGGCTCAGTCGTGACCCGGCGCGGCTGCTCGGCCTGCCCGGCGGCAACCTGGCCGCGGGCGCGCCGGCCGATCTCACGCTGCTCGATCCCGACGCCTCGTGGACCGTCGATCCCACGAAGTTCGTGTCCAGAAGCCGCAACACGCCGTTCGGCGGCTGGACGGTGACGGGCCGGCCGTGGAAGACCATCGTGGGAGGCCATGTGGCATGGGAGTGAAAGAGGCGCTGCTGGTCCTTCGCGACGGCCGGCTCTTCCGCGGCCAGGCGCTCGGCGCCGAGGGCGAGACGAGCGGCGAGGTCATCTTCAACACCGCCATGTCGGGCTACCAGGAGATCCTCACCGATCCGTCCTATCGCGGACAGATCGTGACGATGACCTACCCGATGATCGGCAACTACGGGCTCAACGACGAGGACGTCGAGTCGCGCCGGCCCTGGGTCAACGGTCTCATCGTCAAGGAGGCCTCGGCCTACCCCTCGTCCTGGCGCGGCCGCATCAGCCTGCACGACTACCTCAAGGCCCACGGCATCGTCGGGCTGCAGGGCATCGACACGCGCGCGCTCACGCGCCACCTGCGCGATCACGGCTCGCAGGACGGGATCGTCTCCAGCGTGGAGCGCGACGTCGAGCGCCTGCGGGAGCGCGCGAGCGCGCTCCCACAGATCGTCGGGCGCGACATGGTCAAGGAGGTCACGGTCGCCGAGCCGTTCGGCTGGAGCGAGGGCGAATGGAAGCTCGAACGCGGCTACGTCACGCCGCCGCCGGGGCGCTTCCGTGTCGTCGCCTACGACGCCGGCATCAAGCTGAACATCCTGCGCCAGCTCCGCACGGCGGGCTGCGAGGTGACCGTGGTGCCGGCCGACACGCCGGCCGAGGGCGTACTCGAGCGGAAGCCCGACGGCGTGTTCCTGTCCAACGGGCCCGGCGATCCGGAAGGCGTCCCCTACCTCGTGGACTCCGTGCGCGGCCTCCTCGGCAAGGTTCCGATCTTCGGCATCTGCCTCGGCCACCAGATCCTCGGACTCGCCGCCGGCGGCCGCACGTACAAGCTGTCGTTCGGCCATCACGGCGCCAATCATCCGGTGAAGGACCTGGCGACGGGGCGCGTGGAGATCACGTCGCAGAACCACAACTTCGCCGTCGATCCCGCCTCGCTGGCCGGCCGCGGCTGGGAGCCCAGTCACGTCAACCTCAACGACGGAACCTGCGAGGGGCTGCGCCATCGGGAGCTGCCGGTGTTCTGCGTGCAATACCACCCCGAGGCCTCGCCGGGACCGCACGACGCGAACTATCTCTTCGGGAGGTTCACCGAGCTGATGGCGTCGACGAACACGCCCACGGGAGGCTGACCCGACCCATGCCGAAGTACCTGATCTCGTATCGCAAGGTCGAGGGCGCCGGCCAGAAGCCGGACTGGGCGTCCTTCACCGCGCAGAGCGAGGCCTCGCTGGAGGCCAAGGCCATCCGCGAACGGGTGGACAAGCGCATGAGCGTGCTCGGTGAGCAGCTGTGGGGCGACGGCCAGGTGGTCTGGGTCGGCGCCGGCCGGCTCGACGACGTGCTCTACAAGCGCGAGGAAGCCGCGCCGGAGACCTCCGTGGTCTACGGGCTCGTCGAGGAGTAAGTGCCCAAGCGCACCGACCTCCACAAGATCCTCATCATCGGCTCGGGGCCGATCGTCATCGGCCAGGCCTGCGAGTTCGACTACTCGGGCACGCAGGGCTGCCGCTCGCTGCGCGAGGAAGGCTTCGAGGTGGTGCTGGTGAACTCGAACCCGGCCACCATCATGACCGACCCCGAGATGGCCCACCGCACGTACGTGGAGCCGCTCACGCCGGAGTTCGTGGCCAAGATCATCGAGCGCGAGCGGCCGGACGCGCTGCTGCCCACGCTGGGCGGCCAGACCGCGCTCAACCTCGCCGTCGCGCTCAGCGAGGACGGCACGCTGGAGCGCTTCGGCGTCGAGCTCATCGGCGCCAAGATCCCGGCGATCAAGAAGGCCGAGGACCGCGAGCTCTTCAAGGCCGCCATCGAGCGCATCGGCCTGGCGCTGCCCCGCTCGGGGTACGCCAGATCGGTGGAGGACGCCAAGAACGTCGTGCGCACGACCGGCTATCCGGCGCTCATCCGGCCGTCGTTCACGCTGGGCGGCACCGGCGCCTCCATCGCCTACAACCCCGAGGAGCTGGAGAGCGCGGTGCGCTGGGGTCTGCAGATGTCGCCCGTCGGCAGCGTGCTCATCGAGGAGTCGGTGATCGGCTGGAAGGAGTTCGAGCTCGAGGTCATGCGCGACCTCGCCGACAACGTCGTCATCATCTGCTCGATCGAGAACGTCGATCCCATGGGCGTGCACACGGGCGACTCGATCACGGTGGCGCCGGCCCAGACGCTGACCGTCAAGGACTACCAGCTCATGCGCGACGCCGCCGTCGCGATCATTCGCGAGATCGGCGTGGAGACGGGCGGCTCCAACATCCAGTTCGCGATCAACCCCGACGACGGGCGGCTGGTCGTAATCGAGATGAATCCGCGCGTGAGCCGCTCCTCGGCGCTGGCCTCCAAGGCCACGGGCTTTCCGATCGCCAAGATCGCCGCCAAGCTGGCCGTGGGCTATCGCCTGGACGAGATCCGCAACGACATCACGCGGGAGACGCCGGCCTCCTTCGAGCCCGTGCTGGACTACTGCGTGGTCAAGATTCCGCGCTGGGCCTTCGAGAAGTTCCCCGAGGCCGACCGCACGCTGACCACCCAGATGAAATCGGTCGGCGAGGTCATGGCGATCGGGCGCACGTTCAAGGAGGCCCTGCAGAAAGCCGTGCGCTCGCTCGAGCAGGACCGCTGGGGGCTCGCGCTCGAGAGCGCCGTCGCGGGCGACGAGCTCAAGCACCTGCTCCGCGTGCCGAACCCCGACCGGTTGTTCGCCGTCGGCGAGGCCTACCGCGCCGGCCTGACGACGGCCGAGATCCACGCGCTGTCGAAGATCGACCCGTGGTTCCTCGACAACATCCGCGAGATCGTGGCGTTCGAGGCCGACATCGCGCGCGAGGCGCTCACCGATCCCGCGACCCTGCGCCGCGCCAAGCAGCTCGGCTTCGCCGACCGGCGCATCGCCGTGCTGACCGGCACCAGGGAGCTGGAGATCCGCGCGCTGCGCCTGTCGCACGGCATCCGCGCCACCTTCAAGACGGTGGACACGTGCGCGGCGGAGTTCGTGGCCCACACCCCGTACCTGTACTCGACCTACGAGGAGGAGGACGAGGCGCCGCCCTCGGCGCGCCGCAAGGTCGTCATCCTCGGCTCCGGGCCCAACCGCATCGGCCAGGGCATCGAATTCGACTACTGCTGCGTCCACGCGGCCTACGCGCTGAAGGAGCGCGACGTCGAAGCGATCATGGTCAACTGCAACCCGGAGACGGTGTCGACGGACTACGATACGTCCGACCGCCTCTACTTCGAGCCGCTCACGCTCGAGGACGTGCTGAACATCGTCGAGAAGGAGCGGCCGCTCGGCCTCATCGTGCAGTTCGGCGGCCAGACACCGCTGAAGCTCGCGGTGCCGCTGCGCGAGGCGGGCGCGCCGATCCTCGGCACCTCGCCCGACGCCATCGACCGGGCCGAGGACCGCCAGCGCTTCAACGCACTCATCACCGAGCTGGGCCTGCAGCAGGCGGCCGGCGCCACCGCGCGCTCGTTCGAGGAAGCGCGCGGCATCGCGTCCACCATCGGCTATCCGGTGCTGGTGCGGCCGTCGTACGTGCTGGGCGGCCGGGCCATGCGCATCGTGCACGACGAGCAGGACCTCGTGCAGTTCGTGCGCGAGGCCGTGCACGTCGCCCCCGACCACCCGATCCTGATCGACAAGTTCCTGGAAGACGCGCTCGAGATCGACGTCGATGCGGTGTCCGACGGCGAGCGCGTGGTGATCGGCGGCGTGATGGAGCACATCGAGAAGGCCGGCGTGCACTCCGGCGACGCCGCCTGCGCGCTGCCGCCGTATTCGCTCGACGAGACCCAGATCCGCACGCTGCGCGCGCAGACCAAGGCCATGGCCAAGGCGCTCGGCGTGGTGGGCCTCATCAACGTGCAGTTCGCCATCCGCAACGACGTGATCTACGTGCTGGAGGTCAACCCTCGCGCCTCGCGCACGGTGCCCTTCGTCTCCAAGGCCATCGGCGTGCCGCTGGCCAAGGTGGCCACGCACGCCATGCTGGGCGAGAGCGTGGCCGCCTTCGCGGCCATCGAGGAGCGCGAGCTGCGTCACATCGCGGTGAAGGAGTCGGTGTTCCCCTTCATCAAGTTCACGGGCGTCGACGTGGTGCTGGGGCCGGAGATGAAGTCGACCGGCGAGGTCATGGGCCTGGACCGTGACTTCCGCAAGGCGTACCTCAAGTCGCAGATCGCCGCCGGCTCGAGCCTGCCGACCTCCGGCAAGATCTTCGTCTCGGTGAAGAGCCGCGACAAGCGCGCCGCGTCGTCCCTGGCCCGCCGGCTGGTCGAGATGGGCTTCTCGCTGGTGGCCACCGCCGGCACCGCGCGCGTGATGGAGCGTCAGGGCATGACGGTGGAGCTGATCCACAAGGTGGCCGAGGGCTACCGGCCGAATGTCATCGACCTGATGAAGCGCGGCGACATCGCGCTGGTCTTCAACACGCCGGAGGACGGACGCGCGCGCAAGGACTCGTACCTCATCCGCCGCACCGCGGTGAACCACAACATCCCCTACTACCTCACGGTGGACGGCGCGCAGGCCGCCATCGGCGCGATCGAGGCGCTGCTCAAGGGCGAGCACCAGGTGCGCAGCCTGCAGGAGTACCACGCCGATGAGTGAGACGACGCCTCGTGACCGGGTCTTCGTGGCGCTCGACGTCGAGCGGCTCGACGAGGCCGACGCGCTGCTCGATCGGCTGACCGGCGAGGTCGGCGGCTGCAAGATCGGCAACCAGCTCTTCACCGCGGCCGGCCCCGTGGCCGTGGAGCGCGCGCTCAAGCGCGGCTTCCGCGTCTTCCTCGACCTGAAGTACCACGACATCCCCAACACCGTCGCCGGCGCCGTGCGCGAGGCCACGCGCCTCGGGGTGTTCGTCCTGAACGTGCACGCCTCGGGCGGCGCCGCGATGCTGCGCGCCGCGGCCGAGGCCGCCGCCCGGGCATCCAAGGACTTCGCGGTGCCGCGCCCGCTGGTGATCGGTGTGACGGTGCTGACGAGCCTCGATCGCCGCGCGCTCGAGACGGAGGTGGGCGTGACTGCCAGCGTCGAGGCGCACGTGCTCCGGCTGGCCGACCAGGCGCGCGCCGCCGGGCTCGACGGCTGCGTGGCCTCGCCCCGCGAGCTCCGTCTGCTGCGCAATGCGCTCGGCCGCGCGTGGGTGATCGTCACGCCGGGGATTCGCCCGGTGGATCGCGACGATGACCAGCTGCGGACCGCGACACCCGGCGCCGCGGTCGCCGCCGGCGCCGACTATCTCGTCGTCGGGCGTCCGATCACCGCCGCGCCGGATCCCGTCGCGGCGGCACGCCGGATCGTGGAGGAGATCGCCGCCGTCCGCTAGAACGACGCTCCCGCGGCTCGACGGCCCGGTGATTGCTTCACCTCTGCGGCGATGTCGGTCGCGGCTCGCATCCGAACGTCGCTGATCCAGACCGCGCTCGCCGTGAGTCTGGCGATGTTTGTCGCCGCGCCGGCCCCCGTCGCCCACGCCCAACCGCTCGACCCCACATGGTCACTCGACAGCAAGAACAGCGCAGACGGCTTCATCCTCCTGGCTAAGGGCGGCGGAGGCGGTGGCGGCGGAGGTGGCGGTGGTGGTGGTGCGGGCGGCGGCGGAGCCGGCGGCGCGGGAGCGGGTGGTG
>JBKPRI010000081.1:0-18953 GCA_046734515.1 Candidatus Methylomirabilota bacterium | reverse complement strand
CCCTCCGCCTGCGGCCCCGTCCACTGCGCATCGTTCAGGTTCCACCCGCCCCCGAGCGCCTTGTAGAGCTGGGCGTACGCGACCAGCCGGTTGCGCCGGATCTGCGCGAGCGTGGTCTGCGAAGGATAGAGCTGCTGCTGGGCCTCGAGGACCTCGTAGTAGCCGGCCAGTCCCTGCCGGTAGCGGTCCGTCGCGTGCGCGACGGCGGCCTGGAGCGCCTTGACGGCCGCGTCCTGGCCGGCCTCGGCGTCGCTCAGCTTCCCGAGCGCGGTGAGAGAATCGGACACCTCACGCAGCGCGATGAGCACGGACTGCTCGTACTGCAGGCGGGACTGCTCCCACTGCGCGATGGACGCACGGTAGCGCCCCGTCGTGCGGCCGGCATTGAAGAGGGGCCCGCTGAGCATGCCGGCCACTGCCCAGACCGTCGCGCCCCCGCCCGTGAGCGCCGACAGCTCCGGGCTCGCCGCACCGAAGAGCGCGGTCAGGCTGAGCTTCGGGAAGAACTCGGCCTTGGCGACGCCGATCCTGGCGTTGGCGGCCACCAGCTGTTGCTCGGCCTGCCGCAAGTCAGGGCGTCGCTCCAGCAGGGCCGAGGGCAACCCGGCCGGCACCGCCGGCGTGATCGGCTGCGCGTACATCGGCCGGCCTCGAGGAATCGGGCCCGGCGCCTTGCCGAGCAGGATGCTGAGCTGGTTTTCCTTGGCGACGATCTGGCTCTCGAGTTGCGGGATGGTGGCCTGCGCCCCGCCGAGAGCGCCGAGGGCGCGCGACGTCTCCAGCTGCGAGGCCGTGCCGACCTCGAAGCGATCGAGGAAGATGTCGTACGTGCCCTGGTACGCCCGCGTGCTGTCGCGGGCGATCTGCAGCTGCACGTCCAGCGCGAGGAGCTCGAAGTACCCCTGGGCCAAATCGCTGAGCAGCGTGAGCCAGATGGCACGCCGCGCCTCCTCGGTGGCGAGCAGCGTGGCCCGGGCCGCCTCGTTGGAGCGCCGCACCCGGCCCCAGATGTCCAGCTCCCACGACATCGTCATGTAGCCGACGAAAAAGTCGTCCGTCTTGTGGTCGCGTCCGTCGGGAAGGTTCAGGCCGCCGAGCGGGAGCCGGGCCCGGCCCACATTGGCGGTGTAGTCGAGCGAGGGAAAGAGATCGGAGCGCGCCACCCTGAGGTTGGCGCGGGCCTCCTGCACACGCGCGGCGGCGATGCGCACGTCGTAGTTCTGGCGGATCGCCTCCACGATGAGAGCCTGCAGCGCCGGATCCTGGAAGGCCTCCCACCACGGCGCGTCTGCCAGCGAGGCCGCTTCGGCGGTGGCCTGGCCGCGGAAGCTCGGCGGCTGCACGACAGCGGGGCGCGCGTAGTTCGGGCCGAGCGCGCAGCCGCCGAGCAGGGCGCCGGCCAGCACCGCGGCGATGACGCGCGCGCTTGCCGATCGGGTCATGATTCGATGTCCTTTCCGCCGGCGATCGGCGCCGGCAGCGCCACGGGCGTCGCCATGCTGGCGCGCCGCCGGCCGAGCCGTTCGCTCACGTAAAACGTCACCGGGATGACGAAGATGGCGATCGCGGTCGCCGCCAGCATGCCGCCCAGCACCGTGGCGCCCAGGATGCGCCGGGAGTTGGCGCCCGCTCCGGTGGACAGCACCAGCGGCAACACGCCCAGGATGAACGCGAACGCCGTCATGAGGATGGGCCGCAGCCGCAAGCGGGCCGCCGCCAGCGCCGCCTCCACGAGCGGGGTGCCGCGCTCGTATTCCTCCTTGGCGAACTCCACGATCAGGATCGCGTTCTTGGCCGCCAGGCCGATCACCATGACCAGGCCGATCTGGGAGAAGACATCCAGCTCCAGATGCCCCACCCACAGCGCGCCGACCGCGCCCAACACCGCGATCGGCGTGCCGATCAGGACGCCGAACGGCAGCTTCCAGCTCTCGTACTGCGCGGCCAGCAGCAGGAACACGACCAGCAGCGAGAAGCCGAAGACCGCGGCGGGCGGGATCCCTTCCTCGGCCACCCTCTCCTGGAACGACATCCCCGCGTAGTCGAACCCCATGCCGCGGGGCATCGTCTCGGCGAACACCTGCTCGAGCGCGCGCATGGCCTGCCGCGTGCTGTAGCCGGGCATCACGATGCCGTTGATCTGCGCCGCGCGGTACTCATTGAACCGCGTGGTGAACTCCGGCCCGTTCACCTCGCGCATGGTGACCAGCGTGGAGAGCGGGACCGGCTGCCCCGCCGCGTTACGGACGTAGAACTGCCCGACGTTCTCCGGCCGCGTACGGAATTCGCCCTCGGCCTGGACGTAGACCTGCCAGACGCGACCGTACTCGTTGTAGTAGTTCACGAACGCGCCGCCCAGGAAGGTCTGCAGGGCCTGGTACACCGAGGCGAGCGGGATGCCTTGCTTGAGCGCCTTGTCCCGATCGACCTCGGCGAAGTACTGCGGCGTGCTCGGCAGGAGCGTCGTGAACAGCAGCGCGAACTCGGGGCGCTTGCGCGCGGCGGCCAGGAACTTCTCGGTGTTCTGGGCCAGGAACGCGGGGTCGCCACCGGAGCGGTCCTCCAGCATGAACGTCACGCCGCCCGACGTGCCGATGCCCGGGATGGCGGGCGGCGAGAACGCGAACGCCTGCGCCTCGGCCACGCCGGCCAGCCTCACGTTGAGCCGCTGCATGATCACATCGGCGGTGAGCCCGTGCTTGTTCCGCTCGGCCCAATCGTCAAGCGTGATGAAGTAGAAGCCGTTGTAGGTCGTGGTCACCAGGCTCAGGAGGCTGAACCCGGCGATGCCGGTGTAGTACTTGACGCCCGGCGTCGTCTTGAAGATCTCGTCGAGCTTGTCGCTCACCGCCGCCGTGCGGTCGAGCGACGCGGCCAGCGGGAGCTGGACGTTCACATACAGGTAACCCTGGTCCTCCTCGGGCACGAAGCCGCCCGGAATCCGGGTGGCGACGAGGCCGGCGAAGCCGGCGACCACGACGAGCAGGATCATCGAGAACGCCGATTTGCGGATCAGGTGTCCGCACGCGCCCACGTAGCCATCGGTCGCGCGGGCAAACCAGCGGTTGAAGCCGCGGAAGAAGGCGCCGAGCGGCCCCCGCATCTCCTTGCGCGGTCGCAGCAGCAGCGCGGACAGGGCCGGGCTCAGCGTCAGCGCGTTGAAGGCCGAGAGCAGGACGGACACGGCGATCGTGACCGAGAACTGCTGGTACATGCGGCCGGTGATGCCCGGGATGAAGGCCGTCGGGATGAAGACGGCGGCCAGGATGAGCGCGATCGCCACCACGGGACCGGACACCTGCTCCATCGCCTTGAAGGCGGCATCGCGCGGTGACAGCCCCTTCTCGATGTGATGCTCCACGGCCTCCACCACCACGATGGCGTCGTCCACCACCAGGCCGATGGCCAGGACGAGCCCGAACAACGACAGCGTGTTGATGGAGAAGCCCAGCAGCGGGAAGACCATGAAGGTGCCGACCAGAGCCACCGGCACTGCCAGTGTCGGGATCAGCGTGGCCCGGAAGCCCTGGAGGAAGATGAAGACCACGATGACGACGAGGATCAGCGCCTCGACCAGGGTCTTGACAATCTCGTGCATGCCCTCGCTCACCGCCAGCGTGGTGTCGAGCGCCGTCACGTAGTCGAGGTCGGCGGGAAACTTCGCCTTCATCTCGTCCATGAGCTTGGTGGCGCCGCGCATCGTCTCGAGGGCATTCGAGCCGGGCAGCTGGTAGATGGCGACGATGACGGCGGGCTTGCCGTTCAGCCGACCGCGCCGGATGTAGTTCTGCGCGCCCAGCTCCACGCGCCCGACGTCCTTCAGGCGCACGAATGAACCGTCCGGCTTGGCCCGGACCACGACGTTCTCGAACTCCGCCAGGCTCGCCAGGCGGCCCTGGGCCCGCACGGTGAAGGTGAACTCCTGCGCGGATGGGGCCGGGTCGCCGCCGAGCTGGCCCGCCGGGTTGACCGTGTTCTGGGCCTGCAGCGCGGTGGCGATCTCGTTGACGGTGATGTCGAGCTTGGCCAGCCTGTCCGGGTTGACCCACACGCGCACGGCGTACTTCGAAGGGCCGAAGATGATGACCTGGCCGACACCCGGCACGCGGGTCATCGGGTCGTTGATGTTCACGTACCCGTAGTTGGCGAGGAACAGCGGGTCGTACGTGCCCTTCGGCGAGTACAGCACGAAGACGCCCAGCGGGCTGGCGACCGACTTCTTCACCGTCACCCCCTGGTTCACCACGTCTCCCGGCAGCTGCGAGGCTGCCTGCGAGTAGCGCAGGTTCGTCAGGACCTGGTCCACGCTGGGATCGGTGGTGACGTCGAAGGCTACCCGCAGCTCGGTCTGCTGCGCGCTGCCCTGATTGAGGGAGTACATGTACAGCATCTTGTCGACGCCGCTCATCTGCTCCTCGATCGGCGTCGCCACTGACTGCTCCAGCGTGACGGCGTCGGCGCCCGGATAGCGCGCGGTCAAAAGAATTTCGGGCGGCGCGATCTCGGGATACAGGGCAATCGGCAGCTGCACGAGGGCCACGACACCGATGATGACCGTGAGGATGGCGATGACCATCGCGACGATCGGCCGGTTGATGAAGAATTTGGCCATGACAGGCTCCTACTTCCCCGCGCCGGCGTGAGCCGGCGCCGTCGGCGCGATGCGCACCTTCTGTCCAGGCCGCACGCGATCGCCACCCTCGACGATCACGCGCTCGCCGGGCTTGAGCCCTTCGGCCACCACGTAGCGCGTGTCGCTCCGGCCGTCGAGCTTCACCGGCCGCACGTCCACCGTCTCGTCTGGCCGGATCACCGCGACCTGATAGGTGCCCTGCACGTTCTGGACGGCGCGCTGGGGCACGGTCAGCGCGCTCTTCTTCGTCTCGACGAGCGCACGGACCTTGGCGTACTGACCCGGACGCAGCACGTTGCCCGGATTGGGGAACACCCCGCGCGCCAGCACGGTGCCGGCGGTCACGTCGACCTGGCGATCCAGTGCGGCTGCGCGCCCCTTGGCCGGATACGCGGTGCCGTCGGCAAGAATCAGCTCCAGCTCGAGGTCGCGTGGCGCGCCCGGATCGGCGTTCCAGCGCCGGAACACCGCCAGCGCCCGCTGCTCGCTGATCGGGAATTCGGCATAGATCGGATCCAGCTGCGAAACCGTCGTGAGCGCGTTCTGATCGTTCGGCCCGACGTAGTCGCCGATGTTGGCTCCGCGGAAGCCGGCCACGCCCGTGATCGGCGCCAGCACTCGCGTGTAGCCGAGATTGAGCCTGGCGGTGGCGAGCGCCGCCCGGGCGGCCGCGATGTTGGCTTCCTGGGTCTTCACGTCGGCCTGGGCCTTTTCGCGCGCCGCCCGCGTATTCGCCACGTTGGCCTGGGAGTTTTGCACCGCGGCTCGGGCCGCGGCGACTCCCGCCACGTTCGCGAGGTTGTTCTGGACCGCATTGTCGAGCTCTTGCTTGCTGACCGAGCCGCGCTGGGCCAGCGGGGTGTAGCGGCCGACGTCCAGCTCCGTTCGACGCTGATCGGCCTGCGCGCGCGCGACGTCCGCTTCGCTCTGGGCCACCTTCGCGAGCGCCTGCTCGACCTGCGCCTCGCTGGCAGTGACCTGCGCCTTGGCCTGACTCAGCTGAGACTGCGCCTGCAGCAGATTGGCTTCGGCCTGATCGAGGGCCGCCTGGAACGGCCGCGGATCGACCTGGAAGAGGAGGTCGCCGGCCTTCACGGGCGTGCCTTCTCTGTAGTTCTGGCTCACCAGGTGGCCGCTGACCCGCGGACGGATCTGGGCATTGACGTAGCCGACCAGCGTGCCGACCCACTCCGCCGAGACCGGCACGTCCTGCTCGACGACCGCTTCGACCACGACCGTCGCGGGCGGCGGCGGCGTTGCGGCGCGGGACGGACCCCCGCAGCCGGAGAGAACCGCAGCGAGCACGACGGCCGCGAACAGTGAGCGCTGGTCAGTCATCACGGAGCGTCCTCCGCGTGGTGCCCTGTGCACGGGGTACGCCAAACGGCAACATCGCGACGAATGAGGCGAATTCACGGCCGTTGCGCGCGGAATGTTGGTCCACCCACGCCGGCGTGTGAATTCACACGTTGAGGTGCGAGGCGACACCAGAACGTTGCTGGACACGGGGCCAGCGCTTGGTGCGATGTTTGCCGGTGCCCGAGGGCATGAGCCAAAAGGACGTGGAACGAACGCTGGGTCGCCTGCTCACGGATGCAACCTTTCGACGCGACTTCTTCGGACACCCCGCGCGCGCCTGCGTGGCGCTCGGAGTTCAATTGACCGCGCACGAGATCGACGCGCTCCTTCGCGTGCCGGGCCAGGAGCTGGCCTCCCTCGCAAGGCTGCTCGATGACCGGATCTGTCGGCTCGAGTTCGAGACCCGCGACTAGCGTGGGGTATCTGGTAATGAACCGCGCGCTGAACCGCGAGATCGCCGCGGGCCTCTCACGTCAGGTCAGGCTGCGGGACGGAACCCGAATTCGAGTGCGCGCGATCCGTCCCGACGATGAGTCGCGACTCGTCGAGCTCTACGATCGGCTGGGCGAGGATGCGCGCTATCAGCGATTCTTCACCCTGATGCGCCGGCTACCTCCCAACTGGGCGCACTTTCTGGCGAACGTCGACCACGTTCGCCGGCTCGCGCTCGTCGCGGAGGCCCCCGACGATCCCGAGGTCCTGATCGCCGTCGCGCGTTACGAGGCGCTCTGCGACGCAGGCCGCGCTGAGGTCGCCTTCGTGGTCCAGGACGCCTGGCAAAGCCGCGGGCTTGGGACCGTCCTCTTTCGCGAGCTGCTCCGGGCCGCCGGTCACAACGGCATCACGCGTTTTCGCGCCTGGGTGCTGGGAAGCAACCAGCGAATGCTGAACCTGATCTGCCGGCTTGGCGAGGTACGGGAACGCACGGTCGACCAGGGCGTCGTCGAGCTCACGTTCACCGCGCGCTGACGAACGACCGTCTCCGGACGCCGCGCTGATACCCGCACACGATCGTGCGAGATTGCACGCCGGTGTGCGGCGCTGCACGTCGCCCGCCCCACCGGCTGTCCGACCGACGCCGCCGCCACCGCAATGTTCACAATCGCCGACGGTTCACCATTTGGCAGCTTGGATGCACACAGCGTCTGCCCGGGAGCACGGGGAGAGCCATTGATGACAGCCATCGGACTGGAGCGAGCGCTGGGCATGCTGCTGCTCGACGCCGTCTTCTGCGAGCGCTTCTTTCTCGATCCGAAATCGGCGGTGTGGGAGGCTGTGCGCTTCCGCGAGTCGCTCGGCCCGCGCCTGCGCCGGAGCGCACCATGAGTAGCCGCCCGGCCACCCAGACGCTTCTCGAGCAGTACGGGTGCGGTCCGATCCAGTTCACCGGAACGGCCGACGCGCTCTACGAGCGCCATCTCCTGTTCGACAACGTCGTCGATCCCGCCGTGGTCAGCGCGCGAGAGCGCTACGAGGCCGTGGCCCATGCCGTGCGGGACGTCCTGTCCCAGCGGTGGGTGCTCACCGAGAAGACGTACGAGCGCCGGAATCCCAAGCGCGTCTATTACCTGTCGATGGAGTTCCTCATCGGGCGCTCGCTCGCCAATAACATCATGAACCTGCTGCTCGATCGCGAAGTGCAGCGTGTCGTCGCCGCCGAACGTCTCGATTGGCTGGGGCTCATCGAGCAGGAGCCTGACGCCGGCCTGGGCAACGGTGGGCTCGGGCGGCTGGCGGCGTGCTTCCTCGACTCCATGGCGACGATGCAGCTGCCCGCCATGGGCTACGGGCTGCGGTACGAATACGGCATCTTCAAGCAGACCGTCGAGAGCGGCTGGCAGCGCGAGCAACCGGACAACTGGCTGCGCCGGCCGGACCCATGGGAGGTCCCGCGTCCGGACGACAGGGTCGAGATCCCGCTGAACTGCTCGTTCGAGGTGAGCGCGGGGACCTTGCGTCCCGTCGTCGGCCGGCCGTCGACCCTGATCGGGCTGCCCTTCGATCGCCCGGTGGTCGGCTACGGCGGCAAGACCATCAACACGCTGCGGCTGTGGGCCGCGGCCGCGCCGGAGTCGTTCGACTTTCAGGCGTTCAGCCACGGCGAGTTCGTGAGCGCGCTGGCCGAGCGCCTCACCGCCGAATCGCTGACGCGGGTCCTGTATCCCGACGACTCCACGAGCATGGGGCAAGCCCTGCGATTCGTGCAGGAGTACTTTCTCGTGGCGTGCTCGCTGGCGGACCTGGTGCGGCGCTTCCGTCGGACCAACGCGGACTGGAGCGCGCTCCCCGCGAAGGTCGCGATCCAGCTGAACGACACCCACCCGGCGCTCGCGGTTCCCGAGCTCATGCGCATCCTGCTCGACGACGCGCACCTCGGCTGGGACGAGGCTTGGGACCTCACGCAACGGACGCTGGCCTACACGAACCACACCCTCTTGCCCGAGGCGCTGGAACGATGGCCGCTCGCGTGGTTCGAGGTGCTGCTGCCGCGCCATCGGGAGATCGTCTTCGAGATCAACCGTCGTTTGCTCGACAACGTGCGGAGCCGCTTTCCGGGCGATGGCGGTCGGGTGGAGCGTGTGAGCCTCGTCGACGAGGGCGGTGAACGCAAAGTCCGGATGGCAAACCTCGCCATCGTCGGCTCCCACAGCACCAACGGCGTGGCCGGCATCCACTCCGAGCTCCTGCGCACGACGACGGTCAAGGACCTGGCGGACGTATTCCCCGAGCGCTTCAACAACAAGACGAACGGGGTCACCCCGCGGCGGTGGCTCCTGCTGGCGAATCCCGCGCTCGCGAGCACGATCACCGGCGCCATCGGCGACGGCTGGATCACCGACCTGGGCCAGCTGCGGCGCCTGGCCCCCCTGGCCGAGGATGGCGGCTTGGTCGACGAGTTTCGGGCGGCCAAGCGCGCGGCGAAGAATCGGCTGGCCGACTGGCTGCGATCGGCGGCCGGCGTGACGGTGGATCCCGACACGATCTTCGACAGCCAGGTCAAGCGAATCCACGAATACAAGCGGCAGCTGCTCAACGCGCTGCGAATCGTCGTGGTCTACAACCGCCTGCGCGAGAACCCGAGGCTCGCGATGACGCCGCGGACGTTCTTCTTCGCCGGCAAGGCGGCGCCGGCCTACCGGCTGGCGAAGGTCATCATCAAGCTTCTCAACATCATCGCCCGGACGATCGACGACGACCCGGCCGTGCGCGGCCGGCTCAAGGTCGTATTCCTGCCCGAGTATTCCGTGTCGCTCGCCGAGCGCCTGATCCCGGCCAGCGACGTTTCCAACCAGATCTCGACGGCCGGTTACGAGGCCAGTGGCACGAGCAACATGAAGTTCATGATGAACGGCGCACTGACGATCGGCACCCGCGACGGCGCCACGATCGAGATGGCCCAGGAGGCGGGCGAGGAGAACTTCTTCCTGTTCGGCCTGACGGCCGAGCAGGTCGCCGGCAGCCGCAGCTGGTACAGTCCTCGCTGGCACTACGAGCACGAGGCTGAGACGCGCGCCGCTCTCGACCTGATCTTCTCCGACGACTTCAGCCGCGATGAGCGGGGTGTGGTCGCGGCGCTGCGGGAGGTGCTGCTGACGGCGGGCGACCATTATATGCACCTGGCCGACCTCGGCTCCTATCTCGAGGCGGACGGCCGCTTGCAGCAGCTCTACACCGACCCGAAGGGCTGGGCCCGCAAGGCCATCCTCAACGTGGCGGCTTCGGGAAAATTCTCCAGCGACCGGACGATCGCGAAGTACGCGGCGGATATCTGGAATGCCCGCCCGTGTCCGATCGAATGAACCCAGGAAGGCCAGCATGACGATCTCCCCCCTGGCAGGCAAACCAGCGCCCAAGGCGCTGCTGGTGGACGTCGGCCGGCTCGAGCGCGAGTACTACGCGCGGAAGCCCGACGTCGGCGATCCGACTCAGCTCGTGAGCTTCGGCACCAGCGGACATCGCGGCTCGTCGTTGACCGGCGCCTTCACCGAGGCCCACATCCTCGCGATCACTCAGGCCATCTGCGATTACCGGCGTGGTCAGTCCATCGACGGCCCCCTCTACATGGGCAAGGACACTCACGCCCTGTCCGGGCCGGCCCAGCGCACGGCGCTGGAGGTGCTCGCCGCCAACGGGGTCGACACGGTCATCCAGCGCGATCACGGCGTGACGCCGACGCCGGTCATCTCGCACGCGATCCTCGTGCACAACCGCGATCGCCGGCAGCATCTGGCCGACGGCATCGTGGTGACGTCGTCGCACAACCCGCCGGAGGATGGCGGCTTCAAGTACAACCCGCCTCACGGCGGCCCGGCCGACACCGACGTAACGCGGTGGATCCAGGCGCGGGCCAACGCATTGCTGCGCGAGGGCAACGCCGCGGTGAGGCGCGTGCCGTACGCGCAAGCCATCACGTCGCCGACCACGCACCAGGAAGACTTCGTCCTGCCCTACGTTCACGATCTCGAGAGCGTCGTCGACATGGCGGCTATCCGGGACGCCGGGCTGACGCTGGGAGTGGATCCGCTCGGCGGCGCTGCCCAACCGTACTGGGAGCCCATCAACTCGATCTACGGGCTCGACATCGCGGTCGTGAACCCCGTGCTCGATCCGACGTTCTCGTTCATGACCGTCGACCACGACGGCAAGATCCGCATGGACCCCTCGAGTCCGCATGCCATGGCGCGGCTCGTGGAGCTGAAAGATCGGTTTCGCGTCGCCTTCGCCAACGACTGCGATGCCGACCGGCATGGCATCGTGACGCGCTCGGCCGGCCTCATGAATCCGAATCACTACCTGGCCGTCGCGGTCCGCTATCTGCTGAGGCACCGCCCGGGCTGGCCGGCGCACGCCGCAGTCGGCAAGACGCTGGTGAGCAGCAGCATGATCGACCGCGTCGTGGCGGCCGCCGGCCGCCCCCTGTCCGAGGTGCCGGTAGGCTTCAAGTGGTTCGTTCACGGGCTGCTCGACGGCTCGTGCTGCTTCGGCGGCGAGGAGAGCGCCGGCGCCAGCTTCCTCCGTCGCGACGGCACCGTGTGGACCACCGACAAGGACGGTCCGATCATGGACCTCCTCGCCGCCGAGATCACGGCGCGCACGGGCAAGGATCCGGGCGAGCACTATCGCGCGCTCACGGCCGAGTTCGGCGACCCGCTCTACACGCGTATCGACGCGCCGGCGACGCCGGAGCAGAAGGCGCGGCTGGCGAAGCTGTCGCCGGAGGCGGCCCAGGCCTCCGCACTCGCGGGCGATCCCATCATCGCCACGCTGACGCGCGCCCCGGCCAACGGCGCCCCGATTGGCGGGCTGAAGGTCGTCACACGGCGCGGCTGGTTCGCGGCCCGGCCATCCGGCACCGAGAACATCTACAAGATCTACGCAGAGAGTTTCGTCGACCAGTCGCACCTCGACACGATCGTGGCCGAGGCTCGCGCCATCGTCGACAGCGCCATGCTCGACGGCGACGCCTTCCAACGTCCGGACCGCCTGCAAGGAGGATGCTGATCATGGGAAGCCCGCTGTCGGACAACGAGCTCGCGCTCATGGACGCGTACTGGCGCGCCGCCAACTACCTGTCGGTGGGCCAGATCTACCTCTACGACAACCCGCTGCTCAAAAAGCCGCTGACCAAGGACCACATCAAGCCGCGGCTCCTGGGGCACTGGGGCACCACGCCCGGCCTGAACTTCATCTACGCCCACCTCAACCGGGTGATCAAGCAGCACGACCTCGACATGCTCTACATCACCGGGCCGGGGCACGGTGGGCCCGGCCTCGTCGCCAACGCCTATCTCGAAGGAACGTACAGCGAGGTCTACCCCAACATCTCGCAGGACGAGGAAGGGCTGAAGCGGCTCTTCACCCAGTTCTCGTTCCCCGGCGGGATTCCCAGCCACGTGGCGCCGGAGACCCCGGGGTCGATGCACGAGGGCGGCGAGCTCGGCTATGCGCTCTCGCACGCGTATGGCGCGGCGTTCGACAACCCCGACCTCATCGTGGCGTGCGTGGTCGGCGACGGCGAGGCGGAGACGGGCCCGCTGGCCACCAGCTGGCACTCCAACAAGTTCCTGAACCCGCTGACGGACGGCGCGGTCCTGCCGATCCTGCATCTCAACGGCTACAAGATCGCCAATCCCACCGTCCTCGCCCGCATCAGCCATGACGAGCTGAACGACCTCTTCCGTGGCTACGGCTACATGCCCTATTTCGTCGAGGGCAGCGAGCCGGCGGCGATGCATCAGCAGATGGCCGAGGCGCTCGACGCCATCGTCGCCGATATCCGCCGGATCAAGGCCGAGGCCCGGCGCGATGGTCGCCACGCCCGCCCGCGGTGGCCCATGATCGTCCTGCGCACGCCCAAGGGCTGGACCTGTCCCCCGGAGATCGACGGCAAGCGTGCCGAGGGTTCGTGGCGCGCTCACCAGGTCCCGATGGGCGAGATGCACGAGAACCCGGCCCACGTGGGCATCCTCGAGCAGTGGATGAAGAGCTACAAGCCCGAGCAGCTCTTCGGCGACACCGGACGGTTACGCCCGGAGCTGGCGGAGCTCGCCCCGCGCGGCACGCGCCGCATGAGCGCCAACCCGCACGCCAACGGCGGCCTGCTGCTGCGCGATCTGCGCCTGCCCGATTTCCGCGACTATGCCGTGGCGGTGCCGGCCCCTGGGACCGTCGCGGTCGAGTCGACGCGCGTCATGGGGAAATTCCTCCGTGATGTGATGAAGCTGAACATGGACGCCCGAAACTTCCGCCTGTTCAGTCCCGACGAGAACAACTCGAACCGGTGGCAGGACGTCCTCGACGTCACGAACCGTGCGTGGAACGCCGACACCGTTCCCGGGGACGATCATCTCGCCGCCGACGGCCGCGTGATGGAGATGCTCAGCGAGCACCAGTGCCAGGGCTGGCTCGAGGGTTATCTGCTCAGCGGCCGGCACGGCTTCTTCTCGTGCTACGAGGCGTTCATTCACATCATCGATGCCATGTTCAACCAGCACGCCAAGTGGCTGAAGGTCTGCCATCGCATCCCGTGGCGCCGGCCGATCGCCTCGCTCAACTACCTGCTCTCGTCACACGTCTGGCGCCAGGACCACAACGGCTTCAGCCACCAGGACCCTGGCTTCATCGATCACGTGGTGAACAAGAAGGCGGAGGTCGTGCGCGTCTACCTGCCGCCGGACGCCAACTGCCTGCTCTCCGTGACCGACCATTGCCTGCGCAGCCGCAACTACGTGAACGTGGTCGTGGCCGGCAAGCAGCCGGCGCCGCAGTGGCTCACCATGGACGAAGCAGTGAGGCACTGCACCGCCGGGCTCGGCATCTGGGAGTGGGCCAGCAACGACCGCGGCGGTGAGCCCGACGTCGTGATGGCGTGCTGTGGCGACGTGCCCACGCTGGAGACGCTCGCGGCCGTGGACCTGCTCCGCCAGCATGCCCCCGAGGTCAAGGTACGCGTGATCAACGTCGTCGACCTCATGAAGCTGCAGCCGGCAAGCGACCATCCGCACGGCCTGTCCGATCGCGATTTCGACACGCTGTTCACGACCGACAAGCCGATCATCTTCGCGTTCCACGGCTATCCCTGGCTCATCCACCGGCTGACGTACCGCCGCGCCGGTCACCGCAACCTGCACGTGCGCGGCTACAAGGAGGAAGGGACGACGACCACGCCGTTCGACATGTGCGTCCTGAACGACCTCGACCGCTTTCACCTGGTCGAGGACGTGATCGACCGGGTCCCGAAGCTCGGGACGCGCGCCGCGTACGCGAAGCAAGCGATCCGTGACAAGCTGATGGAGCACAAGCACTACATCGCGCGCCACGGCGACGACATGCCGGACATCACGGGCTGGCGCTGGGGACAGGGAGCGGCGCTCGGCTCCATCAGCTCGACGGAGGCCGACAATGTCTAGCCCCGCCGGCGCCGCCGCGAGCTTTCCCGGCCTCAAGCGACTGCTGCTGCCGCGGCGGAGCGACGCCGCGGCGGCCGACGTCGCCGCGATGCGCGCCCGGGCCTTGTTCCAGCCTCCGGACGCGACGGTGTCGGGGCGACGCCGGACCCTCGTGGAGTTCCTGGGTCAGGTCGGTCTGTTCGCGGATCTCGGGAGCCGAGACCTGGGGCGCCTGGCGCGCATCGTCCACGAGCGCGAATATGCCGACGGCGAGTACATCTGCCAGCAAGGCCAGCCCGCCGCCGCGATGTTCATCGTGCGGCGCGGGAGCGTCGAGATCGTGCGGCGCGAGCCGGGCGGCGGCGACGTTCCCCTGGCCCTGCTGGAGCCGCCGGCCTGGTTCGACGAGCCCGGCGCCATCGGGATGGACGTCATTCGCTGGTATTCGGTCCGGGCCCGCGGCCCGGTCTCGTTGCTCGCGCTCGGCAAGTCCGATCTGGAAGCGCTGATCGTCGAGCAGCCCGTGCTGGCGAACAAGATCCTCGTCCGGCTGGCCGGTGTCATGGCCAGCCGGCTCCAGATGTTGATCGACGTCGAGATCGCCGGCGGCTCCGAGCCACCGCAGGACGGCCAGTCGCGACGGCCGCCGCCCGGCCGCAACCGGGCCGCCTCGTGATCGGTATCCTCATCGCGACGGCGGCCGCCGCGCTGACCGTCGTGCTGATGTGGGGACTCCGAACGCTGATCGTGCCGGCGTTCGTGGGCGGTCTGCTCGCCTACATCTGCCGCCCGCTGGTGGCGCGCCTCGAGCGGTACCGGATGCCGCGCGGCCTGGCCGTCGGGCTGCTCCTGCTCGCGTTCGGGCTCGTGGCACTCGTGACCATCAACAGCGTTCGCGCCGTGATGCCCAGCGAGGTCGGGATCCTGGAGCTCCGCGTCCGCGCGCTGTACGCGCTGAACCAGCATTACCAGCGCCTCATGGGCCTCGATCCGTCGTGGACGCGCGGCAACCAGCTGTACCGCGTGCTGCAGCGCGACCTCGACCCGTTGATGGACGAGGTCCGGGAGATCCTCGCGCTGACGCGTGACGAACACGCGCAGCTCGTCGCGGCCCGCACGCCGCCAAGCGCCACCGCGGCGGTCCGCCCGGATCGGCTGCTCGAGTACGAGCGCGCCAACGCCAAGGCGCTCGAGCTGCGCGGCCGACAGACCCCGCGCGCCGAGCCGGCGTCCAAGACGCCCGGCGGCGCGGGCACGAACGAGGCAGCGGCCCCGGCGCCGACGGGTCCGGGCGAACTCGCCCACCTCCTGTCGGCCTGGATCGTCGCGCCGCTGATCTTTCTGTTCCTGCTCTGGGACACCGGCCGGCTGAAGCGCGGCATCTTCAGCGTGGTCCCCAACCGCCTGTTCGAGCCCGCGCTGGCCGTGCTGGCCGACGTCGATCAGGCGCTGGGGAACTACGTTCGCGGGATCTTCCTGGAGTGCTGCGCGCTCGGGCTGACGGTTGGCGTGCTGATGGCGCTCATCGGCGTCCCTCTTCCATGGGCCATCGCGATCGGAATCTTCACCGGCGCCACCAACGTGGTGCCCTACATGGGGTTCGCGGCGGCGCTGGTGAGCGGGCTCGCCTACGCGCTGCTGGCCGAAGACGTCCATCCCCTGCTACCGTTCGTCACGCCGGATACGTTCGTCATCTGGGTGGTGGTCGCCGTCGTGCTTGCCGAGCTCCTCAAGAACGTCCTCTACGAGCCACTCGTGCTGGGGGGCGCCGTCAGCCTCCATCCGCTCGTCATTGTGGGCGGTGTCATCAGCGGCGCGACTTTGTTCGGCCCGGCCGGGATGTTCCTTGCAATTCCGACGATCACGATCGTCCACGGGTTGGTCTCGAGCAGTGCAAAGCATCTGAAGGCCTACGGGCTCATCTGACACGCGGACGGCGGAGGCTTCGCCGGCATGTATGCTGCAGTGCACCTCGACGAGACTCTCGCGCGCGCTCGCGACTTCTCCTCTGCACCCCGATGCTGCACGAAGGCGCAGCGGGAGAGCTCCGTCCCAGCGATGTCGTCAGCAAGGAGGAACGCCGGATGGAAACAGGGAGACCGGCAGAGCAAGCGGCCGGCCCGCAGCCACTCTCCGTGACCTCGCTGGCAGGGTTGTCGGCGCGACTACGGCTCGACATCTGCGGCCAACCGGCGCGGATGCTGGAGATCAACGACGGAACTTCCTCAAGCAGGCCGGCGGCCGGTGCCGAGGACGCGGATGCAGTCCTCCACTGCGACAGCGAGGAAACGGTGGCGGCGTTCAGACGCGGGGAGCTCAACCCGATTGTGGCGGCGCTCCAGGGGCGCTTGCACGTTGAGGGCGACGCCGCTCTGGCCATCAGGGTCGTCCAAGAGCTGCAGGCGGTGTTCCATCCTCCACCGGCCTCCGCGCGCGCCCTGCAGGTCGACGACGGTGCCCGAAAGGAACGCTAAGCCATGCGCGCGGACACCGTGAGCATCATGGATGGCAACGAGTTCGTGGTCAGTGATGCCCGGGGTGACATCGAGGATTCGCACACCGACACCCTGGGTCTGTTCCGCGATGACACGCGGTTTCTGTCACGCTGGGTCCTCACCATCAACAATCTGCGCCCCAAGCTGCTGTCCGTCGACGATCTGGCGTACTACCGCGTCAACTTCTTCCTGGCGTTGGCTACAGGGACCATCTACCTGGACTCTCGTCTATCGGTGCAGCGACAGCGCTCGGTGGGCGACGGCTTTCACGAAGAGCTGACCTTGGTGAACCATGACAAACAGCCGGTGGAGCTGATCGTACGCCTCGAGGTGGCGGCGGACTTCGCCGACCTCTTCGAGGTAAAAGACCACGACTTGCGAAAGAAGGGTCAGCTCTTTCGGCGTGTCGAGGACGGCGGCCTGACCCTGGGCTACCGGCGCGGCACGTTTCAGCGTAAGACCGTCATCAGCAGCAGCAGCCCCGCCCAAGTGAGTGAGGATGACCTCGTCTACCGGATCGCGATCCCGCCCCACCACCGATGGTGCACCCGCCTCGACGTCACGGCGATCTCCAACATCGCGCCGCGCCGGAACGGAGTCGGCGCGAGAGAGCCAAAGCGGGATCACGGCGGCACCGAGCCGCGGCCCGAGCTGGAAGCGAACCTCGAGGAGTGGATCTCCGGCGCGCCCAAGCTGGTCTCCGTGCGGACGCCGCTCGAGCGCACGTACCGGCGCAGCCTCGTGGACCTCGCGGCGTTGCGCTTCCATGCCGGAGTCGTTCCGGGTGCCCTGCCGGCAGCCGGGCTGCCATGGTTCATGGCCATCTTCGGGCGCGACAGCCTGATCACCAGCCTTCAGGTGCTGCCATTCGTACCTGCGCTGGCGTCGACCACGTTGCGGACACTCGGCCTGGTCCAAGCGCGCGTCTTCGACCCATTCCGCGACGAGGAACCAGGCAAGATCCTCCACGAGCTCCGCTTGGGCGAGCTGACCGCGTTCGAGGAGCGTCCGCACTCGCCGTACTACGGGTCCGCGGACAGCACCATGCTGTTTCTGATCCTGCTCGACGAGTATGAGCGCTGGTCAGGCGACCGCGCGCTGGTCCTCTCGCTCGAGCATGAGGCGCGCGCAGCCATCGATTGGATTGATCGCTGGGGGGACCGCGACGGTGACGGATTCGTGGAGTATGAACGGCGCAACTCGGAAACCGGGCTGGAGAACCAGGGCTGGAAGGACTCGTGGGACTCAATCGCCTTTGCGGACGGCACGGTGGCATCCACGCCGCTGGCCACCTGCGAGCTACAGGGCTACGTCTATGACGCCAAGAACCGGACGGCACGCCTGGCCCGCGTGGTTTGGGGGGACCCGGCCTGGGCCGATCGGCTCGAGCGCGAAGCCGAGGAGCTCAAGAGACATTTCAACGACGCGTTCTGGATCCCAGAGCGCGAATTTTTCGCCCTGGCCCTCGATGGCGACAAGCGCAAAGTGGACTCGCTGACCTCCAACATCGGCCACCTGCTGTGGAGCGGAATCGCCGACCGGGGCAAGGCCGAAAGCTGCGTGCGTCACCTGATGAGCGACGCCCTGTTTTCGGGGTGGGGCGTGCGCACGATGGCGGTAGGGGAGGGATCCTTCAACCCGCTCGGCTATCACGTGGGTACGGTTTGGCCCCACGACACGTCGATCGTGGCGTGGGGCCTGTGGCGCTACGGGTACCGGAAGGAGGCGGCGCGCCTCGCCATGGGGATCCTCGAGGCGGCCGAGCTGTTCAACCACCGTTTGCCCGAAGCCTTTGCCGGCTACGCGCGCGCGGTCACCCAATACCCCGTCGAGTACCCGACCGCGTGCAGCCCTCAGGCCTGGGCTACCGGCGCGCCACTGCTGTTGCTGCGCATCGTGTTGGGCCTCGATCCACTCGGCGACCACCTGATCATCGATCCCGCCCTGCCTGAGGCGTTGGGCGAGCTACAGGTGCTGGACATCCCGGGCCGCTGGGGCCGCATGGACGCGTTCGGCCGAGCCCGCCATCTGACCTGAGGCGGCCAAGCGTTCGCCGTCATTTCGGACCTCCACATCGGTGCCGATGATTTCTCACCGACGGGCTTCGGCCAATTCCTCGATCATCTCGAGCGGGAGTACGACGAGGTCATCCTGCTGCGCGACGTCTTCTAGTGCTATTTCCCGGTCCTACCCCGCCCTGGCCGAGTACGAAGCGGCGGTCCACTCCCCGCTCACGCAACCCCGCTGATCGCGGATGGTGCCCTGACGTGTGGAATCGCACCATCGTGCGGGATCACACGACGTGGTGGGATCTCACGACGCGTGCCGTCCCCCAACGCCCCGGTCTAAGCTCGACTTTCCACCTGGCGCGCTCCTTGCCGTCAAGGTGCCAGGCCATGAACGTCAAGCCCGGATGCACGTTCCCACTTGGATGTTCCCGCGATCCGGCCATCGCCCTCGTCAACGTGGGCGTCGCGAGCAGCGCGAGGCATCTCCAGGCCTCCGGGCTCGTCGTCGTGGGAAGCTTCTTCGTAATCCACTATCCACTATCTCTTCGCCAGCGTGACGGCGCACGCG
>JBKPRI010000080.1:0-7114 GCA_046734515.1 Candidatus Methylomirabilota bacterium | reverse complement strand
CGGGTCACCCGGGCCCACGCCCCGCCGCCTTGCCGCGCCGGCCCTCGCCGGCTCCCGTGGCGTCCATCAAGAGGATCCTGGCGGAGGGGCTGCGACGGGCGGGGGCGGCGGGGATTCCGGAGCGGCGGATCGTCGTTGATCCGGGCATCGGCTTTTTCCGGGACGTTGGCATGCCGTGGCATGAGTGGGATGCGCGCGTGCTTGTCGGGCTGGGCTCGCTGCGCTCGCTCGGGAGACCGGTCTGTGTGGGGGTGTCGCGCAAGTCGTTCATCGGGGCGATCCTGGATCGACCGGATACGGGGGATCGGCTGGCGGGGTCGCTGGCGGCGACCGCGATCGCGGTGGTCAACGGGGCGGCGGTGATCCGGACGCACGACGTGGCGGAGACGCATGACGCGGTGAGGGTCGCCGAGCGGCTGCGGCGCGAGGTCGTGCGGTGAACGGGCTGATCGGCGCGCTGCAGTGGCGGGACATCGTCGACATCGTCGTGGTGGCCGCGCTGATCTATCGCGTGCTGACCCTGTTCCGGGGGACGCGCGCGGTCCAGATCACCATCGGCCTCGGCGTGGTGGGAGCGGCCGCGGTGGTGGCGCGGGCGGTCGAGCTGACGAGTCTCGGGTGGATACTTGATCACTTCTGGTCGTTCTGGGTCGTGGCGCTGCTGGTCGTGTTCCAGCCGGAGCTGCGCCGGGCGCTGGGGTGGATCGGCCAGGCCTCGCTGCTGCAGCGGCTCACCGCCAGCGCGGAGCACGCGCAGGTGGTGGAGGAGATCGTGCGTGCGGCCGACTCCCTGGCGGCGCGGCGCATCGGCGCCCTCATGGTGGTCGAGCGGGCCACCGGCCTGCGCCAGCTCGCCGAGCTCGGGGTGGCGCTCGATGCGCTCGTGTCGTCGGACCTGCTGACGAGCCTCTTCCTGCCGTACTCGCCGCTGCACGATGGCGCCGTGATCATCCAGGGCGGCCGCGTGGTGGCGGCCGGCTGCTTCCTGCCGCTCTCGCGCAATACCCAGATCGGCCGCACGCTCGGTACCCGGCATCGCGCCGCGCTCGGCATCGCCGAGGAGACGGACGCCATCGCGCTCACGGTCTCCGAGGAGACGGGCGGGATCTCGATCGCCGTGGCCGGACGGATCGAGCCCGTGGCCGATTCCGACGCGCTCCGGCATCGCCTCAACGAGCTGCTCGGCGTGCCGGAGGGCCGGAGCGGCGAGCGCGTCGGACTCCGCGCGCTGCGGCGGCGCTGGAGCCGCGGCTAGGGGATGCTGCGCGGCCTCGTCGAGCACTGGCGGCTCAAGCTCCTGGCGCTCCTTCTCGCGCTCGGGCTGTGGTTCTTCGTGGGCAGCGCCGAGCGCCGGGAGATCGCGCTGGCCGTTCCGGTCGAGTACGTCGGCCTCGAGGGGCCGCTGACGCTGGAGGGGCCGCGCCGCGACCTGGTGGACGTCCAGCTCCAGGCCACCCGCTGGGCGGCGGCCCAGGTCAGTCCCGCCACCGTCCGCATCCGCGTGGACGTCGGCGGGCTCCGCGAGGGCGACAACGTCGTGCATCTCGTCCCCGAGAGCGTGCAGGCGCCGCCCGGCGTTCGCGTGACGCGATTGACCCCCGCCTGGGCCACGGTGCGGACGACGCGGGCGGCCACCCGGACGGTGCAGGTGGTACCCCAGGTCCACGGCCGGCCGGCCGCCGACCATGTCCTGGGCCCGGTTGTGGTCGATCCCGCCACTGTGGAGATCAAGGGCCCCCGCACTACAATCGAAGCGCGGACGGTGGTCGAGACGCTGCCGGTCGACGTCTCGGGACGCCGCGCACCGGTGACCCAGACCGTGGGGCTGGCGTTGCCGGACTCGGTCTATCCCGTCGACCGGCGGACGGTGAGCGTGACGGTGGAGATTCGACCCGCAGCAACGAGTCAGACGCGCCCATGAGCGGGCGCCTGTTCGGCACGGACGGCATCCGGGGGGTGGCCAACGAGCCGCCCTTGACGCCCGAGCTGGCCTTTCGCGTGGGCCGTGAGCTGGTGGCGACGCTGGCCGCCCAGCACCAGAGCGAGCAGGTCCGTGTCGTGATCGGCCGTGACACCCGGCGCTCCGGCCCGCTGCTCGAGTCCGCCATGGTCGCCGGGGTGCTCTCGGCCGGTGGCGACTGCTTCACGGTCGGCGTGCTGCCCACGCCGGGGATCGCACTGCTCACGCGCGCGCTCGACGCCCACGGCGGCGTCGTGCTCTCGGCCTCCCACAATCCCTTCGAGGACAACGGCATCAAGCTGTTTTCGTCCAAGGGGACGAAGTTTCCCGACGCCTGGGAGGATCAGATCGAGGCGCGGTTGAAGGCGGCCGACGCCGCCCCCCGCGCGCGCGGCGCCGGCATCGGCCACCTCGTTGCCTACGAGCGCGCCGAGAAGTACTACGTGGACTTCCTCTGCCGCTGCTTCCCGCTCGACCTGGCCGGGACCACGGTCGCGCTCGATTGCGCGCACGGCGCCACCTACCGCGTGGCGCCCAGCGTCTTCCGCCGGCTGGGTGCGCGAGTCATCATCACCTCGGCCCGTCCGGACGGCACCAACATCAACGCCGGCTGCGGTGCCCTGCATCCCGACGGCCTGCGCAAGCGGCTGGTGGACGCCTCGGCCGACGTCGGCTTCGCCTTCGACGGCGACGGCGATCGGCTGATCTCCATCGATCACCTCGGCGAGATCCGCGACGGCGACTACGCGCTGGCCATCGCGGGGCGCCACATGGCGCAACAGGGACGGCTCAAGACCAACACGGTCGTCACCACGGTCATGGCCAACCTGGGTCTCGACGAGTGCCTCCGGGCCGCGGGCATCGACATCGTGAAGACGCAGGTCGGCGACCGCTACGTGCACGAGGAAATGCAGCGCATGGGCGCCAACCTCGGCGGCGAGCAGTCCGGGCACCTGCTGTTCCCCGACTACTCGCCGACCGGCGACGGCATCCTCTCGGCCCTGGCCCTGCTGGGCGTCATGCGGGAGAGCGGCGAGCCGCTGGCGTCGCTGGCCACGTGCATGCGCAAGTTCCCGCAGGTCCTGGTCAACGTGCCGGTGGCGCGCAAGCCGCCGATGGAATCGCTCAGCGGCGTCATGGAGCGCGTCCGGATCTTCGAGCGCGAGATGGACGGGACCGGGCGGATCCTGCTGCGCTACTCCGGCACCGAGTCGCTGGCCCGCGTGATGATCGAGGGCGCCGATGATGCCCGCATCCGGGCGATGGCGGACGAGCTCGCCGCGGATATCCGTCGCGAGCTCGGGACGTGAGCGTCCGCGGCGTCGGCGTCGACCTCGTCAAGATCCCGCGCATGCGCGAGGTGATCGCGCGCTGGGACGAACGGTTCCTGCGCCGCGTGTTCACCGAGCAGGAGATCGCCTATTGCCGCGCGCGACGCGACCCGGTGCCCCATTTCGCCGCGCGCTTCGCCGCCAAGGAGGCCGGCATGAAGGCGCTCGGCACCGGCCTGCGCCTTGGGGTGAAGTGGCGCGAGCTCGAGGTGCGCCGCGAGCGCGGCCAGGCGCCCACGCTCGTGCTGCACGGCCGCTCGCGCGAGCTCGGGCTGGCGCGCGGCGGCCGCCGCATGTTGCTGGCGCTCACGCACGAGGGCGACTACGCCCTCGCGCAGGCGCTGCTGGTGGACGATGATCCGGTTCTCGCGTCAGACCCGGCGACTCGTTAGCGTGGCCGCCGGCGCGCTGATCCTCTCCGGCTGCGCCGCCCGGCTGGCCCAGCCCGTCGAGTCGCCTTCGCGATCCTCCACGATCGCCACCGGCACCGCCACCACCGGCACGATCACCGCGCGCCCCGGCCGGCCGGGCTTCGTCGTGGCGGCGCCCCACGGCGGCAGCGATCTCAACACGGACGACATGGCTGTCGAGATCGCGCGCCGCACGGGCTTCGGTCTCGTGGTGGCCACGGGTTTCTCGCTCGAGCCCGGCGGCGGTCCCGAGCCCGCGCGGCGCTACCAGGTGAACCGTCCGCTCGAAGGCGTGCCGGGCCGTCCGCCCGCCGAACAGGTGTCGAGCGAGGGCGCGCGCGACGTCTACGCCGCGTACGAGCGGCGCGTGCTCGAGGTCGCCCAGGGGCCGCTGCGCTTCTACGCGGAGATCCACGGCAACAACCGTAAGGAGTGCGCGGGGCAGATCGAGATCGCCACCGTCGGCGTCGACCGCGAGCTGGCCCTGCGCCTGCGCGCGCTCGTCGAGCTGATTCGCGACGCCCACCTGCGCCTGAACGTCGAGGTCCCGCGACTCGACGTCCTGGTCGAGCCGGCGGACACCCTGACGTTTCGAGCGTCGGGCGCCAAGCGCGACGGGATTTTGCGGTTGCCGCAGAGGGGATTGCACATTGAGTTGCCACGCTGCGCTCGCCGTGAGTGGCGGGAGATCTATACCGCTGTGTTGGCGGACTTCCTTCTGCAAGCTACTTCGCTGCCCGTCGGGCGATGAAAAACGGCCATCTGCTTCGTTGGCGCTGCGCTCCTCGCTGCGGCGTACGCGGCGTACGCCTCGCTCCGGTGCTCGCGCCGCCTCGCATCTGGCCATTTTTGATCGCCCGAAAGATTGCTTGGTAGGGGTGTAGAGATGCGTCCGGTTTTTTCTGGGGATGAGATGCGGCGGGTGGATCAGCGGGCCATTCGGGAGTTGGGGATTCCGGGTGGGGTGTTGATGGAGAGTGCGGGGCGGGGGGCGGCGGAGAGGATTGTGGCGGCGCTGCCGGTGTGGGGGCTGGGAAAGCGGGGAGCGCGGGTCGTGGTCGTGTGCGGCAAGGGCGGGAACGGCGGCGACGGGTTCGTGGTGGCGCGGCATCTCAAGCGCGCGGGGCATCGCGTGAGCGTGTTCCTGGTGGCGGCGCCCGAGGAAGTGCGCGGGGACGCGGCCGGCAAGCTGCGCGAGATGGAGCGACGTGGGATCCGGCCGCACGTCGTGCGCGACGACGACACGCTCGCGCAGGCGCTGGCGGCGTCCGACGTCGTCGTGGACGCGTTGCTGGGGACGGGCGCGCGCGGCGCGCCGACGCCGGCGATCGCCCGCGCGATCGAGCTCATCAACGGTGCCGGCCGGCCCGTGGTGGCGCTCGACGTCCCCTCGGGGCTCTCCGCCGACGGCGAGGCGCCGGAAGGGCCCGTCGTGCACGCGGCACTGACGACCACGTTCGCCGGCCTCAAGCGCGGGCTGGTCGCGGGCCACGGCGCGGCGAGTGCCGGCCGCGTGGAGGTCGTGGACATCGGCGTGCCGCCGGCCGAGGTCGCGCGAGGCATCGACACGTTCGAGATCGAGGCGGCCGATGTCGCGCCTCACTTTCCTCCGCGTGCGCGTGACGGTCACAAGGGGGACTACGGACACGTGCTGCTGGCCGCGGGCTCGGTCGGCAAGACGGGCGCCGCCGCACTGGCGGCGCGCGCGGCCATGCGGGCCGGCGCGGGACTCGTCACCGTCGCGACGGCCAGCAGCGCGCAGCCGGCGGTCGCCGCGCTACTGCTCGAGGCGATGAGCGAGCCGCTCCCCGAGACTCAGGCCGGATCACTCTCCCTCAAGGCGCGCGAGCGCCTGAACGAGCTGCTGGAGCGGCGCGATGCCCTCGCGGTGGGTCCCGGCCTCGGGCTCGACGAGGACACGCAGGCGCTCGCGCGTGCCCTCGTCTTCGAGACTCGTCGTCCGTGCGTGGTGGATGCCGACGCGCTCACCGCGCTGGTCGGTCACGTCGAGCGGCTGGGCGGGGCGCCCGCCGCGCGTTGTCTGACGCCCCATCCCGGCGAGATGGCGCGCCTGCTCGGTGTCACCGTCGCCGAGGTGCAGCGCGATCGTATCCGGACCGTACGGCAGTTCGCGACGGCCCAGGGCGTGCACGTCGTCCTCAAGGGCGCCGGCAGCGTGATCGGCACGCCCGAGGGCACCGTGCTGCTGAATCCCACGGGCAATCCCGGCATGGCCAGCGGCGGCACCGGCGACGTGCTCACCGGAGTGCTGGGCGCCTTCCTCGCGCGCGGCCTCGGGCCAACCGACGCGCTCGTCTGCGCCGTGTACCTGCACGGTCTCGCCGGCGATATCGCCGCCGCGCGCCACGGGGAGGAGTCGCTGATCGCCGGCGACGTCATCGAGGCGCTGCCGGCCGCGTTCGCGACGCTCCGTGCCGGCAACTAGTCGTCGCTCGAGCACGCCCGAGGAGACTGCGGCGCTCGGCGAGGCTCTCGGCCGCACGCTCGGCCCCGGCGACGTGGTGGCGCTCTACGGTGAGCTCGGCAGCGGCAAGACGTGTCTCGTCCAGGGGCTCGTACGCGGCCTCGGCGTGACCTCGCCGGCCACGAGCCCGACTTTCGTGCTGGTCAACGAATAT
Organism: Candidatus Methylomirabilota bacterium; assembly: GCA_046734515.1. Lineage (GTDB taxonomy): Bacteria > Methylomirabilota > Methylomirabilia > Rokubacteriales > CSP1-6 > AR5. The sequence continues at coordinate 774 of JBKPRI010000080.1, read as the reverse complement.
CGCGGCCGCCTGCCGGTCCATCACGTCGACGCCTATCGCACCGGCAGCCTCACCGAGCTGATGGATCTCGGCCTGCTCGATCTCATGGGCGGCGACGGCGTCACGCTCGTCGAGTGGGCCGATCGCGCCGAGCCCCTGCTACCCCCGCGCACGATTCGCGTACGCATCGAGGGGGTGGGCGACGAGCCGCGCGCGATAGTTTTTTATAAAGAGGGGGAGCGACCGCCGCTCCCCCTCTAGACTCCCCCAACGGGGGCCCGTGAGAGCTGGCGAGTGCGCTCGAAGCGGCCTATCGGGCTTCGGACATTGACGCCTGCGCGCGACCGCCGCTCCCCCTCTAGACTCCCCCAACGGGGGCCCGTGAGAGCTGGCGAGTGCGCTCGAAGCGGCGTATCGCCCTTCGGACATTGACGTCTGCGCGCGATCGCCGTACGAAGGCGCATGGCGATCGAGCGCTGGCCGGTGGGGGAGCGTCCGCGGGAGCGGCTGTACTGGAACGGAGCGGACGCACTCGCGGACGCCGAGCTGATCGCGCTCCAGCTCGGCTCGGGCCGGCGCGGCAAGACGGCGGTCGAGGTCGCGCGCGAGATGCTGGCGGCGTACGGCTCGCTGGCCGGCGTTGCCGGGCGCGAGGTCACGGAGCTCGCGAAGCTGCCGGGCGTCGGCCCGGCCAAGGCGGCCCGCCTCGCCTCGGCGTTTGAGCTGACCCGCCGGCTGCGCGCCCGCACACCGGGCGCGCGCACCGTGCTGTCGAGCCCCGCCGAGGTCTACGCG
>JBKPRI010000079.1:0-15255 GCA_046734515.1 Candidatus Methylomirabilota bacterium | reverse complement strand
GTCGTGGGAGGCTCGGGCCCTCGCACCGGCCGGCTGTCGGCTCGCGGCTCCGGCCGCGAGGCCGCTGTACGCTCGCTGCGGTCGCGCGGGTGGATGACGAGGGCGACGGCAAAGAGCGCCACGCCGAGGACGATGAGCAGTACGAAGCTGACGAGAACGGCGCCCCGCCCGCGTGCCTCGCTGTCCGCAGCGTGTGTGGTGGCCGCGCTGGGGCGAGGCGCCGTCGCCGGACGCGACGCCGACGCGGTGCGCGATTGAACGCTGCCGGGACGTCCAACGGGCGGCGGCGCCGGGGCATCGGGCTCGCGCCGCTCGTACGCCGCCAGGGCTTCCTCGGGCGGCTCGCTGAGCGCCTGACAGTACGCACGGATGAAGCCGCGGGTGAAGACGGGCGAGGGTAGCGCATCGAAGGCGTCGGCCTCGATGGACTCGAGGTACCGCTGGGCAACGCGGGTGGTCCGCGCGATCTCCTCGAGGGAGACGCCCCGGCGTTGCCGCAGCTCTCGGAGATAGGTCCCGACTGACGACATCGCTGTCGTCGTCGAGTCTAGCCTATCGACCTGTCCTTTTCATAAAGCCGCCGTCACGGCCGCCACGGCGGCTGACAGGTTGACGGACACCAGCTTGGAGAGCCCCGGCTCCTCCATGGTGACCCCGTACAGGATGTCCGCGGCCTCCATGGTCTTGCGGTTGTGCGTGATGACCAGGAACTGCGTCTGGCTCGTCAGCTCCCGCAGCACGCGCAGGAACCGGTGGATGTTGGCGTCGTCCAGTGGGGCGTCCACCTCGTCGAGCACGCAGAAGGGGCTCGGCCGGAAGTAGAAGATGGCGAACAGGAGCGCCAGCCCGGTCAGCGCGCGCTCGCCGCCGGACATCAGCGACACCGCCTGCAGGCGCTTGCCGCGCGGCTGGGCCATGAGCTCCACGCCCGTATCGAGCGGATCGCCGCCCTCCTCGGCTTCCACGAGCCGCAGCTCGGCGCGACCGCCCTCGAAGAGGCGCTGGAAGATTTCACTGAAGTGCCGGTTGATCTCGTCGAAGGCCTGCGTGAAGCGCTCCTGGGCGGTCCGCGTCATTCCTCGCAGCGCCTTCTCGAGGTCCTTGATGGAGCCGGTCAGGTCGTCGTGCTGGGTGCGCAGGAACGTGAGCCGCTCGTCCAGCTCGCGGTACTCCTCGTCGGCGACGAGGTTGACGGGCCCGATCGCCTCGAGCTTCGTGTCCAGCTCGCCCAGCCGCTCGCGGATTGTCCCGAAGTCGCGCTCGGGATCGTGACGCGCCAGCAGGGTCTCGGCGTCCACGCCGTACGTGCGGTAGGCCTCCTGCGCCAGCTCCTCGCGGCGCACCCGCCCCTCGGTGGCCTTGAGCTCGATGTCGTGGATCGCGCCGACGAGCCGGTTGAGCTGGCTCTGCACGGCACGCGTGTCCTCTTCGAGCGCGCGCAGCTCGTCGGTGAAGCCCTGGTGCCGCTCGCCGGCCTGACGGGCCTCGTCCTCGCGGCGGTCGCGCTCGAGCGCAACGTCGCGCGCGGCGGTGTCCGTGCGCTCGCGCTCGGCGCCGAGCCACGCGCGGCGCTCATCGAGCTGCGCCTGGCGCTGGCGCGCCTGCTCGATGCGCGTCGTGAAGTCCGCCTCCATCTGGTCGAGGCGGCCGAGCTCACGGCGGAGCGCCTCGGCGCGCTCGACGGTCCCGGCCAGATCGACGCGCGCGGTCGTCAGCCGCGCCACCAGCGTGGTCTCGGACTCCTGGGCGGTCTCGATGGCCGAGCGCAGGGAGGCCATGGCCGTGTCGTGGCGGGTTTCCGCCTCGCGCGCCGCATCGATGTGCTGCGTCAGCCGCGCCAGGAGGCCTTCGGTCTCCACCGCCTCCCCGCTCACCTGCCGCGCTTCGGCGCCGATCGTCTCGACGTGACGATGCACCCGCTCGTGCTCGCGCACCGACTGCTCCAGATCCTTCTCGCTCGACACGCGCTCGGCCTGCCGGGCCTGAACCGATTGCTCGAGTCCGCCCAGGCGTGCGCGGAGCGTGGCGACCTCCGCCGTCAGCGACGCCGCGATCGCCTGCTGGGCGTCGAGGGTCTCGGCCAGGCGCGACACCTCGTCCTCGAGCTCGCGAAGCTGACGCTTGCGCGTGAGCAGCGACTGCGGGGCCGCCGCGCTCTCGGCGCCGCCGCGCAGGCGGCCCGTGGGCGACAGCACCTCGCCGGTCGGCGTGACGTACGTGGCGACCACGCCGTTGCGGCGCCACAGTGCCTCGGCCTGGTCGAGATGCTCCGCCACCGCCACCTGCCCGAGCAGGTGGTGCACGAGACTCGCCGCCCGCCCGCCGACATGGCTGGTGACCCACTTGAGATGTGACGTGTCCGCGGGGGACGCATCGTGTGGCCCGCCGTGACCATGCTCTTCACCGAGGCGCTCCAGCGGCAGGAACGTGGCGGAGCCCGTGCCGCGCTCGCGCAGCCACGCCACCGCGGCGCGCGCGTGCTCGAAGCGCTCGACCACCACCCACTGCAGCCGATCTCCGAGCACCGCCTCCACGGCACGCTCGAGCCCGGGCTCGACCTCGAGAAGGTCGGCGACCGTGCCCACCACGCCGGCCAGTGTGGAGCCGCCGCCGTCGAAGACCGCCCGGACCCCGGCACCGTATCCCTCGCGCGCCATCTCGAGCTCGCGGAGCGCGTCACGGCTGGAGCTGCGCGCCGCGAGGTCCACGCGAGCCTGGGCCAGCGCCTGCTCGGCCTCCGTCAGGCGCCCGCTGCGATCGGCCAGGGTCACGGCCAGCCGCTCACGCTCGGCGGAGAGCGTCGATAGCTCGGAGACGGCGAGATCGCGCGCGGTTTCCAGCTCGGCGCGCTGCCCGGTAAGACGCTCGGCCTCCGCCTCGGCTTCGGCCAGTTCCTGGGCGAGCCGCTCGGAGCGGCGGCCGAGCTGGGCCTGGCGCTCGCGCAGCTCGCCGGCCTGGCGCATGAGATCCACGCGCTCGGCGGCCACGCGCACCTGCTCGAGACGCAGCGCCTCCAGTCGATCGCGCTCCCCCGCGAGACCACTGCGATGCCGCTCGACATCCGTCTCCAGCGCGGCGACGCTGGCGCCGCGCTCCACGCCCAGGCGCTCGGCCTCGACCAGCGCGGCCTGCGCCGCCTCGCGCTCGCCGACGATCGCCCCGAGCCGCTCGCCGGCCGCCTGCGCCTCGGCCTGCAGCCGCGCGGCCTCCTCGGCCAGCTCCTGGAGCTGGACCCCCATCTGCTCGCGGCGCTCGAGCAGCCGCTCGAGCTCTCCCTGGATCTTCTGCACCGACTGGCGCAGGTCGCTGAGCTTGTGCTCGCTGGTCTGGAGGATCTCGCGCTGGCGCCCTTCGCGGGCCGCCAGACCGCTGAGCTGGGCGCGCACCCCCTGCTCGCCGTCACGGAGCTGCGTCAGCTCCTGAGCGAAGGCTTCGGCCTGGGCGGTGAGCCCGGCGAAGTCCGCGGCCACCAAGGACAGCCCCAGCTCGCGGCGCTCGGACTGGAGGGCCTTGTACTGCTGCGCCTTGCGCGCCTGACGCTCGAGCGAGCCGAGCTGGCGCTTCACCTCGTCCATGACGTCGCGCACGCGCACGAGGTTCTGCCGGGCGGCGTCCAGCTTGCCCTGGGTCTCGTTGCGCTGCTGCTTGTAGCGCGCGATGCCGGCCGCTTCCTCGATGAACACGCGCCGCTCGTGCGGCTTGGCGGTGAGGACGTGGTTGAGCTTGTCCTGGTCCATCACCGAGTAGGCCCGCGGATTGGCGCCTGTCCCGGCGAAGAGGTCGAGGATGTCGCGCAGGCGGCTCGGCTGACCGTTGAGCAGGTACTCGCTCTCACCCGTGCGATACAGGCGGCGCGCCACGCCGATCTCGCTCCAGGGCACCGACAGCGTGCCGTCGTTGGAGAAGCTCAGCACCACCTCGCCCAGGCCCACGCCCTTGCGCGAGGCGTTGCCGTGGAAGATCAGATCTTCCATCTTCTGGCCGCGCAGCGACTTGGCGCTCTGCTCACCCAGCGCCCAGCGCACGGCCTCGGAGATGTTCGACTTGCCGCATCCGTTGGGACCCACGATGCCGGTGATGCCGGGCAGGACCTTGACGGTGGTCTTCTCGCCGAACGACTTGAAGCCGTGGAGAGTGATCGCCTCTAGACGCATGGGCGATCTTTACACGACGTTCCCGGAATCCCAAAACAAAAACCACCAGCCGTGGGGGGCCGGGGGGCCCCCGGCCCCAGATGTCGAGGGCTCGGAGGGCTACTTCTTGAAGAGGTTCCCGAAGGCGCGCTTGGCGTCGTCCGGCCGGGCCGCGCCGCCCGACGTATCACGCTCGACGGTGACCATCAGCGAGAACGCGGTGCACTCGTTGCGCGCGCGCTTGTCGGCGATGCGCTCGACGATGGGCTGCACGCACTCGAAGCGGCGCGCGGGATCGAAGTGCGCGCACTGCCGGCAGGCGCGCAGCTCGGCGCGGCAGTGCGGGCACTGCGCGAGCGAGTCGGCCGTGATCGGCAAGACGCCGCCGCACTCGGCGCAGCGCGAGGTGGGCTTGTTCCTGAGGATGCCGAAGGTCCCGCCGCCGCCGGCGGGCGGGCGCGGTGGCTCGCGGCGTTCGCCGCCGCCGCTCGGCCCGCTGCCGCGATAGTCTTTCTGCCGGTACTTGCGGTCGCCGGGGCCCCTCACCCCTCAGGCCCCATGGCACTTCTTGAATTTCTTCCCCGAGCCGCAGTGGCAGGGATCGTTGCGCCCGATCTTCTGGCCCGTCGGCGTACGAGAGGACGAGGCGGCCGGCCGCGGCGCGGAGGCGATGGCGGAAGCCGGCGCGGAGCGACCGAGGCCGTCGTCCGGCATCTCGCCGCGCCCCTCGCGCGCGTTCGCCCACGCGGTGATCACCGGCAGCTCCATCGGCGCGTCGCGCACGACCTGCACCTTGAAGAGGCGCTCCACGACGGCGCCCTTGGTCCGCTCCACCATGTCCTGGAAGAGGTCGAAGGCTTCCTTCTTGTACTCGGTCAGCGGGTCGCGCTGGCCGTATCCGCGCAGTCCGATGCCTTCTTTCAGGTGATCGATCGACAGCAGATGATCCTTCCACTGCCCGTCGATGACGATCATCATCTCGTGGCGCTCGAGGGCACGCAGGAGATCGGTGCCGAGCTCGCGCTCGCGCTCGGCGTAGCGCGCTTTCACCGCCTCCATCACCAGCTCGTCGAGCCCGGCCCGGCCGCCCACCTCTTCGAATCGCGCGGCGGGAATGCGCACGTCGAACTGGCGATGGAGCGTCTCGCCGAGGGCGGCGAAGTCCCACTCCTCCGGATGGCTGGACTCCGGCGCGAAGCCGTCCAGCGTGCCGGTCACCATGTCCTCCATCCACTCCGCGATGGTGTCGGCCTGGCTCTCGCCGTCGAGGATCTGCCGGCGCATGCCGTAGATGATCTCGCGCTGCTTGTTCATCACGTCGTCGTACTCGAGCAGGTGCTTGCGGATCTCGAAGTTGTGCGTCTCCACGCGCTTCTGCGCGGTGCCGATGGCGCGGGTGACGAGCTTGTGTTCGATCGGCTCGCCCTCCTCCATGCCGAGGCGGTCCATGATGGCCTGGATGCGCTGCGAGCCGAAGATGCGCAGCAGGTCGTCCTCGAGCGAGAGGTAGAAGCGCGCGGAGCCCGGATCGCCCTGACGCCCCGAGCGGCCGCGGAGCTGGTTGTCGATGCGCCGGGATTCGTGGCGCTCGGTGCCGACGATGTGCAGGCCGCCCTTCTCGACCACGCGCTGGTGCTCGGGCTCGGTGATCTTGCGCGCCTCGGCCACCGCCGCCGCCCGCGCCTCCGGCGTCGCCGTCGCGGGATCCAGCCCCTTCTTGCGGAGGATCTCCTTCGAGAGGAAGTCCGGGTTGCCGCCCAGCAGGATGTCGGTGCCGCGACCGGCCATGTTGGTGGCGATCGTCACCGCGCCCTCGCGGCCGGCCTGCGCGACGATCTCCGCTTCCCGCTCGTGGTACTTGGCGTTCAGCACCTCGTGGCGGATGCCGCGCTTCTTGAGCAGCGCGGCCACGCGCTCGGACTTCTCGATGGACACCGTGCCGACCAGGATCGGCTGGCCCGCCTCGTGACGCGCCTTGATGTCGTCGATGACCGCGTTGAACTTCTCCCGCTCGGTCTTGTAGACCACGTCCGGCTGGTTCTTGCGATTCAGCGAGCGGTTGGTCGGGATCACCGTGACGTCGAGCTTGTAGATCTTGGCGAACTCCTCGGCCTCGGTCTCGGCGGTGCCCGTCATGCCGGCCAGCTTCTCGTACATGCGGAAATAGTTCTGGAAGGTGATGGTCGCCAGCGTCTGGTTCTCGCGCTCGATGCGAACGCCTTCCTTGGCTTCCACGGCCTGGTGGAGGCCGTCCGACCATCGCCGGCCGGGCATGAGCCGCCCGGTGAACTCGTCGACGATGATGACCTCGCCGTCCTTCACCATGTAGTCGACGTCCTTGCGGAAGAGCGCGTGCGCCCGCAGCCCCTGGTTGATGTGGTGCAGGTCGTCGATGTGCTGCGGGTCGTAGAGATTGTCGATGCCGAGCAGACGCTCGCACGACTGCACGCCCTGCTCGGTCAGCGACACGGTGCGCGACTTCTCGTCGACGATGAAATCGCCCTGCTTCTGCTCCTCGATCTCCGAGAGCTTGCCCTCGACGATGGTGGCCGCCCGCTTGAGCTTCGGGATGATGCGATCGATCTTGTAGTAGAGCTCGGTCGACTCCTCGGCCGGCCCCGAGATGATCAGCGGGGTGCGGGCCTCGTCGATGAGGATGGAGTCCACCTCGTCGACGATGGCGTAGTTCAGCTTCCGCTGCACCAGCTCGTCCAGCGAGAAGCGCATGTTGTCGCGCAGGTAATCGAAGCCGAACTCGTTGTTGGTGCCGTAGGTGATGTCGGCCGCGTAGGCCTCGCGCCGGCCGATGGGCTTGAGCGCCGTCATCCGGATGTCGGAGGTCACGAAGGCCGGATCGTACTGGAACGAGGCCTCGTGCTGGATGACGCCGACGGTGAGGCCGAGGGCATGATAGAGCGGGCCCATCCACTGGGCGTCACGCTTGGCCAGGTAGTCGTTGACGGTGACGATGTGGACGCCCTTGCCGGTGAGCGCGTTGAGGTAGGCCGGCAGCGTGGCCACCAGCGTCTTGCCCTCGCCGGTGGCCATCTCGGCGATCTTGCCCTCGTGCAGCACCATGCCGCCGATGAGCTGCACGTCGAAGTGGCGCATGGCCAGCGTGCGCCGGGCCGCCTCCCGGCAAACGGCGAAGGCCTCGACCAGGATGTCGTCCACGCCCTCGCCGTCGGCCACGCGCTTGCGCAGTTCGTCGGTCTTGCCCGCCAGCCCGGCATCGTCGAGCCGCTGCAGCTCCGGCTCGAGCGTATTGATCTGCTGGACGACGGGCATCATGCGCTTGACGTCGCGCTCGTGCTTGGTCCCGAACACCGCGCGGAGAACGGCCGCAATCATGATGACGCGTCCATTATACAGGCCGGTTTCTCCACGACCGCGAACCTCACCGCGTGGAGCGCCGGGCGCCGAGCAAGTCGCGGGCGTGCTGCCGGGCGGCCGTCGTCGTCGAGGCGCCGCCGAGCATGCGGGCGACCTCCTCGACGCGTGCGTTCGCGTCCAGCGGCTCGACGGCCACCCGCGTGCGTCCCGCCCGAATGCTCTTGGTGACGTGCAGGTGCCGGTCGGCCACTGCGGCGATGGGCGCCAGGTGCGTCACGCACAGCACCTGGCGGCCGTCGCTGGCGGCGGCGAGCGTCTGGGCCACGACCGACGCCACGCGGCCGCCGATGCCGGCGTCGACCTCGTCGAAGATCAGGATCGGCATGCGGTCGGCGCGAGCCAGCACTGACTTGAGCGCGAGCATCGTGCGGGAGAGCTCACCGCCGGAGGCCACCCGGGCCAGCGCCTTGACCTCCTCGCCGGGATTCGTCGACAGGCGCAGCTCCGCGCGGTCGAGGCCGCGCGGGCCAGGCTCCGACAGCGGCTCCAGCGCCACCTCGAACTCGGCACGCTCCATGCCGAGCCCGCGCAGCGCCTTCTGCACCTGAGCCGCCAGCTTCGTGGCCGCCGCGCGCCGCCGCTCGGAGAGCCCCGCAGCGGCGGCGGCCAGCTCGCCGGACAGCTCGGCGAGCACGCGCTCCTGGGCGGCCAGCAGCTCGTCGTGTCGCTCGAGCCGCTCCAGCTCGCGCGCGGCCTCGGCGCGGAACTCCAGCATGGCCGTCTCGCTGTCGCCGTACTTTCGCTTCAACCGCGTGAGGGCATCGAGCCGCTCGTGGACGGCGTCGAGCCGGCCGGGCTCGGCGCTGACGCCATCGCGCAGCCGTCGGACGGCATCGAGCGCCTCGTCGATCTGCACGCGCGCCGCCTCGAGCGCCTCGGCCGGCGCGGCGAACGCGGCGTCCAGCCGGCCCAGGTCGTGCACGATCTTGACGGCCCGGGCCAACCGCTCGCCGGCCGACTGCGGCGCGTCCTGCAGCAGCGCGGCGGCCTCGGTCAGGCCCGTCAGGAAGCGCTCGGCATGCTGCAGCCGGCGCGCCTCGACGCGCAGCTCGTCTTCCTCGCCCGCTCGCAGCCGGGCGGCATCGAGCTCGCTCACCTGAAAGCGCAGCAGGTCTTCCCGCTGCGCGCGGTCGCGATCGGCGAGGCGCGTCCGCTCGGCATCCTCGCAGGCCGCGCGGTACTTGGCGTGGAGCGCGCCGACCCGGGCGACGGCCTCGTCGGCGTCGGCGAAGCGGTCGACGAGCTCGAGCTGGCGCGCCGGCTCCAGCAGGCGCTGGTGCTCGTGCTGGCCGTGGACCTCGAGCAGGACGTCGCCGAGACGCTCGAGCAGGGCCACCGTCACCGGCGAGTCGTTGACGAACGCCCGATGACGGCCGGAGCGCGCCAGCTCGCGCCGCACGACGATCTCGTCGTCCTCGGCGGCGAGACCAGCCTCCTCCAGCACCGCGCGGGCCGACGCCGCACCACCCACGGCAAAGACCGCCTCCACGGTGGCGCTCTCCGCCTCCGCACGGATGACGTCGCTCTGGGCCCGCCCGCCACGGACCAGCACGATGGCGTCGATGAGGATGGACTTGCCGGCGCCGGTCTCGCCGGTGAGGACGTTCAGGCCGGAGGCGAAGCTGACGGTGACCGACTCGACGACGGCGAAGTTCTTGAGGCGCAGCTCCCGAAGCATCGACCCGATGCTAGGTCAGTCGCGGATTGCGCTCAAGAAGTATCCGATTGAAGACGCTTACCGCTCGCCCCACTTGAGCTTGGTGCGGAGCACGGAGAAGAAGTCCTTCTGCGGGAAGCGCACGAGGCGGATGCGGGCGGCGGCCTTCTGGACCTCCACCACGTCGCGCTCGCGCAGCGGCACGCCGACCTGCCCGTCCATCGTCAGCATGACGTCCTGCTCGACCAGGAGCGCGACCTCGATGCGCTGGGCGCCGGGCACGACGATCGGCCGGTTGCTCAGCGTGTGCGGCGCGATCGGCGTCAGCACGACCGCGTCCATCGTCGGGAACAGGATCGGGCCGCCGGCCGAGAGGTTATAGGCCGTCGACCCGGTCGGCGTCGAGATGATGAGCCCGTCGGCGCGGTAGCTGATCGCATGGCGGCCGCCCACCGATACCGACAGGTCGATGATGCGGCTCATGGCCGACTTGGTGATGACGACGTCGTTGAGCGCGATGTACTCGCCGACGCTCTGCCCGCCCCGGCGCAGCGAGGCGCTCAGCATCATCCGCTCCTCGATCTCCATGCCGCCGGCCAGGAGCGTCTCCAGCGCCGGCAGCATCTCGTCGAGGGTGGTGGCGGTCAGGAAGCCCAGACCACCGAGGTTGACGCCGAGGATCGGCACGCCGAGGTCGTTCACCGCCCGCGCCATCGACAGCAGCGTCCCGTCGCCGCCGAGAACGATGAGGAGATCGACCTGGCCTGGCAGATCGCTCTTGCTCGCGGCCGCCACGCTGGCCGAGGGCACCAGCCCGGCCGTCTCCTTCTCGATGACGACCGTCATGCCGCGCCGGCCGAGCCACTCCACCAGCCTGAGGATGACCGACTGCGCCTGCGCCGCGTCGGGCTTGGCGACCAGCCCGACGCGTGTCACCCGACGGCCTCCACGACGCTGCGCTCGATGAGGCTCTCGAGATTCGCCGCCGTCTTGCCCTGCGCCGAGAAGTGGAGGAAGAACTCGCGGTTGCCCTTCGGCCCCCGCAGCGGCGAGGCGGTCACGCCGAGCACGTGCCAGCCGCGCAGGACGGCGTAGCGGGCGAGGCGCTGCACGGCGGCCCGGTGCAGGGCCGGGTCGCGCACCACACCGCCCTTGCCGACGTGCTCACGGCCGACCTCGAATTGCGGCTTCACCAGCGCCACGATCTCGCTGCGCGGCGCCAGCACGCCGAACACGGCGGGCAGCACCTTCTCCAGCGAGATGAACGCCACGTCGATCACCGCCAGCGACGGCTGATCATCGAAGACGCGCGGGTCGAGCGCCCGGGCGTTGGTCTGCTCCATGACGACGACGCGCGAGTCCTTCCGCAGCTTCTGGTCGAGCTGGTTCGTCCCGACGTCGACGGCGAACACGCGGCTGGCGCCGCGCTGCAGCAGACAATCGGTGAAGCCACCGGTCGACGAGCCCACGTCGATGCAGACCCGGCCCTTCACCGCCATCGCGAAATGATCGAGCGCGTGCACCAGCTTCTCCCCGCCGCGACTGACGTAGGGCGAGCGCCCCTTCAGCTCGATGTCCGCGTCGGTGGGGATGAGCGAGCCCGCCTTGTCCACGCGCTGGCCGTCGATCAGCACCTCGCCGGCCAGGATGAGTCGCGCGGCCTTCTCGCGGCTCTCGACCAGACCCTTGTCCACCAGCAGCTTGTCGAGCCGGACGCGCGAGGCCATGCCCTCGATTATAGGCGACTGCTTCGCCGGGGCCGGAGCATTAACAACAGCAGCATCCCTGCCAGGAACCCTCCGATGTGAGCGAACCACGCGACGCCTCCACTTTCTCCGCGCCCCATCGACTGGGCGCTGAATGTGATGAAGCCGTTGAGGAGCTGCAGGACGATCCAGAAGCCGAGGACGATCATGGCCGGGACGTGCACGAACCGGACGAAGAAGCCGATGATCAGCAACGTCAGCACCCGGGCGTAGGGAAAGAGCAGCAGATAGGCGCCGAGCACGCCGGATACGGCCCCACTGGCGCCCACCATGGGCACCCGCGAGCCGGGGTTGAGCATCACCTGGGCCACGGCAGCCGCCACGCCGGCGGCCAGATAGAACAGCAGGAATCGGCCGTGGCCGATGGTGTCCTCGACGTTGTCGCCGAAGATCCACAGGTAGAGCATGTTGCCGCCCACGTGGAAGAGGCCGCCGTGCATGAACATCGACGTGAAGATTGTCATCACGGGGCTCGGAAAGTCCCCCGGCGCGGCGCACGAGCCGGCGAGCCGGCAGGGCACCAGCCCGAACTCCATGATGAACGCCTCGGCCGCTCCCGCGCCGGGGCCGCGAGCGTCGAACTCGAGCGAGGCCTGGTAGAAGTAGGCCAGCACGTTCAGCGCGATCAGCAGCACGGTGACGATGGGCGCCGAGCGGCTGGGGACGTCGTCCTTGAGCGGGATCATCGCGCCGGCGCCCTGGGGGGCTGCAGCACGATCACCGTCGGCTGCGTGAGGTAGTGGCGGGCGACTCGCGCGACGTCGTCGGCCGTCACGGCCTCCACCGCCCGCGCGTAGCGCTCGGGGAAATCCCAGCCGGCCCCGATCACCTCGAAGAAGGCCATGTACCAGGCGTGCCGCGCGCTGGTTCGCCGGTCCATCGCGAGATTACCCAGCAGGTAGGCCTTGGCCCGCGCCAGCTCACGCTCGGTGACGGCCTCGCCACGGACGCGCTCGATCTCGCCGAGCATGCCGGTCTCGGCCGCCTCCGCGTTGGGCGGCGCGGTACCGAGGTAGCTCACGAGAAACGACGGCCCCGTCCGGAACGAGCCCAGCATGCCGACCGAGTACGCCAGCCCGCGCTGTTCGCGGAGCTCGCGGAAGAGACGCCCGGACATGCCGCCGCCCAGCACGGTGGCCAGCACACGGGCGGCCGCGTAGTCCGGCTGGAGCAGCGAGGGACCGAGATAGCCGACGAGCACCTGGGCCTGCTGCACCGGCCGCTCCACCAGGCGCCGCCCGCCACGCGGCGTCGCCTCGGCCGCGCCGCGCCTGGGCGTCGCCGCCGCCGCCGGCAAATCCCTGAAGAGACGCTCCGCCGCACGCACCACCTTGGTGGCGGGCACGTGACCGCTCACCGCGAGGACCATGCGGTCGGGGCGATAGACGGCGCCGTAGTGCGCGTGCAGCATCTCACGCGAGATGCGCTCCACGCTCTCGCGCCGTCCCACGCTGGGCCAGGCATAGGGATGCGGTCCGTACAGGTCGTTCAGAACCGAATCGAACGCGCGCTGGAACGGCGTGTCGCCGCGGCTCTGGATCGCGCTGAGGATCAGCCGCCGCTCGCGCTCGACCTCCTCGGCGGGCAGTGTGGGCCGCAGGGCGACCTCGGTCAGCAGGCGCAGCAGTGGTTCCCAGTTGCGCGCCAGCGCGGTCCCGTTGACCTCGCCGTACTCGACATCGCCGGTGGCGTCCAGCGTGCCGCCAAGATCCTCGATGGCCTCGGTGAGCGCCACCGCGCTGTACCGCTGTGTGCCGCGCAGCATGACGCGCTGGAGGAAATTCGTGATGCCCGCCGTGTCGGTGGTCTCGAACAGCGAGCCCGCGCGGACGTGCAGCGCGGCCGCCATCACCCCGACCGTGGGATCCTCGCGCACGACGACCGTGAGGCCGTTCGGCAGCACGTGCCGCGTGACCGGCGGCGGCGCGGCGTCCGCCGTCGCGGCGCCCGCGAGGACGAGCGCGAGAAGCCAGCGCGTCATGGCCGCGACGGCAGCAGCGCCACGCGTACATAGCGCTCGAGATCGAGGTAACGCCGTGCCACCGCCTGCACCTGGGCCGCGCTCACCGAGCGGATGCGATCCAGGTAGATCAGCTCTTCCTCCAGCCGCCAGATCGTCTCGGCCTGGCCGTACGCGCGCGCCCGCCCTTCGGCGGTCTCGGTGGAGAACTCGTGCTCGACCTCGGCGGCGGTGACGGCACGCTTGAGCTCGGCGGCGCTGACGCCGTGCTCCTGCAGGCGTTTCACCTCGGCGAGCACCTCCGCCTCGGCACGCTCGAGATTCTGCGGCTCGAGCTGCGCGGTGACCGTCAGCAGCCCCGCCCCCTGCAGCGCGCTGAGCCCGCTGTTGATCCCGCTCACCAGCGCCTGCCGCTCGCGGAGCGAGGCCACCAGGCGCGAGGACTTGCTACGCCCGAGGATCGACGCGAGCACGTCGAGCGCCGGGGTGTCGGCGTGGTCGAGACGCGCCGCCGGCCACGCCAGGCCGAGGTGCGCCTGCGCGGTCGACCGGCTCGTCTCCAGCCGCACGCGGCGAGCCGGAGGCGGGGCCGAGATCGGCAGCCGCTTGCCACCGCCGCGCGGCACCATGCCGAGCGTGGCGCGCGCCACCCGCAGCACCTCGGCGGGCTCCACCGCGCCCACGACCACGAGCGTGAGCGTCTCGGGCATGTAGTGGCGCCGATAGAAGCTGACCAGTGTCTCGCGGCTGAGAGCGGTGATGACCTCGGAGGTCCCGATGATCGGCCGGCCGTACGGGTGACCGCCGAAGGCGCCGTTGAAGAGCTCGCGCACGAGGAAGCGACGGGGGTTGTCCTCGTTGAGCCGCATCTCCTCCAGCACGACCTGTTTCTCCGCTTCGAGCAGGCTCGCCTCCAGGCTGGCGTTGACGCCGACGTCGACCAACATCTCGATGCCGGCAGCGGCCTGACGCGCGGGCAGGACGGTGTGATAGAAGGTGTAGTCCCACGACGTTCCGGCGTTGATGCGTCCGCCCACGCCTTCCACCTCGCGCTCCACGAAGCCGGCGGGCCGGGTCGGCGTTCCCTTGAAGAGCATGTGCTCGAGGTAATGCGCGAGGCCAAGCTCGTTGGCTGTTTCGTCACGCGCGCCGGCCTGGACCCAGAGCTGCAGGGCGACGACATCACTGGCGCGGTGCTCTTCGATGATCACCGGTACGCCGTTCGGCAGAACATAGCGGGCAGGACCCGCGAGCCCGGGCGCAGGGCTCGGGGTCGGCCGGACCAGGCTGCATCCGCCCCATAAGGTGATGAGGACGAAGGCCAGACCAATCCGGGTCAACAGCGGCATAAGCCTGAAAAGGCTATCACATAGCCGCGCCGCTGGAACCATTCCGACCGCTCCGGCGTAGTCCGGACAAAAGGCTTGACGCCCGGAGCGGCAAAATGCCGTACCCCCCCTCGACGGGCGGCCGGGCACATCGTCCAAGGCTGGGGTAAAAGGTCGGTCAACTAACTGATTTAACTGAGCTTGATCCCGGGACCAGGGCTGGCATTGGCATTGCGTTTACCCAGCCGCGAGTTCCAAGAGGCGGCTAATGGGAGCCGCCCAGAAGCGCACCAACACGCACTCGAAAAGGACAGGGACACGATGAAGAGACTGTTTGCAACCCTCATGAGCGTGGCCGTGCTCGCGGCCTTCACGCCGGTGAGCGAGGCCCAGACCTCGTGCCCGGCCGAGGTCTCCAAGGCCAAGGAACTGCTCGCGAAGAAGGGCAGCATGGCCAAGAGCACCGAGACCCAGGCTCCGCGTTCGCTGGCCGGTGCGCGGATGGATAGCTCGCAGGCGCCGCGTACGTCGTCCGCTCAGGCTCCGCGCGGTCAGGATGCTCAGGCTCCGCGTGGTCAGGATGCTCAGGCCCCGCGCGGTCAGGATGCTCAGGCGCCGCGCGGTCAGGATGCTCAGGCGCCGCGCGGTCAGGATGCTCAGGCGCCGCGGTCGCTCGCCGGCGCGCGGGTCGATAGCACGCAGGCCCCGCGTGGTCAGGATGCTCAGGCTCCGCGCGGCCAGGATGCCCAGGCCCCGCGTGGTCAGGATGCTCAGGCGCCGCGCGGCCAGGATGCTCAGGCCCCGCGCACGTCGTCCGCTCAGGCTCCGCGCGGCCAGGATGCTCAGGCCCCGCGTGGTCAGGATGCTCAGGCGCCGCGCGGTCAGGATGCCCAGGCTCCGCGCGGTCAGGAAGCCCAGGCTCCGCGTTCGCAGGACGGCGCGGGTGGGTCGGATAGCGAGCAGGCTCCGCGTGGGCAGGATGCTCAGGCCCCGCGTAGGCCGTCCGCTCAGGCTCCGC
>JBKPRI010000078.1:0-4057 GCA_046734515.1 Candidatus Methylomirabilota bacterium | reverse complement strand
GTCCAGCGCGACACATCGGTCGGTGCCGTCTCGTTGACGATGCTCTGCAGCTGCTGGCGCGCGTCCGTCCAGCGTTTGGCGTCCATGTAGAGGTCGGCCAGCTCGACGCGCGCGCTGGTCTTGTGGGGATCGAGCTCCAGCGCGCGCTTGAAGTGCAGCTCCGCCTTGACGCGATCCCCGCCCATGAGGCGCGGCACGTTGGCCAGGATCCCGCCGGCCAGGATGAGCGCGTCGACGTTCTTGGGATTCAGACGCAGCGCGGTGTCCGAGGCTTCCCGGATGCTCGGGAGCATCTTCAGGCCGGTGCTGAACCCGCGTGTCTCCGCGTACCGTCCGGTGTTGAGCGCGAGCCACAGGTGCGCCATGTCGTTGCCCGGCGCGGCGGCGACCGCGCGGCGCGCCGCCTCGCGGCCCTGCTCGTAGGCGGCGAGCTTCTCGGATTCCGAGCGCGCCCGCACGTCGCCGGTGATGAACCACGCTCGTGACAGCTCCACGAGGGTCTCCGGCGCCGGGTTGGCCGCGGCCGCGGATTCCAGCAGCGTGCGGGCGCGGTCGATCCGGGCACGGTCCTCGTGCCAGCTGGCCAGCAGCGCGCGGGCGGACTCGACGGGATCCTGGGCGGCCGCGAGCGTCGTCGCCGCCAGCAGCAGCATCGGCAGCATCGCGAGCCACCGCATCACGGGGGGCTCAGGCGGCGGGACGGAAGGCGACGAGGTAGCGGTGCTCGCCCTCCAGCACGGTGTCGCCGCGCTGGTTGGTCAGCGTCACCCGCAGCGTGAGCAGGCCGCCCGAGCGCTTGCGCTCGAGCGCGATCACCTCGTGCCGGGGCTTGATCGTGTCGCCGACGAACACCGGCGCGCGGAAGCGCGTGGTCTGCTCCAGGAACGCCACGATCGAGTCCTCGATCAGCGGCGACAGCGTGGAGGCGCCGACGGCCGTCAGCGAGGCGAGCATGAGCCCGTGGGCCAGCGGCCGGCCGAACCGTGTCGTCTTCGCGTACTCGACGTCGTAGTGCAGCGGATGGGCGTCGCCGGTGAGGCCCGAGAAGAACAGGAAGTGGGCGTCGGTGAGCGTCTTCGACGGGCTCTCGAAGCCGTCCCCGACCTTGAAGTCCTCGAAGAAGCACTGGCGGGTGTTCACCATGCGCTCCAGAAGAGCGCGCGCACCTCGGCCGCCGAGGTCGCGGCGAACAGGCGCGGGCGCAGCGCGGCCGAGCCGGGCCGGCCCGCGGAGTACCACGCGAGATGCTTCTTGAGCTGCACCAGCGCCAGGCGCTCGGGCAGGTGGGTCTCGATCAGCGCGCAGTGACGCTCGATGATGGCCGCCTGCTCCGGCCCTGTGGTGGCCACGCCGCGGAAGATCCACGGCGCGCCGAGGGCGCCGCGTCCGATCATCACGGCGGCGCAGCCGGTGGCGGCGACCATGGCGCGGGCGTCGTCGACGCCGCGCACGTCGCCGTTGCCGATCACGGGCACCCGCACGGCCGCCACGACCGCGGCGATGATGTCCCACGGCGCGCGGCCGGTGTACTGCTGCGAGCGCGTGCGGGGGTGCACGGTGATCGCGTCCACGCCTTCGCTCTCGGCCAGCCGCGCGATCTCCACGGCGTTGACGGTCCGATCGTCCCAGCCGCCGCGGATCTTGATCGTGAAGCGGCCGGCGACGGCCTTGCGCAGCGTGCGGAAGATCACCGCCGCGGCGAGCGGATCGCGCATGAGCGCGGACCCCTGACCCTTGGCCACGATCTTGGAAACCGGACAGCCCATGTTGAGGTCGATGGCGTCGGCGCCGGCCGCTTCGAGCCGCCGCGCGGCCTCGGCCAGGATGTCGGGGTCGGCGCCGAGCAGCTGCATGGCGAGCGGCCGCTCCTCGGGCAGGTAGCGCGCCAGGGTCGCCGTCTTGTCGTTCCCCAGCACGAGCGCCCGGGCGTCGATCTCCTCGCTCGTCAGCGGCCCTGCGCCGCACTCGCGGCACACGAGCCGGAACGGCGCGTTGGTGACACCGGCCATCGGCGCCAGGCGGAGATCCAGCGGAGGCATCAGGGCCATAGTGTCATCAGTCGATGATGGCGACGGCGCGAACCGGGGAGCCGTCGGCGCCTTCGATCTTGAGCGGCAGCGCCAGGAAGCGGCAGCGCGGGACGCCGATCTGATCGAGGTTCGTCAGGTATTCGATGACCGTGATTCCCGCCGGGAAGAAGACGTGGTGGGTCGTGCACTCCTCGCGCGGAACCTTCGTGCCCGGCGAGAACATCGGCGTGCGCACGGTGTAGTCGGGCGGGTAGTCGTAGCCGACCGCTTTCACCCGCCGCGCCACCAGCCAGTCGCACGCGCTCTTCGCCGTGAACGGGGCGTCGCGCCAGAACTTCTCGCTGGCGACGTCGACCTTGCGTGGCCAGTCCGTGCGCAGCAGGACGATGTCGCCCGCCTGCACGTGGCCGGCACGCTTGTCGAGCTCGGCGGCCGAGACCTCGCCGTTGTCGCCGAGGTGCGAGAGGTCGACGACGGCGGCCGCGCCCATCCACTGGTCGACCGGCATGGCGGCGATGTCGCGGTCGCCCGGCAGGAAGTGCACGGGCGCGTCCACGTGCGTGTAGGCGTGGCAGGAGATCGTGAGCACGGTGGACTGGAAGTTGTCGCCGCGGGCGTGCGAGGTGCGCAGCATGGGCTCGACCTTCCAGCGGAAGTGGGGGCGGATCGGGAACGAGAGATCGACGAGGCGCACGGCTCAGCTCCGCCGCGCCGCCAGGACCGCCACCGGGTAGCCGTAGCGGATACGGCCGTCGGGATCGCGCCGGGCCTGGATGCCCAGCGCGTCGCTCGCCAGCGAGTCGGCGAAGATCGTCCGCAGCGTGGCGTCGTCGCCGGGCTTGGGGAACGAGCGTGCGATGAGGCTCTCCAGCTCGCCCTCCAGCCGGTAGTGGGTGACGCGGGGCTCGGGCAGCCCGACCGCCTTGAAGAGGGCCACGTGCTCGGCCAGCGGCAATGCGCGCACGTGCGAGGGATCGCGCACGACCTCCATGCGGTTGAAGGCGTCGGCCGTCTCGGGCGAAGGCGCGCTGTCCACCACGACCACGGTGCCGCCGGGCCGGCAGACGCGCGCCATCTGCGTCAGCACCGCGGCCGGGTCCAGGAAGTGATGGAAGGCGAAGCGCGAGGTCACGATCGAGAACGCCGCGTCGGGATAGGGCAGCGGCAGCACGTCGCCCTGCTGCCACGTCACGTTCGTCACGCCCTGCTGGGCCGCGTACGTCCGCGCGCGGTCGAGCATGGCCGGCGTGAGGTCGATGCCGGTGGCATGCTTCACGGTCCGCGCGAAGGCGACGACGATGAGCCCCGGCCCGCAGGCGACGTCGAGCATGGTGTCCTCGGGCCCGGCGCCGCTGAAGTCCACGACCAGCTTCAGGGCCGCCTCGTCCTTGATGGACGGCGCCGTGGCGAACGGCACCGCCTGGCGCGTGAACTGATCGAGGATGAGCTCAGAGTGCTTGCTTGAAGACATGGCCGCCCTTCATGATCACGCGGATGTTGTCCTGCTTCTGGAACACGCGCAGATTCCGGAGCGGGTCGCCGTCGACGACGATGAGGTCGGCGTACTTGCCGGGCTCGACGGAGCCGATCTTGTCCGACATCCGGAACAGCTCGGCGTTGACCTTGGTGGCGCTCAGGAGGACCTCCATCGGCTTCATCACCTGGCCCTTGAGCTCGAACTCGGTGGCGCGCTGCGCGGCCATGTCGCCGAGCAGGTCGGAGCCCGAGCCGATCTTGCAGCCGGCCTTGTAGGCGTAGGTGAGGCCCTGCACCGACTGCTGGCGCGCCATGTCGATCTTCGCCACCTGGTGGTCGCCGATGCCGTACTTCTTGCCCTCGCGGTAGATCGCCTCGTACGTCACCATCGTGGGCACCAGGAACGCGTCGGCGTCCTTGATGGCCTTGGCCGCGCCCTCGCGGATGAGGTTGCCGTGCTCGATCGAGCGCACGCCGGCCTCGATGGCCCGGCGCACGGCGGTGTC
Source organism: Candidatus Methylomirabilota bacterium (assembly GCA_046734515.1). Taxonomy (GTDB): domain Bacteria; phylum Methylomirabilota; class Methylomirabilia; order Rokubacteriales; family CSP1-6; genus AR5. The sequence goes on along the minus strand of JBKPRI010000078.1, from coordinate 45 downwards.
CGAGTAGGCGTGGCTGAGCACGTACTTGCCGACCGCCTGCGCCTC
>JBKPRI010000077.1:0-8588 GCA_046734515.1 Candidatus Methylomirabilota bacterium | reverse complement strand
GGGGGGCCATGTCGGGGCCCCCCACTACGAACGAATCGGCCTTGACACCGCGCGGCTGAAGGTGCAGTTCGGGACGACGGCCGAGTGCTTGCCGGAGCCGCCGGCCACCACGACGAAGACGTCGTCGGGCGAGGGCACGCGCGGCAGCCGCGCGTCGGGATCGGTCGTGGCGTTCATCCACGCCGGCCAGTCCTGCATGCCGTACATGCCGCCCAGCCGCATGAGCGACAGCGGCTGGCGCGCGTTCTCGTACACGAACCGCTGGATGTCCGCACGCGTGAAGCCGTCACCGGCGATGGTGCGCGCGTGCTCCGGACCGAGGACGACCATGAGCTGGGCCTGCGAGAAGTACCAGCCGACGTTGGAGCCGAGGGAGACCGCGGTGTCGGCGACGTTGCCGAGGATGCCGCTGGCCGTGGTCGACACGTGATCGTTGACGTTGTGCGGGCCCTCGCCGCCGTACACGGTGACCGTGTCCCCGTCGCGCAGCGGCCCCCACGGCGCCGCCTCCTCGTTCTCGGCGATGCAGTAGGCGTACTTCGCGGGGCTGCCCTGCGTGGCCATGTCGTAGCGGCCCGGCCATGCCCCGCCCACGTTGAGCAGGATCAGGCGGATTGCGCGGCCGAGGGTGGCGTTGGCGCGGAAGCCCGGGCCGAAGCAGCCGGCGCCGCCGTGCAGGCCGAGCCGGCGACCGTAGGGCCCGTTGACGACGAGCAGCGGAGCCACGGGATGCGTGGTCGCCTGCACGCCGTAGAGATTGAACGCCGGATCGAGCATCGCCTCGACGGCGGCCAGCACGATCGGGAAGGCCGCGGGCTCGCAGCCGGCCATGACCGCGTTGACCGCGAGCTTCTCGACGGTGGCCTGTCGCCACAGCGGCGGCATGGCGCCGAGCGACCTGGCGCCGTCGCGGCCGCCCAGCATCGCGGCCACGCGCTCGGGCGTGGGCGGCACGAACGGCAGCCCGTCGCACCACTCGCGCGCGGAAAACTCCGCGAGCAGCGCCATCGGGTCATCTTCTGTATCGAGGTGTGGTTGCTCGGCCAGGTCCGTGGGTGGCCTGTTCGAGGAGGTGGTGGCGCCGACACGCCCGATCTCACCGCCGTTTTGGGCCCCCGAAATCAGCGCGGCGAGCTGTTCCAGCGCCTGCTGGGAGCGGCGCGCCACGGCGTCGGGGCGCTCGCCGCCCAGCGGATGCTCGATGACCAGGAGCGGCAAGCCGGCGACGCCGAGCGCGGACAGCTCACTGATGGCCAAGCCCTGGAATGCGGTGGTGGCGATCAGCCCCGCGGGAGTGCCGGCCTTCGCCAGCTCGATGGTGTCGTGGAGACTCCACGACGTGCACGACCCTCAGTCAGCGGAGCCGGCGAACACCAGGTCGCAGTGCTTGCCGAGCTCGTCGATGATCTCCTGTGCGGCCGGCGTCGAGGCGTTCGCCTTGCGGCGATGCAGCACGGCCTTGACGCCGTAGCGCTCGCGCAGCAGCTCGCCGAGGCCGGCGGTGAGCCGGTCGAAGTTCGACTTGGTGTTGTCGAGGAAGCCGACCGTGCGACCGCTCAGATCGCGCGGCAGCGGCGGCACCGCCACCGACTGGCGCGACACGGCTCCGACCGGGCTCAGGACTCGAATGCGGCCCATGCTCATATCTCCTATTGAAGGGGAACCCTAGGAGGATTCCCCCTTCCATGGCGGGCATCTTACAATAGCGCCCCGATGGTGATCGCCCTCGATGTCGGCACGTCCTCGGCGCGCGCGACGCTCTACGACGCACGCGGGCGCCCCGTCGAGGGCCGCTTCCACCAGGTCCACTACGAGCCGCACACCACCCGTGACGGCGGCGTGGAGTACGACCCGCGCGTGCTGCTCGATGCCGCCACCACGTGTCTGGACGCGGTGGCGCGGGCCTCGCGCCACGACGACGTGCAGGCGGTGGGCGTGACCACGTTCTGGCACGGCCTGCTCGGCTTCGACGCCGAGCACCGCCCGGTGACACCGCTGTTCACGTGGGCGGACTCGCGGAGCGCGCCCGATGCCGCGCTGCTCCGCGGCGCCCTGGACGAATCCGCGCTGCACGACCGCACCGGCTGCCCGCTTCACACCGCCTACTGGCCCGCCAAGCTGCGCTGGGTGGCGCGCGATCGGCCCGCTGACGCGGGCCGCGTTGCGCACTGGGGCTCCTTCGGCGAGCACCTGGAGCTCGCGCTCTTCGGCGAGGCCGCCACCAGCATCTCGATGGCCTCGGGCACCGGCCTCTTCGACCAGGACACGCAGCGCTGGGACGCCGAGGCGCTGGCCGCGGCCGGCATCGAGCCGGCTCACCTGTTCCCGCTGCGTGATGTCGGCGAGGGACGGCGCGGCCTGCGCGCGCCGTGGGCCACCCGCTGGCCCGCGCTGCGCAGCGTGCCGTGGTATCCCGCGGTGGGCGACGGCGCCGCCAGCAATATCGGCTCGGACTGCACCGATACCGGGCACATCGCGCTGAACGTCGGCACCTCGGCCGCGCTGCGGATCGTGACCGACGGGACGCGCCGCCCGCCGCACGGGCTCTGGCGCTATCGGATCGACCGGCGGCGGGCCCTGGTGGGCGGGGCGACCTCGGAAGGCGGCAACGTGTACGCGTGGTGCCGGCAGGTGCTCCGGCTGCCCGACGACGACGCCGTCGAGCGCGAGCTGAGCGCCCGCCTGCCCGACGACCACGGGCTCACCGTTCTGCCCTTCCTGGCCGGCGAGCGCGCGCCCGGCTGGCGCGGCGACCGGCGCGGCGCGGTGACGGGATTGTCACTGGACACTACCGCGCTCGACGTCGTCCATGCCGCGCTGGAGAGCGTGGCGCTGCGCCTGGCGCTGGTGTACGGCCTGCTGGCGCCCCTCGCGGCGGCCGATCACGTGGTGGTGGCCTCGGGCGGAGCCATCAGCCGCTCGCCGCACACGCGGCGCATGCTGGCCGATGCCCTCGGCCTGCCGCTGCACTGCTCGGCGGAGAGCGAGGCCACCGGCCGGGGCGCCGCGCTGCTCGCGCTGGAGGCGCTCGGGGTCGTCAGCGACACGGCCGCGCTGCGCGGGGCGGTCGCCGAGATCGTGCAGCCGGATGCCGCGCGGCACGCCCGCTATCGGGCCGCGCTCGAACGCCACCGAAAGTTCGACGAAAGGGTATGATGGGCCCCGCGATGGACGCGAAACCCGAGATCACGGTCGTCGACGACGCCGCCGCGCTGGCCGACAGCGCCGCCCGCGCCATCGTCGAGATCGCCGTGGCCGCCGTGGCCGCGCGCCGTCGCTTCACGGTAGCCCTGGCCGGCGGCAACACCCCGCGCACGACCTACGAGCGGCTGGCCGCGGCGCCGCTGCGCGAGCAGATGCCGTGGGACCGCACGTGGATCTTCTTCGGCGACGAGCGCGCCGTGCCGCCCGACCATCCCGACTCGAATTACCGGATGGCGAACGCCGCGCTGCTGTCGAAGGTCCCGGTACCGGCCTCCCAGGTGGCGCGCATCCGCGGCGAGGCCGAGGATGCCGACGTGTCGGCCGCCGAGTACGCGCGCCAGATGACGGAGGTCTTCGGCAGCCGCCGCGGCGAGCTGCCGAGCTTCGACCTGGTCCTGCTCGGCATGGGCATCGACGGGCACACGGCCTCGCTGTTCCCGGGCTCGCCGGTCCTCAAGGAAGTCTTCCGCCCGGTGGCGGCCGTGCACGCCGCCGCGGCGTCGATCCCCCAGCGCCTCACGTTCACCCTGCCGCTCATCAACGCCGCGGCGCGGGTGATGTTCCTGGTGGCCGGCCCCGAGAAGGCCAAGGTGGTCAAGGCGGTGCTGACCGAGACCGGCAGCGGTCTGCCGGCCTCGATGGTGTCCCCGACGAACGGCCGCCTGACCTGGCTCCTCGACCGCCCGGCCGCCGCCCTTCTCGGCGCGGCGAAGAGCCGCTAGCGTGGCTGCCGACGAAGCCTTCTCGATCGTCATCTTCGGCGCGTCGGGCGACCTGACGCACCGCAAGCTGATCCCCGCGCTGTGGACGCTGTTCGCCGCCCGCACGCTGCCGGAGCCGTTCACCATCCTGTGCACGGCGCGCACGCCGATGAGCGACGACGAGTTCCGCGCCAAGCTGAAGGACGGTGTGAAGCAGTTCGCGCGCTTCAAGGTGCCGAACGACCAGGTGTGGCAGCGCTTCGCCGCCAACGTCTTCTACGTTCCCGGCGATCCCACGGCCCCCGAGTTCTACGGCACGCTCCGCGCGCGGCTCGAGGAGCTCGAGCGCGCCCGCAGCGGCGCCCACAACCGGATGTTCTACCTGTCCACGCCGCCCAGCCTCTACGCCGACATCGTGACGAACCTGGGCAAGGCGGGGCTGGCCGAGGAAGACGAGGGCAACTGGACGCGCATCATCATCGAGAAGCCGTTCGGTCACGACGTCAGCTCGGCCCAGGAGCTCAACCGGCTGGTCACCCGGGTCTTCCGCGAGGAGCAGGTCTACCGGATCGATCACTACCTCGGCAAGGAGACCGTGCAGAACGTCCTCGCGCTGCGCTTCGCCAACGGCATCTTCGAGCCGCTGTGGAACCGCAACCACGTGGCCGAGGTGCAGTGCACGGTGGCGGAGGCGGTCGGCGTCGAGGGGCGCGGCGGGTATTACGAGGAGTCGGGTGCGCTGCGCGACATGATCCAGAACCACCTGCTGCAGATCGCCTGCCTGATCGCCATGGAGCCGCCGGTCACGTTCGACGCCAACGCGGTCCGCGACGAGAAGAGCAAGGTGATGCAGGCCATGCGGCCCATCGAGCCCGGCACCGTGGACGACTTCGCGCTGCGCGCGCAGTACGCGGCGGGCTTCGCCAACAACAAGCAGGTGCCGGGCTACCTTCAAGAAAAGGGCGTCAAGCCGCAGTCGACGACGGAGACCTACGCGGCGCTCCGGCTGCTGATCGACAACTGGCGGTGGGCGGGCGTGCCGTTCTACCTGCAGACGGGCAAGCGGCTCGGCCGGCGCGTGAGCGAGATCGTCATCCGCTTCCACCGCACGCCGCACATGATCTTCCGGCGCGGCAGCGTGAGCGTCGATCCGAACCTGCTGGTGATCCGGATCCAGCCCGACGAGGGGATCTCGCTGATCGTGGAGGCGAAGGAGCCCGGACCGGATCTGAAGATCAGTCCCGTGACGCTCGACTTCAAGTACCACGAGGTCTTCGGCGGCGAGCCGCCGGAGGCGTACGAGCGGCTCCTGCTCGATGCGATCCACGGCGACGCCACGCTCTACGCCCGCGGCGACTGGATCGAGCAAGCCTGGCGCCTGACCCAGCCGATCCTCGATCACTGGGCCAAGACCCCGGGGCCCCTGCCTCAATATGAGGCCGGTTCCTGGGGCCCCGCCGAAGCCGACGCCTTCATTGCCCGCAACGGCGGGCACTGGCGCCGGCCGTAGCCGTCGCGACTACTTCGGGCGCTTGAGCACCCGGACGGTGGAGTACTCGGCGTAGGTGTACCAGAGGCCTTCCCAGAGCTGCACCTGGAGCGAGTCGCCTTCCTTCTCGTACACCTGGGTGGCCCCGTGCTGGCTGTTGCGCGTACTGCTCACGCTGCGCCAGCCGTTCGCCTCCAGCGTGCTGCGAATCGCGCTCGACAGGCTGTCGGGCTCCAGCCGTCCGCGATACACGTAGCGCACCGCCTTGACGTTCGGCGCCTCGAGAATCGTCGAGTCGTCAGCCTGGTAGGCCAGCCCCTTCGGCACGGGGATGTCCTCGAACTCCGTACGAACCGGACGGGACGGCGGCGTGCTCGCGCACGCGCCGAGCAGGAGCGAAGCGATCACGGTGAGTGCAAGTCCACGGTGTGTCATGCGAAAAATCCTAGCAAGGTGCCCGGCCGGCCACCAAGCAATTACGGCTAGGGCAGGCGGATCAGACGAGCGTACTCGGCCTCCACGGCCGTGGCGACCTCGGTGAGCTGCGCCTGCGTGAGATCCTCGTCGAGGAGCAGCACGACAATGGCGCGGCCGCGCTTGGTGCGGCGGCCCACGTGCATCGAGGCGATGTTGACGTTGAGGCGACCGAGGATGGACCCGATGCGGCCCACCATGCCCGGCCGGTCCTCGTAGGACAGGACGAGCACGAAACCCTCCGGCGAGAACTCGATGTTGAGGTCGCGCAGCCGCACCACGCGCGGCTGGCCGTCGAAGACGGTGCCGGCGATCACCTTGCGACCGCCGGCCGTCTCGGTGGCCACCTCCAGCACGCTCTGGTAACCCGAGGCCTCGGGCTCCCGCACGATCTCGACGGCCACGCCCCGCTCCTCGGCCACGAGGTGCGCGTTGACCAGGTTGACGGGACCGGTCATGACGGGATCGAGCAGCCCGGCGAGCACCGCGCGCGCCAGCAGCTCCGGGTCGGTCTCCGAGAGCGCGCCGGCGACCGTGACCTTCACCCGAGCGAGGTGTTCGGGGTCGAGCTGCACGCAGAAGCGGCCGAGGCGATCGGCGAGGCCGACCCAGGGGCGCAGCGTCGACAGCGTGCCCGGATCGCCGACCGGGATGTTGACCGGGAACTCCACCAGCTCGCCATCCCGGAAGGCGATGATCTGGCGGGCCACGTCGACCGCCACGTTGACCTGCGCCTCGCTGGAGTTCGCACCGAGATGCGGGGTAACGACCACGCGCGGGTGCTGGATCAGCCGGCGCACCGTCTCCGAGCGCGGCGGCTCCTCGCTCCACACGTCGATCGCCGCGCCGCTCACCCGCCCCGACTCGAGCGCCGCCAGCAAGTCGCCCTCGTGCACGATGCCCCCGCGTGCGCAGTTGACGATCCGCACGCCGGGCTTCGTCCAGCCGAGCTCGCGCGCCGTCATCATCGCCTCGGTCTCCGGCGTGAGCGGCACGTGGAAGGTCAGCACGTCGGCCTGGCGCACGAGCGTCTCGAAGTCGGTGAGCTGGGCGCCGAGATCCTTGGCCCGGCTCTCGGGGATGTAAGGGTCATGGACCAGCAGCGTGGGCTCGAAGCCCCGCAGGCGCGCGGCCACTCGCGAGCCGACCTTGCCGAGGCCGACGATGCCGATGGTCTTGCGGTAGAGCTCGGCGCCGTAGATCGAGCGGTTCCACTCGAGAGTCTTGAGCCGCGCGTGCGCCTCGGGAATGCGGCGCACCAGGGTGAGCATCATGCCCACGGTGTGCTCGGCGGCCGAGACCACGTTGCCATAGGGGGCGTTGACGACGACGACCCCGCGCCGCGAGCACGCGTCCACGTCGATGTTGTCGATCCCGACGCCGGCGCGGCCGACGATGCGCAGCCTGGGGGCGTGGTCCAGCAGCTCGGCGGTGACGGCGGTGGCCGACCGGGTGACCAGTCCCTCGGCGTCGGCCAGGGCCGCGCGGAGTGTCTCCGGCGGCGCGCCGATCTTGTCGTCGACCTCGCAGCCGCGCTCGCGCAGATATGCGATGCCCTCCGGCGCGATGGCGTCGGCGACGACGACGCGCATGTCAGCCCTGGATCGAGTAGCCGCCGTCGACCGGGATGGCGGTGCCGGTAACGAAGTCCGAGCCGCGGCCCGCCAGGAAGACGGCCACGCCGGCCATGTCGTCGATCCCGCCCCACCGACCGGCGGGCGTCCGCTTCAGCACGTTGTCGTGCAGCCCGGCCACCTGCTGACGGGCCTGACGGGTGAGGTCCGTGTCGATCCAGCCGGGAAGCACGGCGTTGACCTGGATGTTGTCGCGCGCCCAGGCCGCCGCCATCGACTTCGTGAGCTGCACGATGCCGCCCTTGCTGGCGCCGTAGGCCGGGGCGAACGAGGCGCCGAACAGCGACATCATGGAGCCGATGTTGATGATCTTCCCGCCGCCCGCGGTCTTGAAGGCCGGGTAGGCGGCCTTCGAGCACAGGAAGGCAGAGGTCAGATTGGTGTCGAGCACGGTGTGCCACTCCTCCAGGGCGAGGTCCTGGACGGGCTTGCGGATGTTGGTGCCCGCGTTGTTCACGAGCACGTCCAGCCGGCCGTAGCGATCGAGCGTCGCCTGCACCAGTCGGGTCACGGCGCTCGCGTCCGTCACGTCGGCGGCGATGGCACACGCCTCGGCCCCCAGGCCGGTGAGCTCTTTCACCGCGGTCTCGGACTTCTGCGCGTTACGTCCAGAGACGACGACGCGCGCGCCGGCCTGCGCCAGTCCTCGCGCCATCCCGAGGCCGATGCCGCCGTTGCCACCGGTCACGATCGCCACCCTGCCTTTGAGGTCGAACACCGGTCTCCTCCCACGTGAACGTGTAAACGTTACAGCGCCTCGGGGACCTTTGAAGGAATTTCAACTGGCCCGCTATACCACCGCTCGATCCTGCGCGCAGTTGCGAGCGCACCCCGTGTGGCATAGGGGCTGCACTCAGTGCGCCGTCGGCGCTGAGTTGTTATGCCGACGGAGGGTACCTCAAATGCTCGCGCGCGTCCCGTCCATTCCGTCCATCGACCTCGTGCGCGAGGCTCCGCATCCGCGCACGTGGGCGATCGTCCTGACCGGCGATGAGCCGCCGGCGGACGCGCGCGTTCCCGGCCGGCTGCGCCCCGCCGCCCAGCGGCTCGCCGCCACCGCCGCTCCCCGCCGGGCCGGCGCGCTCG
>JBKPRI010000076.1:0-11984 GCA_046734515.1 Candidatus Methylomirabilota bacterium | reverse complement strand
GTCAGCGCCGGCGAGATCCTGCGCTTCGGGCTCTGGATGACGCTGGTCGGGTGGCTGGCGATCGTGGCCGTGGCGCTGCCCTGGTGGACCCTGGTCGGCCAGCCGCTGCGCCTGCCGTAAACCGTTCCGCCCCGGCCGGGTGCCCGCCTATCATGGGCGCATGAGGGTGAGCGGTCGTCACATCGTCGAGCTGTTGCTGGTCGCGAGCGTCGCCGTGGCCGCGGTCGCCGGGGCGCAGGTGAAGGGGTTCCGCTGGATCGACGACGAGGGCAACGTCCACTACTCGGCGCGGCGCGACCAGGTGCCCGAGCGCTATCGCGCGCAGCTGGGGCCCGTGAAGCCCGGCGAGCCCAGCAAGCCGCAGCTCACGCCCAATCCCACGGCGCGCGCCGGCGTGCCCCGCGGCTGCATTCTGCGGCTGCGCGGGACGGCGCAGCATCGCGGCTCCTCGCACTCGTACCAGAACTGCGATGCCTGTCGCGAGGCGCTGCACGCGCTCGGCGAGGAGACGGCCAAGCGCGCGGAGTGCTTTGCCTCCTCGATCGAGGACGAGCTGGGCAAGGGCCGCCGCTAGCGCGTCAGGTTGCCTCGGCCGTCAACGGTTGGGGCGAGGGCGACGTGCCGATGCCGGATGACCCAAGCGATGTCTCCGTCCTTCGCGCTCCCCGCCGACTCCACCACGACGTCGTGGGAGGCGACGGCGCGCCCGTAGGTCCCCGAGATCTCCGCGAGGACATCGTCGCGGCTCCGCACGCCGAGATCGACGACATCCGCGACGAAGAGTCGCGCGCGGCGGGGCGCGCGGGTGACCGGCTCGAGCAGATAGACGAACTGCGCGCCGTCCTGCCATGCGAGCGTCCGGTACTGGCCCGAGGGAATGAGCGACGTCCACGTCGCCAATGGTGTCTGCGCGAGCGCGGGTGTCGTGGCGAGGGCGGCGAGGAGCGCCGTACGGATGACGGCGCGCAGCATGGGCGAGGCTAGGGCAGGGGCGCGGGGAGCTCGGTCGTGCCCATCAGCCAGCGATCGACGCCGGCCGCGCACGAGCGGCCCTCGGCGATCGCCCACACGATGAGCGACTGGCCGCGCTGCATGTCGCCGCACGTGAAGACGCCGGGCGCGCTCGTCATCCAGTTCGCGTCACGCGCGACGTTACCGCGCGCGGTGAGCGTGAGGCCGAGCTCCTCGATGGGGCCGGAGCGCTCGGGGCCGACGAAGCCCATGGCCAGCAGCACCAGGTCGGCCGGCAGCGTGAACTCACTGCCCGGCACGGGCTTGAAGTCCAGCCGGCCGCCCTCGCGCACCATCTCGACCTTGTTGCCGTGCAGCATCTGCACGCGGCCGTCGCCGGTGAAGCGCTGCGTCGCCACCGCGTAAACGCGCTCGCCGCCTTCCTCGTGCGCCGAGGACACGCGGAAGATGTTCGGCCACGTCGGCCACGGATTGTCGGCGGCCCGGCTATCGGGAGGCCGCGGGAGCAGCTCGAACTGGTGCACCGAGGCGGCGCCCTGCCGGTGCACGGTGCCGAGACAGTCGGCGCCGGTGTCGCCGCCGCCGATGATCACCACGTGCTTGCCCTCGGCGGAGATGAACTGCTCGTCGGGGATCGGATCGCCCTCGCAGCGCCGGTTGGAGAGCGTCAGGTACTCCATGGCGAAGTGAATCCCTGGTAGCTCGCGGCCGGGTACCGGCAGGTCGCGCGGCGCACCCGCGCCGCAGGCCAGCACGACGGCGTCGAACTCGGTCTTCAGATCGGCCAGGCGCGGGCGGCGGCCGACGTCGGCGTTGGTCCGGAAGACCACGCCTTCCTTCTCCATGATGGCCAGGCGCCGCTCGAGGTGGCGCTTCTCCATCTTGAACTCGGGGATGCCGTAGCGCAGGAGGCCGCCGATGCGGTCGGAGCGCTCGAACAGCGTCACGAGATGGCCGGCGCGGTTGAGCTGCTGACTGGCCGCCAGCCCCGCCGGCCCCGAGCCCACCACTGCCACTTTCTTGCCGGTGCGAACGGTGGGCGGCTGCGGCCCCACCCAGCCTTCCTCGAACGCGCGGTCGATGATGGTGACCTCGACCGCCTTGATCGTCACCGGGTCGTCGTTGATGCCGAGCACGCACGAGCCCTCGCACGGCGCCGGGCACAGGCGGCCCGTGAACTCCGGGAAGTTGTTCGTGGCGTGCAGCCGCTCGATCGCGTCCCGCCAGTGATCGCGGTACACGAGGTCGTTCCAGTCCGGGATGATGTTGCCGAGCGGGCAGCCCTGGTGGCAGAACGGGATGCCGCAGTCCATGCAGCGCGCGGCCTGCTTCTTGAGCTCGTCGTGCGGGAAGGGAAGATAGACTTCCTTCCAGTCGCGCAGGCGCTCCTCGACCGGCCGGGTCGGCCACTTCTTGCGCTTGATCTCCAGGAAGCCGGTGACCTTGCCCACGCGCGCTTACCCGGCGGTGCCCACCAGCTCGTTGAACGTGGGCTCGCGGCCCTCGCCCCGCGCCTTCGCCTCGGCCTCGAGCACGCGCTGGTAGTCTCGCGGCATCACCTTCACGAACCGCGCCTGCGTGCCGATCCAGTCGGCCAGGATCCGCGCGGCGTAGTCCGAGCCGGTCAGCGCCACGTGGCGGCCGATCAGCCCGCGCACGAAGGCGATGTCCTCGGCCGCCTCCAGCGGGCCGATGTCCACCATGCCCAGATTGCAGCGCCGCTTGAAGTCGCCGTCCACGTCGAGAACATACGCGATCCCGCCCGACATGCCGGCCGCGAAATTCCGGCCGCTGTGGCCGAGCACCACGACGCGGCCGCCGGTCATGTACTCGCAGCCGTGATCGCCGATGCCCTCGACGACGGCGTGCACGCCGCTGTTGCGCACGGCGAAGCGCTCGCCGGCCACGCCGCGCACGAAGGCCTCGCCGGAGGTCGCGCCGTAGAGCGCCACGTTGCCGATGACGATGTTCTCCTCGGCCTTGAAGGTCGCGCGCCGCGAGGGGAACACGACGAGGCGTCCGCCCGACAGCCCCTTGCCCCAGTAGTCGTTGGCGTCGCCCTCCAGCGTGAAGCTCACGCCCTTCGGCACGAAGGCGCCGAACGACTGGCCGGCCGAGCCGGTGAAGTGCACGCGGATGGTGTCGTCGGGCAGCCCGCGGCCGCCCCACGTCGAGGTGATCTCGAAGCCCAGCATGGTGCCGACCGTGCGGTTGACGTTGCGGATGGGCAGCGTCAGGCTCACCGGCTTGGCCTGCGCGATGGCCTCGCGGCAGGCGGGAATCAGCGTGGTGCGGTCCAGCGCCCGGTCGAGGCCGTGGTCCTGCGTGGTGACGCAGTGGCGGGCCACCGAGGGCGGCATGTCCGGCTCGTAGAGAATCGTCGAGAGATCGAGGCCCTTGGCCTTCCAGTGCTCGACGGCGGCCTTGAAGTTCAGGCGGTCGACGCGGCCGATCATCTCGTCCATCGTCCGGAACCCCAGCTGGGCCATGTACTCGCGCACTTCCTCGGCGATGAAGCGGAAGAACCGCTCGACGTACTCGGCCTGGCCGTTGAAGCGCTTGCGTAGCTCGGGATCCTGCGTGGCCACGCCGACCGGGCAGGTGTTGAGATGGCAGACCCGCATCATGATGCAGCCCATCACCACCAGCGGCGCCGTCGAGAAGCCGAACTCCTCGGCGCCGAGCAGCGCGGCGATGACGACGTCGCGCCCGGTCTTCATCTGGCCGTCGACCTGCACGACGATGCGGTCGCGCAGCTTGTTGAGCACGAGCACCTGCTGCGTCTCCGCGAGGCCGAGCTCCCAGGGGACGCCCCCGTGCTTGATCGAGGTCAGCGGCGAGGCGCCGGTGCCGCCGTCGTGGCCCGAGATCAGCACCACGTCGGCATGCGCCTTGGCCACACCCGCGGCGACGGTGCCCACACCCACCTCCGCCACGAGCTTCACGTGAATCCGCGCCTTTGGATTGGCGTTCTTCAGATCATGGATGAGCTGTGCGAGGTCCTCGATCGAGTAGATGTCGTGGTGCGGGGGCGGGGAGATCAGGCCCACGCCGGGCGTGGCAAAGCGCACCTTGGCGATCCACGGGTAGACCTTGTGGCCGGGCAGCTGGCCGCCTTCGCCAGGCTTGGCGCCCTGGGCCATCTTGATCTGCAGATCGTCGGCGTTCACGAGGTACTCGCTCGTCACGCCGAAGCGCGCGGAGGCCACCTGCTTGATGGCGCTGCGGCGGAAGTCGCCGTTGGGATCGCGCGTGTAGCGCGCGGGGTCCTCGCCGCCCTCGCCGGTGTTCGACTTGCCGCCGATCCGGTTCATGGCGATGGCCAGCGTCTCGTGCGCCTCCTGGCTGATGGAGCCGTACGACATGGCGCCCGTCGCGAAGCGCCTGAAGATCGACTCCACGGACTCGACCTCGTCGAGCGGGACCGGCACGCCCTCGGTGCGCAGCTCGATCAGCCCGCGCAGGGTGGCGAGCTGACGGCTCTGGTCGTCCACCAGCTTGGTGTACTCGCGGAAGATCCTGGCCTGGCCGGCCCGGGTGGCGTGCTGCAGCTTGAACACCGTGTCCGGGTTGAACAGGTGGTACTCGCCGTCGCGGCGCCACTGGTACTCGCCGCCCCAGTCCAGGTCGGCGTGACCGACGGGCCGCACGGGGAACGCCTCCTCGTGGCGGCGCCGCGCCTCCTCGGCGATGACGTCGATGCCGATGCCCGACACGCGCGAGGCGGTGCCGGTGAAGTACTGGTCGACGAGGTCGCGGTTGAGGCCGATGGCCTCGAAGATCTGCGCGCCGCAGTAACTCTGCAGCGTCGAGATCCCCATCTTGGCCATCACCTTGAGGATGCCCTTGTTGAGCGCCTTGATGTAGTTCCGCCGGGCCTTGTCGTGATCGACGCCGGTCAGCAGCTCCTGGCGGATCATGTCGTCGAGCGTTTCGAAGGCCACCCACGGGTTGACGGCGCCGGCGCCGTACCCGATCAGCAGGCACATGTGGTGCACTTCGCGGGCATCGCCCGTCTCGATGACGAGCCCGCAGCGCGTGCGCTCACCGCGCCGCACGAGGTGATGGTGCACGGCGGCCGTGGCCAGCAGGCTCGGGATGGCCGCCTGCTCGCGCGTGAGTCCGCGGTCGGACAGGATCACGATGTTGGCGCCGCCGGCGATGGCCGCGCTGGCCGCGCGCTGCAACGCCTCGAGCGCGCGCTCGAGGCCGGCGGCGCCGGTGGCGACGGGATAGAGCATCGGCAGCGTCACCGACTTGAACCACGGGTGCGCGACGTGACGGAGCTTGGCCACTTCCTCGTTGGAGAGCACCGGGTCCTTGATGACGATCTGCCGGCAGGATGCCGGCGCCGCCTGGAGCAGGTTGCCCTCCGGCCCCACGGTGGACTCCATCGACGTCACCAGCTCCTCGCGGATCTGATCGAGCGGCGGATTCGTCACCTGGGCGAAGAGCTGCTTGAAGTAGTCGTAGAGCGGCCGCGGCCGGTTCGAGAGCACGGCCAGCGAGGTGTCGGTGCCCATGGAGCCGAGCGGCTCCTCGCCGTTCTTGGCCATCGGGCCCAGCAGCAGGCGCAGGTCCTCGTGCGTGTAGCCGAAGGCGACCTGCCGCGTCAGCACGCTGTCGCGATCGGCCGGCGGCGCCGGGTGGGCGGGCAGGTCGTCCATGCGCACGACGTTGTCGCGCAGCCAGTCGCGGTACGGATGCTGGGCGGCGAGCTGCGTCTTGATCTCCTCGTCGTCGATGATCCGGCCCTGGGCCGTGTCGACGAGGAAGATCTTGCCGGGATGCAGCCGCTCCTTGACGAGCACGTCCTCGGGCGGAATGTCGAGCACGCCGACCTCGGAGGCCATGACCACGAGGCCGTCCTTGGTGACGTAGTAGCGCGACGGGCGCAGGCCGTTGCGATCGAGCACGGCGCCGATCACGGTCCCGTCGGTGAAGGCGATCGAGGCGGGGCCGTCCCAGGGCTCCATCAGGGAGGCGTGGTACTCGTAGAATGCGCGCCGCTCGGGACTCATGGACTCGTGGTTCTGCCACGGCTCCGGGATCATCATGAGGATCGCGTGCGGCAGCGAGCGGCCGTTCATCACGAGGAACTCGAGCACGTGGTCGAAGGTGGCCGAGTCACTCAGCCCTTCCCGGGTGACGGGCAGCACCTTGCGCAGCTCCTCGTCGGACATGACGGCCGAGCGGCACAGGGCCTCGCGCGCGCGCATCCAGTTGATGTTGCCGCGCAGCGTGTTGATCTCGCCGTTGTGGGCGACGTAGCGGTAGGGATGGGCCAGCGGCCACGACGGGAACGTGTTGGTGCTGAACCGCTGGTGCACCAGCGCCAGCGCGGACTCCACGTCGGGATCGGCCAGGTCGGGGAACATCGACTCGATCTGGTCGGCGCTGAGCATGCCCTTGTAGATGAGGGTGTTCGAGGACAGGCTCGGGATGTACGCGAACTTGTTCTCGGGGATGTCGAGCGCGGCCACCGCCTTCTCGAACTGCTTGCGGATGACGTACAGCTTGCGCTCGAACGCCGCCGCGTCCTTCACCGTGGGACCCCGGCCGATGAACACCTGCTTGATCGTCGGCCGCACCGCGCGCGCGCTGTCGCCCAGCGCGCTGTCGTCGCAGGGGACGTTGCGCCAGCCGAGCAGGCGCTGCCCCTCGTCGTCCACGATCGAGTGGAAGACGGCGCGCACCTTGTCGGCCTGCATCGCCTCGCGGGGCAGGAACACGAGGCCGGCGCCGTAGTCGTGCACCGGCGGCAGCGCGAAGCCGATGCGCGCGCACTCGCGCCGCAGGAAGCGGTCGGGCATCTGCAGCAGGATGCCGGCGCCGTCGCCGGTGTTCGGCTCGCAGCCGCAGGCGCCGCGGTGGAGCAGGTTGATGAGGACCTGCAGGGCCTGCCGCACGATGGTGTGCGAGGGGCGTCCCTTGATGTCGACGACGAAGCCGACGCCGCAGGCGTCGTGCTCGTGGTCGGGGTGGTAGAGACCCTGGGCGGGAGACTGGCCGGCGTACGGCGGTTGCTGCGTCATCCCTGCATCCCCTCTGCGTTCTCGAGCACCTTTGTGAAGAGTTGCACGATACTACCCGCGCCCCCAGCATTAGTCATTACGGAAAATTCATATTCCGGGTATCAGTGAAGCTAATGGTGTAGACTTCGGCCGTGCACCTCGAAACCCTCCGTCTCTACTGCGATGTCGTGCGACTGCGGTCGTTCTCCCGGGGCGCCGAGCAGAACTTCGTCTCGCAATCCGCGGCCAGCCAGGCCGTCCAGCAGCTCGAGGGGCAGCTCGGCGTGGCCCTCATCGACCGTACGAAGCGGCCGTTCGTCGTCACCCGCGAGGGGGAGGCGTTCTACGCCGCCGCCCGCGGCATCCTCGAATCCTGGGAGAAGGCCAAGGCCGAGGTCGCGGCCGTGAAGGCTCGGGTCGATGGCACGGTGCGTGTGGCGGCCATCTACTCCGTGGGGCTCCACGACGTCAGCCGCCCCATGCAGCAGTTCATGTCGCTGTATCCGGAAGCCAGGGTGCAACTCGAATGCCTTCACCCCCACAAGGTGGTCGAGGCGGTCATGACGGGGGAGGCCGACGTCGGGATCATGTCCTACCCGCCGGCCGACCGCGCACTCTCGGTCGTTCCGTTGCGCGAGGAACCGATGGCCCTCGTGTGTCATCCCAACCACCGGCTGGCCAAGCGCCGCGTGGTGTCGCCGGCCGAGCTCGCGGGGGAGCCGTTCGTCGCGTTCGATCCCGGGCTGACCATCCGCAAAGCGATCGACCGCGCGTTGCGGCAACGCAACGTCCGGGTGAACATCGTGATGGAGTTCGACAACATCGAGACGATCAAGCAGGCGATCATCATCGCGGCCGGGGTGAGCATCCTGCCGCGCCACACGGTGCAGAAGGAGGCGTCCATCCGGACGCTGGCCGCCGTGGACGTGGCGATCCCCGATCTCGTGCGCCCGGTCGGCATCGTGCACCGGCGTCACAAGCCGTTGACGCCGACCGCCGAGCGCTTCGTGCAGATGCTCCAGGAGGCGAGCGAGGAACCCCGGACCGTTCGGCGCGAAACCCTTCGCGCGGGAGCCAATCCATGAGCGACTTCGACGAGATCGAGACCTCCGACGTCGAGGGCGAGCTGCGGGAGATCCGCGGCGCGCTCTTCAACGACACGATCCGGGTGCTGGGTCCGGCCGAGCCCATCTGCCTGCCGCCCAGCGCGCTGGTGAGCGAGGCCATCGAGCGCATGCTGGCCCGCCGTCAGGCCGGCGTGCTCGTGGTGGACGGCGAGGGGCGCCTGGCCGGCATCTTCACGGAGCGCGATGTGCTCACGCGTGTCGCCGGCGTCGGGCGCGACCCCCGCCAGACCCGGCTGGGCGAGGTGATGACGGCCCAGCCCGACGCGTTGACCGTCGGCGACCGCATCGCCTATGCGGTGCACTCGATGAGCGTGGCCGGCTATCGCACCGTGCCGCTGGTCGATGCCGATCGGCGACCCATTGGTGTGATCACGGTGAATGACGTGATCCGCTGGCTGGCCGGCCTGTTTCCGGAGGCCGTTCTGAACCTGCCGCCGGCCGACAGGTTGAAGCATCCGCACCGGATGGACGCGGGCTAAGGGCCGACAAACCTTGCTATCTTCCAGCGCGTCCGATAAGATCAGTCACGCCCTGCCGACCTCGGGCCGGACGTCCGCCCGCGGCCTCAGTGGTTATCCCGAAGCCGAGCGGTACTCGGAGGCGGTCTGCGCTCACTGGAGAGCGTGCGCCATCCGGACGGACGGTTTCCCAACGCGAGAAAGGGAGAGGCGATGAGCGAGACGGCGACGCCCGTCACGGGGGCTCGGAAGTCGCGCAAGGAGCTGGATCGCGCCGTGATCCGGTTCGCAGGCGACTCCGGTGACGGGATGCAGCTGACCGGTGAGCAGTTCACAACCGAGTCGGCCTGGGCGGGTAATGACCTGGCCACGCTGCCGAACTTTCCCGCCGAGATTCGCGCCCCGGCCGGCACGCTCTTCGGTGTCTCGAGCTTCCAGCTCCAGTTCGGGAGCCAGCGCGTCTACACGCCGGGGGATCGGCTGGACTGCCTGGTGGCGATGAATCCCGCCGCGCTCAAGGTCCACCTCAGTGACCTCAAGCCGGGCGGACTGCTCATCGTCAACACGGCCGCCTACGAGAAGCGCAACCTCGACAAGGCGGGCTACGCGTCGAATCCGCTCGACGACCCGGCGCTGGCCGAGCGCTACCGGCTGCACAAGGTCGACATGAGCGGGCTCACGCACGAGGCCATCAAGGACCTGCCGCTCAACACCAAGGAGAAGGACCGCACGAAGAACTTCTTCGCGCTCGGCCTCGTCTCCTGGATCTACACGCGGCCGCTCGAGCCCACGCTCGACTGGATCGGCAAGAAGTTTGCGAAGAACCCGCAGTTCGCCGAGGCCAACACGCGCGTGCTCAAGGCGGGCCACGCTTTCGGCGAGACGGCGGAGTTCTTCGAGGAGTCGTACGGCATCGCGCCGGCCGAGATGGCGCCCGGGCTCTACCGGGCCATGACCGGCAATCGCGCGCTGGCGTGGGGCCTGCTGGCCGCCGCGCAGCGCTCCAAGCAGCCGATCGTGTACGGCGCCTACCCGATCACGCCGGCCTCGAGCGTGCTCGAAGAGCTGGCGATGCACAAGCGCTTCCGCATCCGGACCATCCAGGCCGAGGACGAGATCGCCGCGGCGACCGCCGCCATCGGCGCCGCGTTTGGCGGCGCCATCGCCGTGACGTGCTCCAGCGGTCCCGGCATCGCGCTGAAGGGCGAGGCAATCGGCCTCGCGGTCACCGCGGAGCTGCCGCTGGTGATCCTGAACATCCAGCGGGCCGGCCCCTCGACGGGCATGCCCACCAAGACCGAGCAGGCCGACCTCATGCAGGCGCTCTACGGGCGCAACAGCGAGTCGCCCGTGGTGGTGCTGGCGCCGGCCACGCCCGGGGACTGCTTCTACGTCGCCTACGAGGCCGTGCGCATCGCGGTGAAGTACATGGTGCCGGTGATGGTGCTGTCCGACGGCTTCCTGGCCAACGGCTCGGAGCCGTGGCTCATCCCGGATCCCACCACGCTGCCGCCCATCGACGTCACGTTCCGCACCGAGCAGGAGGGCTTCTTCCCGTACCTGCGCGACCCCGCCACGCTGGCGCGGCCGTGGGTGCGGCCCGGCACGCCGGGGCTCGAGCACCGCATCGGCGGCCTCGAGAAGCAGGACGTGACCGGCAACATCTCGTACGACCCGGAGAACCACGACCACATGGTGAAGACGCGCGCCGAGAAGGTGCGGCGCGTGGGGCAGGAGATCCCGCCCACCTCGATCAACGGGCCCGCCACGGGCGACGTGCTGGTGGTCGGCTGGGGCGGCACCTACGGCTCCATCACGGCCGCCGTGGAGCGCGCGCAGGCCGACGGCAAGTCGGTCGCCTCGATCCACCTGCGGCATCTCAATCCGCTGCCGCCCGATCTCGGCCACATCCTGCGCGAGTACCGCAAGGTGCTGGTGCCGGAGATCAACAGCGGCCAGCTCGTGCGCGTGCTGCGGGCCGAGTACCTCGTGGACGCGGTCGGCTTCAACCGCGTGCGCGGTCTGCCGCTCGCGAGCGAAGAGATCTACGACGCCATCATCCAACTGGGGAGCCAGAAATGAGCCCGACCGGAGCCGGCGCCGCCGCCACTCCCAAGTACACGAAGAAGGACTTCGAGTCCGACCAGGACGTGCGCTGGTGCCCGGGCTGCGGGGACTACGCCATCCTGAGCGCGATCCAGAAGTCGATGCCGGACCTCGGCATTCCGCGGGAGAACATCGTGTTCATCTCGGGCATCGGCTGCTCCAGCCGGTTCCCGTACTACATGAACACGTACGGCTTCCACACGATCCACGGCCGCGCGCCGGCGCTGGCCACCGGACTCAAGGTGGCGCGGCCGGACCTCAAGATCTTCGTCGTCACCGGCGACGGTGACGGGCTGTCGATCGGCGGCAATCACATGCTGCACGTGCTCCGCCGCAACGTGGACGTGACCGTGCTGCTCTTCAACAACCGGATCTACGGCCTCACCAAGGGCCAGTACTCTCCGACCAGCGAGCTGGGGAAGGTGACCAAGTCCACGCCGCTCGGCTCGGCCGACCGGCCGGTCAACCCGCTGTCGTTCGCGCTCGGCTGCGGCGCCAGCTTCGTGGGCCGCACCGTGGACCGCAACATCCCGCACATGGACGAGATGCTCAAGCGTGCGGCCAAGCATCGCGGTACCGCGTTCCTGGAGATCCTCCAGAACTGCAACGTGTACAACGACCTCGCCTGGAACGTGCTCTACGACAAGGAGTCCAAGGTCCTGCACGAGCTGCGGCTCGAGCACGGCAAGCCGCTGCTGTTCGGCCCGGCCGACGCCCGCAAGGCCGTCATCATGAAGGGCGTGACGCCCACGGTGGTGGACGCCAAGAGCGTGCCCGAGAGCGCGCTGTGGGTCCACGACGAGAAGAGCGTCAACGCCGCCAAGCTGCTGGCCGACCTCTTCGCCCCGGACTTCCCGGTACCCATCGGGGTGTTCGAAGACATCGAGGCCCCGATCTACGAAGACGTGCTGCTCGACCAGGAAAAGCGCGCGCTCTCCGAGCGCGGCCCCGGTGACATCGCCAAGCTGCTGACCTCCGGCGACACCTGGAAGATCGAATGACCCGGAGGGGGGCTTTGCCCCCCTTCCGGCGGTCGTCGCGCGCCTGACGGCGCGCTCCTCCCTGCCTCCCCCCAGAGCAGGATTGCGGCGGCAAAGCCGCCGCTCGAACGCGGTGTGTCGTCTGGGCGGTGTCGTTCTCGTCTCGCTCGCCTGATCTGCCCGATTCGTCGCTCGCCTGACCCTGCGGCGTTTCGGGGGTGGCGCGGTACACTCTCTACCTGCCATGGCGGTGAGTCCTCAGCTGCTCGAAGAGCTCAAGCGGATCGTCGGCGGCGACGCGATCGTCGTGTCCGTCGAGGGGCGGAT
>JBKPRI010000075.1:0-6051 GCA_046734515.1 Candidatus Methylomirabilota bacterium | reverse complement strand
CATGCGCGTCTGCATCTCCATGAACGATTCCCCGTCGGGGAACCGGAAGCCGCTCGGGTGGCGCTGCACGGTCGACCACTCCGGCCGCTTGCTGACCTTGTCGAGCCGCTCGCCCGTCCAGCGCCCGACGTCGAGGTCCATGAGGCCGCGCTCGATTCGCACGGCCAGGCTTCGCACGCGCGCGATCGGCATCGCGGTCTCGCGCGCGCGCTCGAGGGACGAGGCGTAGATCGCCGTCACGCGCTTGAGCTTGGCGATGCGCGCGGCCGCCGCCTCGGCCTGCTTCTTTCCCTCATCGGAGAGATGCAGGCCCGGCGCCTGCCCGGGCAGCAGGCGGCCGGTCGTCGGAGTCTGCCCGTGGCGAACGAGCAGAATGGTGGTCGGTGGCTTTCGCAACGCCCCAAGACTAGCACCACCCGTTCACGCTCGCTGGCACTGCTCTTGCGGCGTCGGGCCGCGTGGACCGGCTCCGATTCCGGCGGCGGCTGTTTGCGCTCGTCGCCGGCCTGGTCCTGGCGTGTGGCCTGGCCGCGCCGGCCTCGCCGGCGTCCGACTCGTCGCCGGCCTTGACTCCCGACTACATCCTCGCGTCGCTCAACGGCGCTCTCGCCTGGTATCAGCAGGCTCGCGTGGCCATGCAGTCCGTGGAGAGCGGCGCGGGCTTCGCCGACCTGCGCGAGGACCGGCAGACGGCGCTCGCCATCGTGAAATCCGCCTTCGATCTCGCGCGCGCGCAGGCCGCCGCCCTGGCCGTGGAAGCCTCGGCGGCCGTCGACGCGACCGCGGACGACGACGACAGCACGGCGAATCTCGACGCGGTGGTCAAGCGTGACGCCGAGGAGGTCGCGCGCCTGGCCGCGCAGGCCAAGCGCGCGTCCGCCGCGCGGTGGCCGGCGCTCGCACGCGAGCTGGCGGCGGCGAGCAATCGCCTGGAGCTCGATCAGGCCCGCGCGGATCTCGTCGGACGCCTCAAGCAGCTTGACGCCGCCGCGCCGGCGGCCCCCGCCGACCTCACGCGCCAGATCCAGGCGCTGCAGGACGGCGTGCCGGAGCTGCGGAGCACGAGCGCGGTGCCGCCGACACCGGCGCCGCCGCGCGCCGAGACGGTCGTCGGGACCTGGCCGCTGGTCCACCAGCTCATCGCGCTCGCCCACACCCGCGCGACGCTGTCGGCGCTCGGCGAGACCACGCGTGAGCGCACGCGCGCGGTCGCCGCCGACGTCGCGCTGACGCAGACGGAGCTGCACGCGGTCTTCACGCGGCTGCGCGCGGTGGCGAAGGCCCCGGGGCAGGCCGGCGATCTGGCAGCCGACGAGCGCGAGTTCCACGAGGGGCTCGAGCGCGCCAAGCGGCTGACCGCCGCCGTTGTCCCGGCGCGCCAGGAAGCGGCGCTGCTCGGCCGCTACGCCACCGACCTCACCGAGTGGCGGCGCGCGGTGGACGGCCAGACCGACCAGGCGCTACGCGGCCTCGGCGTGGAGCTGCTCCACGTGGCCATCGCGGTGGCGGTGATCCTGGTGGGCGCGCTGCTCTGGCGCGTGGCGGTCAACCGCTATGTCGGCGACGCGTATCGCCGCCACCTGCTGCTCACCGTGCGCAACGTGACGGCCGGGATCGCGGTGGCGCTGG
This sequence comes from Candidatus Methylomirabilota bacterium, assembly GCA_046734515.1. Classification (GTDB taxonomy): domain Bacteria; phylum Methylomirabilota; class Methylomirabilia; order Rokubacteriales; family CSP1-6; genus AR5. The sequence goes on along the minus strand of JBKPRI010000075.1, from coordinate 4,422 downwards.
TGGTGGCCTTCCACTTCACGAGCGAGCTGGCCACGCTGGTGACGGCGCTCGGCTTCGCCGCGGCGGGCATCGCCTTCGCGCTGCAGACGATCATCGTCGCGCTGGCCGGCTACTTCGCCATCGTGGCGCCCAACGGGATCCGGGTGGGCGATCGCGTGAGCCTGCAGGGCCCCTTCTCGTGGGTGCACGGCGAGGTGGCCGACATCGGCTTCCTGCGCATCAAGCTCCGCGAGCTGACCGGCGATCCGCCGCAGCCGACCGGCCGCATCGTCGTGTTCCCGAACTCCGTGGTCTTCACGGGCTCGTTCTTCAAGCACCCCGCGCCGGCCACCGTCAGCCCAGGACGACCTGCGGATCCTGCAGGTAACGCGTGAAGGCGATGCCGGTAAGCTTCTCGAACGCCTCGATGTAGCGCGCGCGCGTGCCGGTGACGACCTCCTGCGGCAGCTCGGGACCGGGATAGGTCTTCTTCCAGCCGGTCTTCTCGCAGAAGTCGCGCACGAACTGCTTGTCGAAGGACGGCTGCGGACCGCCGGCGGCGTACTCGTCAGCGGGCCAGAAGCGCGAGGAGTCCGGCGTCAGGGCCTCGTCGCCCAGCACCAGGCGGCCGCCGGCGTCCACCCCGAACTCGAATTTCGTGTCGGCGATGACGATGCCGCGCGCGCGAGCGTGATCGGCCGCAAAGTTGTAGAGCGCGATCGACACCCGCTCCGCCTCATCGAAGCGGGCGGCGCCGACCAGCGTGGCGGCGTGCTCGCGGGTGATGTTCTCGTCGTGGCCGCTGGTCGCCTTGGTGGCCGGCGTGAAGATCGGCTGCGGCAGTCGATCGGATTCGCGCAGGCCCGGCGGCAGCCGATGGCCGCAGACCTCGCCGGTCTTCTGGTAGTCCTTCCAGCCCGAGCCCGCGAGATAGCCGCGCACCACGCACTCGATGGGAAGCATCGCGAGCTTGCGGCACTCCGTCGAGCGCCCGTCGGGGCGCAGGGCAAGCAGGTGATTCGGCGTGATGGTCTTCGTGCGCGCGAACCAGAAGCCGGAGAGCCCGGTGAGCACGCGGCCCTTGTCCGGAATCTCCGTGGGGAGCACGACGTCGAAGGTCGAGATGCGATCAGACGCGACCAGGAGCAGGCGCGCGTCGTCGAGGGCGTAGATCTCACGGACCTTGCCGCTGGCGAGATGGACGGCGTCAGGCACGGGGCAATTTCCTTTCGTTGAGGAGTGCGCGCAACCGGGACGGAGTCACGGGAACTTCGTGGATCTCGACGCCGAGGTCGGCCACGGCATCTTCGATGGCGTTGGCGATGACGGCAGCGCCGGGGATGGCGCCGCTCTCGCCCACGCCCTTGATCCCCAGCGGGTTGATGACCGAGGCATGCTCGTCGAGCGCGACGGCCAGCGCGGGCAGGTCGTCGGCGCGCGGCACCGCGTAGTCCATGAGGCTGCCGGTCAGCAGCTGGCCCTGGGCGTCGTAGACGATCTCCTCGAGCAGGCCGGCGGCCAGGCCCTGCACGGCGCCGCCCTGGAGCTGCCCCTCGACGATGGCCGGGTTGATGGCGCGCCCCGGGTCGTGGACGATCGCGTACGCCACCAGCTTGCTGGCGCCGGTCTCGATGTCCACCTCGACCGCCGCGGCGTGCGTGCCGAACGCCCAGGTGACGGTGTCGGGATAGAAGTAGGTGCACGCGTTCAGCGTCGGATCGGGCCCGCCGCGCAGCGCCTTCGACTTCACGGCCGCGTGCGCGAGACGGCCCAGCGGCAGCGCGCGGTCCGGCATCCCGGCGACGAATGCGCGGCTGCCCTCGATGCGGACGTCCTCGGCGGCGCATTCCAGCAGCTCCGCGGCGACGCGCGCGGCCTTCGTGCGCACCTCGCGCGCGGCGGTGGCCACGGCCGGCCCGGCGTTGGCCGCCACGCGGCTGCCCCCGGTGCCCATGCCGATCGGAAAGCGCTCGGTGTCGCCGGCCACGACCGTGACGTCCTCGAAGTTTGCGCCCAGCTCGCCGGCGGCGACCTGCGCGAGCGTGGTGCCGTGGCCCTGGCCCTGCGCGGCCACGCCGATGAGCACGTAGACCTTGCCGCTCGGATCCACGCGCACCGTCGCGCCTTCATAGGGACCGAGCCCGGTGCCCTGCGCGTAGCACGCCACGCCCACGCCGATGCGCCGGGTGGTGCGCGCTTGCGTCTTCTGCCGCCGGCGCCAGCCGTCGTAGTCGAGCAGCGTCAGCGCACGCTCGAAGGCGGCGGGGAAGTCGCCGGGGTCGTAGGTGACCGGCATCCCGTCCTTGTACGTGATGCCCGGGCGATACGGCATCTCCTCGGGCTTCACGAGATTGCGGCGGCGTAGCTCGGCGGGATCGAGGCCGAGCTTGCGCGCAGCCAGATCCATCAGGCGCTCCATCACGAAGACTGCCTCGGGGCGGCCGGCCGCCCGATAGGCGGCATTGAGCGTCTTGGTGGTGACCACGCTCTTGCCGGCGCCGCGATAGGCCGGCACGCGATACGGGCCCGGCATGTGGTTGACCGTGTTCGCGGTGAGCCCGTCGCCCTGGGCGGGGTAGGCGCCGACGTCGGCGACGAACGACGTCTCCAGCGCGACGATGCGGCCGTCGCGGGTGAGGCCGATGCGCGCATCGTGAACCTGGTCGCGATCGTGGCCGAGCGCCATGAAGTCCTCGCGCCGGCCCTCGATCCACTTCACGGGGCGGCGCAGCCGATGCGCGGCGGCCGCCACGAGGATCTCGTCGGGATAGACGTCGCCCTTCGGACCGAAGCCGCCGCCCACGTCGGGCACGCGCACGCGCACGCTCTCCGCGGGAATGCCGAGCGTGCCGGCGATCGCGTCGCGCAGCCGGTAGGGATTCTGGATGGATGCCCAGATCGTCAGCGTGCCCGATTCGGCATCCGGCCACGCGATGGCGCCGCGGTTCTCGATGGGCACGGCGGCGATGCGGGGATGGCGGAAGCGGCCGCCGACCTCGACGTCCGCGCGTGCGAACGCGGCGGCGCCGTCGCCGACCGTGGCGCCGACGGGCAGCGTGCTGTTGTCGTTCCAGCCCTCGTGCACGCGCGTCCGGGAGGCGAGCGCCGCGTCCGTCGTTCCGAACGCATCCAGCGGCTCGTAGTCGACCTCGACCGCCTCCAGCGCGTCGGCCAGGACGTACGCGTCCTCGGCGATGACCACCGCGATGGGCTCGCCGACGTAGCGCGCGCGCTCGGCGGCGAGCAGCGGGACCGCGAACGGCTTGCCCTTGTGGCTGCCGCCCCACGCCGCGGGAATCGCGCGCGCCAGGTCGGTCACGTCGGCCGCGCTCCACGCCGCCAGCACGCCGGGACGCTTGCGCACGGTCTTGAGGTTCACGCCGCGCAGGCGGGCGTGCGCGTGCTGGCTGCGCACCACGCCCAGCCGGGCGACGCCGGCCCGCTCGATGTCCTCGACGAACCGCCCGGCTCCTGCGAGGAGCCGGGCATCTTCCTTCCGCTTCGGAGAAGCGCCGAGCAAGTTAGCCGACGTGCTGGCGGAAGAAGTCGATCGTCCGCTGGCGCGCGAGCCGGGTGCTGTCCGCGTTGTAGGACGCCCGCTCGTCGCACGCGAAGCCGTGGCCGGCCTGGTAGATGTGCATGGGGATCTTCGGATGCGCGGCCTTGATCCGCTCCCAGTGCTCCTTGGGAATCGACTGGTCCGTCTCGCCGAAGTGGAAGATGACCGGGCACTTCGGCTGCTCGCTGGCCGTGTCGGCCACGCCGCCACCGTAGAAGGACGCGGCGGCCGCGACACCGTCGATCCGCGTGGCGGCGAGCCACGCCATCGTCCCGCCAAAGCAGTAGCCGACGACGCCGACCTTCAAGCCCGCCTTCTGCAGCTCCTTCACCGCCGCGCGCACGTCCATCACGGCGTGGTCGAGCTGCAGCTTGCCGCGCACCTCGCGCCCGCGCTCGATGTCGGCCGGCTGGTAGCCCGTCTCGAATCCGCGTTCGACACGGTCGAACAGCGCCGGCGCGATGGCGACGTAGCCGTCGGCCGCGAAGCTGTCGGTGACGTTCCGGATGTGATGGTTGACCCCGAAGATCTCCTGTACCACCACGAGCCCGCCGCGCGGCTTTCCGGACGGCGTGGCGCGGTAGGCGGACAGCTTGAAGCCATCCTCGCTGGTCAGCGTGATCGACTCTCCCATGGGTGTCCTCCTGGTCGGGCTCGAGCCCGCCCCATGCAAACACGCCGGGAGCGTTTGATCAAGCTGCCGCGGCGTCCTCCCCCGCGGCGAGCCGCGCCCGCTGGTGCGCGAGCCAGTGCGCGCCGTTGTCGGCCGAGGTCAGCCCGGCCAGCACATCGGCCAGCGCCTCGACGAGCGCCTCGAGGCGCTCGGGTGTCGAGTCATCGAGCGCGGCCAGCCGCGCGATCTCGCGCCAGCGCTCGGCCTCGGT
>JBKPRI010000074.1:0-19415 GCA_046734515.1 Candidatus Methylomirabilota bacterium | reverse complement strand
GCTCCAGGCTGACCAGCGCCAGCGCGCGCTCGGCAGGGTCGCGGCCCATCACGCGCACGCCGGCGGCGCTGGCGCCCGAGGCCGCGGCACCGACCTTCGCGCGCTCGAGCAGCACCACGCGCACGCCGGGGTCCGCGCGGCGCAGGTGCCAGGCCGCGCTCAGCCCCATGAGACCGCCGCCCACGATCACGACGGAGAGAGGCATCGGGCGGAGGGTAGCATGGCGCTTTGACAGACGCGCCGGACTGGGGCATTGTCCTGCGCACATGCACGTCGGGATCTTCATCGAGGAAGCCCGCCCCGGCAGCACCCCCGCCGAGGCATTCCAGGACAAGTTCGACCTGATCGACGCGGCCGAGGCGTGGGGCCTCGGCGGGGTATGGCTGGGCGAGATCCACTTCAACGTGGCCCGCTCGGTGCTCTCCTCGCCGCTGGTCTTCGCTGCCGCCATCGCGGGCCGCACGCGCCGGCTGCGCATCGGCACCGCGGTCCACCTGCTGCCGCTGAACCACCCCCTGCGCATCGCCGAGGACGTGGCCACGCTCGATCACGTCAGCGGCGGGCGCTTCGACTTCGGCGTGGGGCGCAGCGGCTCGCCGCGCGCCTACGACGTCCTCGGCGTGCCGTACGGCGAGAGCCAGACGCGGTTCGCCGAGGCGCTGGACGTGATCCGGCAGGCGTGGAAGGGCGAGGCATTCAGCTATGAGGGTGAGTACTTCCGCTTCAAGACCGGCCCGGTGACGCCGACGCCGCTGCAGCGGCCGCACCCGCCGATCCGCATGGCCGTGAACACGCCCGAGTCCTTCGTCATCCCCGGCCAGCTCGGCATCGGGATCTTCGTCGGCGTGCGTGCGCTCGACATCTTCGACCTCAAGAATTACTTGAAGTCGTACCGTGACGCGTATCGCGAGGCCGGCCACCCCGGCTCACCGACGGTGTACCTCCGCATCCCGGTCTACGCGGCGCCGACCGAGCGCGAGGCCCGCGAGGAGTGCGAGGCGGCGCTGCTGGCCTTCTGCGCGCGCCAGGCCGAGATCACCCGGCTCGGCCTCGGCCGGCCCGGCACCGGCGCGGCCGAGCGCAAGACGTTCTGGGCCGACCGGCTGGCGAGCATCGGGTACGACGAGATCTTACGGACGCGCGCGGTCGTCGGCCCGCCCAAGCTCATCGCCGAGCGGCTCCGGACGATCCGGGACGACCTCGGCCTCGATGGCCTCGTGGCCGAGCTCGATCCCGGCTGCTCCCTGCCCGCCGACCGCGTCAAGCGCAGCCTGCGCGTCCTGACGCACGAGGTGATGCCCGCCCTGGCCTAGAGCCTAGGCAGGCAGCCCGTCGTAGATGCGGTGCACGTCCGAGCCGTGGAAGCGCGCCGTGCGATTGGTCGGCGGCAGCGCCTCGTCGTAGAAGAACTTCGGCAGCTCGTCGTCCCGCTCGGTGAAGCCGGCCCGCTCGTTGAACTCCTTCTCGAGCTTCAGCGTCTCCTGCCCGAGCTGGGTGAAGAACTCCTTCGTGTAGGTTGTCCCGCACGCCGCATTCAGCGCGTTGACGATGAACTCGGTGTTAGGCTCGGTCACGCTGCGGCCGAAGATGCAGAGTCCGAGCGAGTCCGTGGCCGCGCAGTTGGTCTGGGCCACCAGGCTCTGGGCCATGATGGCGGCGGCGTCCATGTCCTTGGTGTTCAGGCGCGGCAGGTTGCCGGCGGTGTGGTCGGCGCCCTGGGCGGTCGTCATCATCGAGATGCCGGTGCACTCCACCACACGCGGGTCGTAGGCGCTGATCGCCTGCTTCTTGATGACCGGCACGCGGCGGACCTTGTAGTGCTCGCCCACGCGCGCAGTGCCCTGGGCCCAGATCTTGCCGTTGGCGGTGCCCTTGCGGATCTCGGCCAGGCAGTCGGTCATGAACTTCACGTCCCCGAACACGCCGAGCCCGGCCTCCATCAGCACGCCCAGCATGGCGCCGAGCTCGATGGTGTCCACGCCGAGGTCGTTGGCCACGAAGTTCAGCTGGGCGAGGTCGTCGGGCTCGGTGAGGCCGCAGTTGGAGCCGAGCAGGCCCAGCGTCTCGTACTCGACCGGCGAGACCACTTCCTTGCCGCTGGCGTCGGCGTAGACGTTGCTGCACTGGATGACGCAGCCGGGCATGCAGGCGTGGGTCTGCTCGCCGCCGCGCGCGGTGTTGGTGGGCGCGATGTAGTCGGCCCCCATCTTGAACTTCTCGCCGGCCTTCACGTCGGCGAGCTGGCCGGCGCTGAAGTTGCGCACGGGCAGCCCACCCATCATGTTCTGCACGTCGGCCATGCCGGCCGTGCCGAGCTTCTGGTAGAAGTTCAGCACGATGCCGTCGGCCAGCAGCATCTTCGAGTAGTCCTTGATCGCCGCGTTCACCTTCTTGGCATCCTCGAACGGCGGGATCTTGTCGGTGTCCACGACGACCGCCTTGACCTTCTTGCTGCCCATGACCGCGCCGACGCCGCCGCGCGCGGACAGCCGCGAGGGCCGCCCGTCCTTGTCGGTGAAGGCGATGCCGGCGATGAGACCCTGGTACTCGCCGACGGGGCCGCAGAGGGCGAACGCGGTCTTCTTGCCGTACTTCGCCTGCAGCATCGCACCGGCCTCGAAGTTCCCCTTCCCCATGTAGGGCGCGGCGTCGTCGAAGTCGAGCGTGCCGTCCTTCTTGAAGTGCAGCACCACCCAGGTGGGCGAGGCGTCCAGCAGCGTGAAGCCGGCGATCTTGAGCTGCCCCAGCGCGTAGGCGAACGTGCCCCCACCGTTGGCTTCCTTGATGCCGCCGGTGAGCGGGCTCTTGCAGCCGACGCTGGTGCGATTGGCGTTCGAGAAGCTGGTGCCGGCGAAGGGGCCGGCCGAGAAGATGAGCGGGTTGGCCGGCGACAGCGGCTCGACGGTGGCGGCGCCGCGGTCCAGCAGCGTGCGCGCGATCAGGTAGCGCCCCGCCTTGACGACGGCCTCGCCCTTCAGCTCGCGCTTGGTGACGTTGCGATCGCTCAGACGGATGTCGTAGTAGGTACGCATCGGGCCCTCCTCAGGGCGCCCATTGTAACGCCCCATCCCGCGCTTCGCGCCTCTCGTCCACGGGTTTCGACCCTTCGTCCGATTCCCCCCGCGGAGCCCTCGGCCGGCCGTAGCCTGCGCTCAGATCGGCCGGGCAGGAGGCGCCCATGAGCGAGGTCGTCAGCGTCAAGGACGTGAGCAAGACCTATCGTCTCGGCAGCCAGACCGTGACGGCGCTGGCGGACGTGTGCCTCACGATCCACGGCGGGGAGTTCATGGCCGTGGCCGGGCCGTCCGGCAGCGGCAAGACGACGCTGTTGAACCTCATCGGCTGCCTCGACGTGCCCACCAGCGGCGAGATCGCCATCGACGGCGAGCCGATCACACGGCTCACCGCCGGCCGGCGCGCCGACCTGCGCGCCCGCAAGCTGGGGTTCATCTTCCAGACCTTCAACCTGATCCCCGTCCTCACCGCCTGGGAGAACGTGGAATACCCGCTGCTGATCCACCGGCGCGGCGGCGACCCGGCCGAGCGCGTGCGCCGCGCGCTCGAGCAGGTCGGGCTCGGCGAGCGTGCTCGTCACCGGCCCAGCGAGCTGTCGGGCGGCCAGCAGCAGCGCGTGGCCATCGCCCGCGCGCTGGTCAGCGAGCCCGCGCTGGTCCTGGCCGACGAGCCCACGGCCAACCTCGACAGCGCCACCGGGCGCGACATCGTCGATCTCATGCGCCGCCTCAATCGCGAGCGCGGCACCACGTTCGTCTTCTCCACCCACGATCCCCGCATCATGTCGGCCGCCGACCGTGTCGTCGAGATCTCCGACGGCCGGCTGCGCTGACGGCAAGGAGGCCAGGCCATGCGATTCGTGACGTCGTTCTGTGCAGTCGGCTCCGTGGTGGCGCTCGTGGCGATGGTCGCCGCCTGGCACCCAGACTCCGTCGCGGCCCAGTCGGTCGATCTCGTGAGCCAGGGCCGCCAGGCGCTCGATGCCGATCGCATCGACGACGCCCTCGCGCTTCTCGAGAAGGCCGTGAGCGCGGAGCCCAGGAACCCCGCCGCGCTGGCCTGGCTCGGCAGCGCCCAGGTGCGCAAGGGGGCCAAGGTCGGTGGGATGGAAGCGGCCGGCTGGGTCAAGCGCGGGTTCGACTCGCTCGACGAGGCCGTGGAGCGGTTCCCGGAGGCCTTCATCGTCTACATGGTCCGTGGCAGCACCGCGGGACGCGTGCCGCCCATGTTCAACAAGACCGAGGTCGCGGTGAAGGACCTGAGCACCGTGGTGGCGATGAAGGACAGGCGGCCCGACGCCGTGCCGGACGGGGCGATGCCGCTCGTGTATCTCAACCTCGGCCTCGCGCAGAAGAAGGCCGGCCGCACCGCCGACGCGCGGGCCGCGTGGGAGAAGGGCCGCAGGCTCTACCCCGCGGCGCCCGAGAGCGCGGCGATCGAGCGCGAGCTGAAGGGACTCTAGACCATGCCGCTCTATCTCAAGCTCGCCATCCGCAATGTCTTCCGCAACCGGCGGCGCACGCTCATCACGCTGGCCGCGATGGGGTTCGGCGCCGCGGCGATCATCGTGTTCGGCGGGTTCGTGCACTCGATCTACTTCGGCGTGCGCGAGTCCACGATCCGCAGCCAGGTGGGTCACATCCAGCTCTATCGCAAGGGCTACTCGGAGAAGGGCAACCTGGCGCCCTACGACTACCTGATCGCCGACTACACCGGCCTGCGCGCCGAGCTGCTGAAGCTCGAGCACGTCAAGGCGGTCACCGCGCGCCTCGGCTTCTCCGGGCTCGTATCCACCGGGGACACGACGACGTCGTTCGTGGGTACCGGCGTGCAGCCGGAGAGCGAGACCGATCTCTCGGCGCTGGCGGTGATCGTGGACGGCAAGGAGCTCGCGAGCCGCGATCCGCGCGGCATCACGCTCGGCGTCGGTCTGGCGCGCGCCTTCGGCGTCAAGCCGGGTGACGACCTCACGCTGCTGTCCACCACCCGCGCGGGCTCGATCAACGCGCTGGCCGTGAAGGTGCGCGGTGTGTGGGAGTCGGGCGAGAAGGCGTACGACGATCGCTTCCTGCGTCTGGGGCTCCCCGAGGTGCAGCGGCTGCTCGACGTCGAGAACGGCGAGGTGCAGTCGGTCGTGCTGCTGCTGGACAAGACGGAGAACACGGCCGCCGTTCGCGCGGCGATCGACCGGCTCATCCGCGACAGGGGCCTCGATCTGGAGGTCCGCACGTGGGAGGACCTGGCCCTGCGCTACCACCAGGTGCGCGAGCTGTTCGGACGCATCTTCGGCGTGCTCACGCTGATCGTCTCGATCATGGTGGTGTTCGGCATCACCAACACGATGACCATGGCCATCTTCGAGCGCACCCGGGAGATCGGCACCGTCATGGCCCTGGGCACGCGACGCCGCGGCGTGATCTCCATGTTCGTGCTGGAGGGTGTGGCGCTCGGCGCGCTCGGCGGCGTGCTCGGGGTGCTGCTCGGCATCGGCCTGGCGAAGGCCATCTCCGCGTTCGGCATCCAGCTTCCTCCGCCGCCCGGCTCCACCCGGGGCTTCGCGGTGAACATCTTCGTCGTGCCCGCGGTCCTGATGCAGGCCTTTCAGCTCTCGCTCGTCACCGCCGCGCTGGCCTCGCTGTACCCGGCCTGGCGCGCCGCTCGTCTGAACGTCGTGGAGGCGCTGCGCCATGTCTGAGCCGACCGCCACGGCGCCGCGCCCGTCCGTCACCGCGTTGCTGCTCGGCAGCGGCCCGCGCTTCGCGCGAGACGCCGTCGCGCCGCCGCTCGCCTTCTACCTGGCCTTCAAGGCCCTGGGGCTGACGTCCGCCATCCTGGCTGCCACGCTGGTGAGCGCGGCCATCTGGTGGTGGGAGCGTCGGCGCGCACGTACCGGTATCGGCGCGTCGGTCGGCTTCGCCGTCGCCCTCGGCCAGGCGCTGGCCGGCCTCACGACGGGCAGCGCGGCGGCCTTCTTCGCGCCGGGGGTGCTGGTCAACGCGCTCTACGGGCTCGCGTTCCTCGGGTCCGTCGTCATCGGGCGGCCGCTGGCCGGCGTCTTCGCCGGCGAGACGTATCCGTTCCCGCCCGCGGTCAAGGTCTCGGCGACCTACCGCCGTGTCTTCTCGCGCGTGTCGATCGTCTGGGGCACGTACCTGCTGGCGCGCAGCGCCGTTCGGCTGCTCACGCTCGCGCACGGCGACGTGGACGTGATCGTCGCCGTCAACGTGCTCACCGGCGTGCCGTTCACGGCCGCCCTCACCACGTGGTCCATCTGGTACGGTGTGCGGGGTTTTCGCCGCAGCGCCGAGTGGGGCTGGGCGCTGCGCGCCGGCGTCGTCGCCCTCGTGCTCGTGGCGGGCGCGACGGGATCCGCGCTGGCGGACGAGGCGGCCGACATCGTGCGCGACGCGGACCGGTTCCGCCGGCCGGCCGAGAGCTTCGTCTGGCAGATCACCATCACCAGCCAGGAAGCCAGGAAGTCCCCGTCGGTCGACGGCTTCGAGGTCTTCGTCAAGGGCGGCGGCCGCTCGCTGGTGAAGTTCGTGGCGCCGCCGCGCAACGTCGGCCGCTCGCTGCTCGCGCTGGGCCGCGACCTGTGGATCTACCTGCCCGACGCGGGCAAGCCCGTCCGCATCCCGTTCTCCCAGCGTCTGGTCGGACAGGTCGCCAACGGCGACGTGGCGCGAGCCGATTACTCCGGCGACTATGACGTGAAGCTCCTCGGCGAGGAGGCCATCGACGGCGTCGCATGCCACGTCCTCGACCTCAAGGCCAGGACCAAGGACGTCACCTACGCCGCCGTGAAGTACTGGGTCTCGAAGGACCGCCGGCGGCCGGTCCGCGCGGAGTTCTACGCAGGCACCGGGACCTTGCTCAAGACCGGCACCTTCGAGGGATTCAGGGAGGTCGTACCCGGACACGTGCTGGCCACGCGCCTGACGCTCGTGGACGGCATCCGCAAGGACAAGAGCTCGGTGCTCGATTACGGCAGCATCGTGGTGCGCGACATCCCCGACAAGTACTTCGACAAGAACTCGATGAAGTCGCTCGACTGACGATGCGCACGCTGCTGGCGCTGCTGCTCGTGACGTGCGTGGCCGGCGCCGCCGCGGCCGATGAGCCCGGCGGAGAGGTGCCCGACTGGCTCAAGGCGCTCCGGGTGCGGGGCCGGCTGGCCGAGGAGTTCGCCTACCGGCTGCACGACCCGGGCGACGTGTCCAAGCTGAAGACGCTCGGCTGGCTGGAGGGCAAGTACACCTTCTCGGAGGCCGCCAACCTCCGTGTCGCCGCCCGCGGCTACTACGACGCGGTCTTCGCCGCGACCGATCGCTACCCCGACAACGTGGTCCGCAACCAGGAGAAGGAGCTGGAGCTCCGCGAGGCGATCCTCAGCGTCTCTCACGGTGACCTCGACGTGCGCCTCGGGCGTCAGCAGATCGTGTGGGGCGAGGCCATCTCGACGTTCGTCACCGACGTCGTCAACCCCAAGGACTTCCGCGAGTTCGTGCTGCCCGACTTCACCGAGCTGCGGATTCCCATCTGGGCGCTCGACGCCCAGTGGCGCCTGGACCGCAACGTGACGCTCGAAGGGGTGTGGACGCCCGACACCACGCACAATCGCCTGCCCAAGAAGGGCGCCGAGTTCCAGTTCCAGACCGTGGAGTACCGGTTCCGGAACCCGGTGGTCCGCCTGCCCGACGACGAGGACCAGTTCAGCCTCGGCCGCAGCGAGGGAGGCGTGCGCCTGTCCGTCCTGCGCGAGGGCTGGGATGTCTCGCTGATCTACTATGACCAGGCCGACAAGACGCCCGTGCTCTTCCAGCGCCGCGTGCCGAACACGCCGCCGCGACCCGATCAGATCGCGCTGTCGCCGGAGCACCCGCGTTTGCACATCGTGGGAGCCACGCTGGCCAAGAGCCTCGAGCCCGTGGTGGTCCGCGCCGAGGTCGCGGTCAGCGTGGGCAAGCGCTACGAGAGCAGCAACCCGCTCGACCCCGACGGCGTCGTACGGCGCGACACCATCGACTACCTCGTCGGGGTGGACTTCCCGCTCTTCTGGGACGTGGATGCCGCGCTCCAGCTGAGCCAGAAGATCCTGACCGGTGACGCGACCAACCTCACCAAACCCGGCGTGCAGGGCCAGGTCACCAGCTCGCTGGCGCTCCGGCTCGGCACCGGGTTCTTCGACAACACGCTGAACCCCTCCGTGCTGTTCGTCGTCGGCCTCGAACGCGCGGACTTCCGCCTGAGCCCGCGTCTGGAGTGGGTGCTGAGCGGCTCGGTCACCATGGCCATCGGCGCCGACATCTTCGAGGGCGACCGCCGCACGCTGTACGGACAGTTCGACCGCAACGACCGCGTGACGTTCACCACCACCTGGAGGTTCTGATGTTGATACGATCGGCGCGATGAGCGAGCCGGGCTGCCGTCCGGGCGTGCCGCGCGAGCGGGGCTACTGGCTCCGCGTCGCCCTGGTCTGCGTGACGACTGCGGTGCTGGTGACGGCGCTCTTCGCGGCTTCCGGGCGCATGGGCTCGGTCACCACCATCCTGCGCCACTCGGTCATCCACTCGGTGATCATGGCGGCGCTGGCGGCCACGACCATCCCGTGGCTGCGCCGGCGGCTGGAGCCGCGCGGCGCCGCCGTGCAGTGGCTCATCACCTTCCCGTTCGTGATCGGGCTCTCGGCCCTCGGCACTGCGCTCGGGTGCGCCATCATCACGCGCCTGGAGGGCGCCGCCCTCGAACCCTTCTGGCCGGCCTTTCGCAGCACGCTCCCGGTCAATGCCGTCATCACGCTCACCATCTGCACGGGGTTCACGCTGTTCGAGAGCCAGCGCCGCCGGCTGGCCGCCGTCACGCTGGAGCTGCGCACGCGCGAGCTCGAGCGCGAGCGCGACCGCAAGATGGCGCTGCAGGCGCAGCTCGCCTCGCTCGAATCCCGGCTGCAGCCGCACTTCCTCTTCAACACGCTCAACGCGATCTCTGCACTGATCCAGGAGGACCCCGACCAGGCCGAGCGCACCGTCGAGCGGCTGGCCGCGCTGCTGCGCTTCTCCCTCGACGCCACCGAGCGTGGGCTGGTCCCGCTGGCGCACGAGCTGAAGATCGTCACCGACTATCTCGAGATCGAGCACACGCGTCTGGGCGAGCGCCTGACCTGGAGCGTGGACGTTCCGAGCGAGGTGGCGCAGCGCGACGTGCCGCCGCTGGCCGTGCAGACCCTGGTCGAGAACAGCGTGAAGCACGCCATCGCCCCGCGGCCGGGCGGCGGCCGCGTGAAGGTCGACGCCCGGGTGGCCGGCGAGCGGCTCGTGCTCTCGGTGTGGGACGACGGCCCCGGCTTCACGGAGGCGGCGCTGCGGCCGGGGCATGGGCTCGAGAGCCTTCGCCAGCGCCTGGCCGCGCGTTTCGGCGAGGCCGCCCCGCTCACCATCGGCCGGCACGACGGCGGGACGCTGGTGACGCTGTCGCTGCCCGCTGGGCCGGCGCGGTGAGCACCGGCGGCCGGCTGCGCGCGTTCCTCATCGACGACGAGCCCCTGGCGCTCAAGCGCCTCGCGCGGATGTTGCAGGCCACGGGCCGCGTGGACATCGTGGGCCAGGCCACGGATCCCGCAAAGGGCCTCGACGAGCTCGCCGGCGAGACGGTGGACGTGCTGTTCGTCGACATCCACATGCCGGGGCTCAGCGGCTTCCAGGTCGTCGAGCGGCTTCCGGCCGGCCCCGCCGTGGTGTTCACGACGGCCCACGATCAGCACGCCGTACAGGCCTTCGAGGTCAACGCAGCTGACTACCTGCTGAAGCCTGTCGAGCGCGCGCGCCTGGACGCCACCCTGGAGCGCGTGATGGCCCGTCGCGCTCAGCCCGTGGAGGGCGACCTGCGGGCCGCGCTGCACCGTTTGGCTGATCACCTGCGGGCGGGCGCGTTCCTGGATCACCTGGCGTCCAGGGCGCGCGAGCGGGTCCAGCTCATCCCGGTCGAGGAGGTCACGCACCTGGTGGCCCGCCACCGCGCGACCTACGCGATGACCGCCGCCGGCGAGCACATGCTGGACATGACGCTGCTGGAGCTCGAGCGACGGCTCGATCCAGCCCGGTCCTTCCGCATCCACCGGGCGGTGGTGGTGAACCTCGCCTGGGTCTCGGAGCTACGGCCAGATGAGGACGGTCACCTCATGGTTTGCTTGAAGGGAGCGGCGCGGGCCGAGCTGCCCGTCTCGCGCGACCGCCTCCGGCCGCTGAAGGAGCGCCTCGGACTGGCCTAGAGGGATACCTCGAGCCAGGCGCGGCGCTTGGCCCGTCCGGTCAGGCGCGACACGAAGTCGAAGATCCTCACCTGCCAGCCGTACTTCGCGCGCAGCGCTGCGCGGGCGCGGCCGATCAGGCCGGCGTCCGTGATCACGCGGGCGCCGGCGTCCTGCCAGGCGCCGCGCAGCCCTCCGCGGACATCGCACGGCGCGACCCGCACCCGCCCGGCGTTGCGGATGCGCTTGACCTTCCCCGCGCTGCCCGCGCTCACCACGTAGAGCTTGCCGTCCACGGCGGCGAACCAGACCGGTGTGGCGACCTCGGCGCCGCTGCGCCGGAAGGTCGCCAGGCTCATGTAGCGGTGCTGGTCCAGCTCGGCGGCCGTCATCAGTAGCCGCGTGCGCGATCGACCCGGTTCAGGAGCGGGGCGCCGGCCAGCCAGCGCCGGAGATTCTCGGCGAAGAGCTCGGCACAGCGATCGTCGTAGCTCGGCAGGAAGCCGGAGACGTGCGGCGACACGATCGCGTTGTCGCAGGCGTAGAGGGGGTGACCCGCGGCCGGCGGCTCCTCGGTGAAGACGTCGATCGCGGCGCCGGCGATCCGACGCTCGCGAAGCGCGCGCACCAGCGCGTCCTCGTCCACGCTGGCGCCGCGGCCGACGTTGATGAAGTACGCGGACGGCTTCATGCGCGCCAGCTCGGCGGCGCCGATCATCCCGCGCGTCTGCTCCGTCAGCGGCGCCGCCAGCACGACCACGTCGGAGCGCTCGAGCAGCTCCGGCAAGCCGTCCGGCCCGAGCCAGCGCTCGGGCAGCCGCCCGTCGGGATCGCCGGTGCCGGGCGGACAGTAATCGGGATCTGCGCGCTGCGAGGGATCGCGCTTGAGCGCCACCACGCGCATGCCGAGCGCCGTGGTGGCCATGCGGGCCAGCTCGCGCCCGATGCTGCCGTAGCCGATGATGCCCAGCGTGGCGCCGCGCACCTCCGTGGGCACGAACAGCGGCCACCGCTGGGCGTCGGGCGGCCACCCGCCTCGCCCCTGCCACTCGACCATCTTCGGAACCCGGTGGGCCAGCGCCAGCAGCACGGTGAGCGCGTACTCGGCGATGGTGGCCGCGTGGACGCCGCTGGTCGTCGTCAGCGGCAGCGTGCTCGCCGTGTAGAGCGGATGGTCGTGCAGCGCGTTCACCCCGGCCATGTGCAGCTGCACCCACTTGAGGGCGGGCGCGCGTGCGAGATCGCGCGGCGGCATGCCGGTGTAGAGCACGTCGACCTTGGCATAGTCGGCGCCGTCCGCCTCCGCGCACGTCACCGCCAGCGTGGGCGACACGGCGCGCAGGCGGTCGAGCTGGGCCTCGGTGAAGCGCATGGTCACGAGCACGTTCGGCACGAGCGACGATTTTACGCGAGCGCTACAATCTCGCCCGGAATATGGAAGAGGTCCTCGAGCCCGGGCTGGCGATCTGCGATCCCCACCATCACCTGTGGGATCACCCCGGCCGTCGCTACCTGCTCGACGAGCTGCTCGCCGACACCGGCAGCGGTCACGACGTCCGGAGCACGGTCTTCGTCGAGTGCCTCTCGATGTACCGGGCCCACGGCCCGGCCGCGCTGCGGCCGGTCGGCGAGACGGAGTTCGTCAACGGCCTCGCGGCCATGAGCGCGAGCGGCCGCTACGGTCCCACGCGCGTGGCCGCGGGGATCGTGTCGTTCGCGGATCTCACCCTCGGGGAGGCGGCCGGTGACGTGCTCGACGCGCACCGTGCGGCGAGCCCGCGCTTCCGCGGTATTCGCCACGCCGCCGGCTGGGACGCGAGCGACGCCGTGCGCAACTCGCACACGAATCCCCCGCCCGGCCTGCTCGCCGACGGCCGCTTTCGCCGCGGGTTCGCCGAGCTCGTCCGCCGCGGGCTGACCTTCGAGGCGTGGTGCTATCACCCGCAGCTCGCCGAGGTCACCGACCTCGCGCGTGCGTTTCCGGCGGCGACGATCGTGCTCGACCATTTCGGCGGCCCGCTCGGCATCGGTCCCTACCGCGG
Organism: Candidatus Methylomirabilota bacterium; assembly: GCA_046734515.1. GTDB lineage: Bacteria > Methylomirabilota > Methylomirabilia > Rokubacteriales > CSP1-6 > AR5. The sequence goes on along the minus strand of JBKPRI010000074.1, from coordinate 7,112 downwards.
CCGCCGCGCCGAGGTCTTCGCGCAGTGGCGCCAGAGCCTCCGCGCCCTGGCCGCGTGTCCCAACGTGGTGGCCAAGCTCGGCGGCCTGGTCATGCCGCTCAACGGCTTCGACTTCCACAAGCGCACGGAGCCGGTGACGTCGACGGAGCTGGCCGAGGCGACCCGCGAGTGGTACCTGCACGCGATCGACTGCTTCGGCCCCGCGCGCTGCATGTTCGAGAGCAATTTCCCCGTGGACAAGGTCAGCGCGTCCTATCGCGTGCTCTGGAACTCGTTCAAGCGCATCGCAGCCGCGTTCACGCCGGCCGAGAAGAGTGCGCTCTTCCACGACACCGCGGTGCGGGTGTACGGCCTGCGCGCCTTGGAGTAACCTAGCGCCACCAAGAGGAGGGCCCGGCATGACACCGACGAGCCATGAGATCGACATCGAGGACGTGGAGTATCTCCGGCACGGGGACAAGCCCTTGCTGGCGCGGGTGTTCCAGCCGCGCGGCCAGGGTCCCTTCCCGCTGGTGATCCAGCTCCACGGCGGCGCCTGGTTCCGCGGCGATCGCAACAGCGACAACCTCATGAACGAAGCGCTGGCCAAGAGCGGCGTGGTCGTGGCGGCCCTCGACTTCCGCCAGCCTCCCGAATCGAGCTATCCGGGCTCGATGCAGGACATCAACTACGCCGTCCGCTGGTTCAAGGCCAACGCCCGGCGCTTCAACGCGCGCGCCGATCGGGTGGCGCTCAAGGGCAGCTCCAGCGGCGCGCATCAGGCGATGCTCTCCGCCATGCGGCCCGACGACAAGCGCTACGCGGCCATCGCGCTGCCGGCCGGCACTCCGGCCGCGGACGCGCGCGTGCAGGCCGTCGTCCTCTGCTGGCCGGTCATCGACCCGCTGGGACGCTACCAGTACGCCAAGAAGCTCAAGGAGGGCGGCAAGCCCTACCCCGAGGTCGTCGATCGCGTGCTGCCGGGCCACGACCAGTACTGGCTGACCGAGGCGAACATGACCGAGGGCAACCCGGTGATGGCGCTCGAGCGCGGCGAGAAGGTCGAGATGCCCCCGGCGATCTACATCCAGGGCGACAAGGATCAGGCTCACCCGCGTCCGCACCTGGACCGCTTCGTGACGGCCTATCGCAAGGCCGGCGGCCAGGTGGACCTCGAGCTCCTCGAGGGTGAGGCCGAGGGCTTCATCAACAAGAGCCCGAAGGCGGCCGCGCGCACCATCGAGCGCATCATCGAGTTCGTGCACAAGCAGCTCGGCTGACCTCGCGCGCGGGCCCGCGCGGCGTCTGGGCTGGGCAGAACCAGACCGGACCGCCGAAGCCGTCTGGGTGATTCGGCGCCAGACGCCGCGCGAGGCCCTCCACGTCCGTCTTTATCGCTCGATATTTAGGAGCGGCTCCCGGTCAGGCACGGTCGTTGCTCCTCCTCCGGGCACCTTGATCTCCGGGGAACGACGCTAATGCGTGTCCTCATCGTCGAGGACGACAAGCACCTCTGCGAGGTCTTCCACGATTACCTCGTGGAGATCGGGCACGATCCGTTCGTCGCCCACACCGCGGAGGGCGCGCGCCTGCTGCTGCGCGAGGTCCGCCCGAACGCGATCCTGCTGGACGTGCGCCTGCCGGGCATGAGCGGCCTCGACTTCCTGCGTCTGCCCGACATCCGCGATCCCGAAATTCCCGTCGTCGTCATGTCGGGCAACCTCTCGAACGAGGAGCTGAACGACTTCCTCGCGCTCGGCGCCGTGGACTACGTCGCCAAGCCGCTCGTGCTGGAGCATCTGCGCGACATCCTGCTGTGTCTCGAGCCCCTGGCCGAGCCGGCGGCCGTCGAGGTGGGCCGACGTGCACACGAGCGCCGCGCGGCGCCGCGAGCTCGGGTCGCGCTGCCCGTGCGCGTGGCCGAGTACGGCGGCAACGGCTGGGACGCGATGACCGTTGACCTCAGCACGAGCGGGGTGAAGATACGCACCACGGGCGCCGTCGCTCCCGCGTCGGTCGCCAAGATGTCGTTCGCGCTCGACCGGAGCCAGTCGGCGATGCAGGTCGTGTCGGTGCTGGTGCGTGCTGACGTCGACGGCTATGCGTTCCAGTTCATGAATCTCGCCGATTGGCAGGAGCAGCGCCTCCGCGCCTTCGTCGAGAGCCGGCTCGCCGCGCCGGCCTCAGGGGACCTGCATGAGCGTGTCCTGCGCAGCCTGACGCATGCGTTCAGCGGCGAGCTCGAGCTGGACGAGAGCCTGCGGCTGGCCCTGCATGCGCTCACCCGTGTCACCGGCCACGAGGTCTCGATCCTGCACCTGCTGTCGGCCGACCGCGGGACGCTGCTGCTCCGCGGCGAGCGGGGGCTGTCGGCGCGGCTGCGCGAGGCCAGCCACCTGCTGCGCGCGGGCGAGGGCATCGTGGGCGGCGTGGTGGTCGGCGGCCAGACCCAGCGCGTCGACGACCTCGCCGCGCTCGACGAGGCGCCGTCTGCCGTGGACGCGATCTTCGTGAAGGAAGGCCTTCGCGGCTTCGTCTGTGTGCCGCTGCAGGCCCGCGGCCGCGTCCTCGGGGCCCTGTCGCTGGGCCGCCTCACGCGCGGCTCGTTCAGCGATGCCGAGGTCGCGCTGGTGCAGATCGCCGCCAACCAGCTCGCCCTGGCCATCGACAACGCGCGGCTGCATGCCGAGACACGGCAGCAGCTGGAGAACATGCGGCAGGCGCAGGCGCAGGCCGCGGAGGGGGAGCGCCTCTCGACCGTCAGCAAGCTGACGGCGGGCATCGTGCACGAGATCAACAACCCGCTCACGGTGGTCCTCAGCCAGGCCTCGATGCTCCTGCACGAGGTGGAAGGCTCGCCGAAGAGCCACGAGCGCGTGCGCAGCATCATCGACGAGGGGTCGCGGGCGGCGCGCCTGCTCACGAGCCTGCTGCGGCTCTCGCGGCCGCGGCGGGTCCAGCGCCGAGAGTGCGCGCTGGACGCCGAGGTGCGCTTCGTGATGCGGCTCACCGAGCCCGGACGGGACATGGCGGGCATCCGCGCGGTCATGGATCTCGGCGACGTGCCCCAGGTGTGGGGCGATCCCGACGAGATCCGCCAGGTGCTGCTGAACCTCGTGCAGAACGCGCAGCAGGCCATGGCCGAGCATCCCGGCGAGCGCATCCTCACGCTGCGCACCCGCGTCGCGAACGACCGGATCCTCATCGAGGTCCTGGACACGGGGCCCGGCATCGACGCCGAGGCGCTCCCCCGGATCTTCGACGCCTTCTTCACCACGAAGCCGGCGAGCGAAGGCACCGGGCTCGGGCTGTGGATCTCCTACGATATCGCCGAGCAGCACGGCGGGCGGCTTCACGCGAAGAACCGCCCCGGCGGCGGGGCGGTCTTCACGCTCGAGCTGCCGCAGCGCCGCGAACGCTAGGACACCCGCGAGAGGAACGAGGTCAGCGCGGAGTCGAAGGCCTCGGGCTGCTCCATGTTCGACAGGTGTGCGGCGGACTTCAAGACGTGCAGCTGGGCGCCGGCGATCTTGGACTGGATCGCCTGCGAGGCCGCCACCGGCGTGCCCTGATCGTCCTCGCCCACGATGACCACCGTCGGGATCTTGATGGCCGGCAGCTTGTCGGTCAGGTCCAGCGCCGAGATCGCGTGGCAGCAACCGGCGTAGCCCTGCGGCTTCGTCCCACGGATCATCGCCCGCACGATGTCCACGACGTCCTTGCGGCGCTCGCGGAACGGCGCGGTGAACCACCGGCCGATCGTCGGCTCGACGAGCGGCTCCATCCCCTGCGTCTCCGCCGTCTTGATCCGGTCGGCCCACGCGGACTTCATCTCGGGCGGGATCCGGCTCGACGTATCGCACAGGGCCAGGCTCATGAAGAGCTCGGGAGAGGCCAGCGCGAGCGTCTGGCCGATCATGCCCCCCATCGAGAGCCCGACCCAGTGCGTGCGCGCGACGCCGAGCGCCTTCAGCATCGCGCTCGAGTCGTCGGCGAGCTGACCCAGCGAGTAGGCGCCGGCCGGAGCGTCGGTGCCGCCGTGGCCGCGCGTGTCGTAGCGCAGCACGCGGTAGCGCGCGGTGAGCGCCTTCATCTGCGGCTCCCACATGGAGAGATCGGTGGCCAGCGAGTGGCTGAGCGTGACCACCGGGGCGTTGGCGGGACCGTCGAGCGTGTAATTCACGGCGATGCCATTCACGGTGACTTTCATGGATCCTCCTGATTGAAGGGGAACCCTGGCAGGGTTCCCCCTTCCCCTCCGGGTTACGCGTCGGCGCGATGCACCGGTTCGATCATTTCGCGTTCATGCGAGGGCTTGGCGCACTCTCGGGAGTACTTCGCGGGCGACGCGGGCGGTGTAGTCGTGCTCGGGATCGGCCGGCCAGGTGGGATCGGGGATCGGGTGGAGCACGACGTAGTCGAACTCGGCGGATGCGGCCTTGAGCGCGGCGACGCAGCGGTCGGCCACTTCCGCGGGGCCGCCCCGCAGGCTGAACGCATCGGCGACGGCTTCGGGCAGGAAGCCGACGGCGCGGCCGCTGGCATCGAGATCGCGGGCGTGGTGGAAGTCGGGCCACACCTGATGGTCGTGCTTGAGTCGGTCGGGATCGGGGCCGTTCCAGCGGAAGCCGGGCGGCTCGAAGAGGGCCGGCGAGTACTCGTAGTAACCGGCTGCCATCGATCGCGCCATGGTCATCGCACGCGCAGGATCGTCGACCAGGACGGTGTGGAAGATCGCGCCCAGCCGCACGGACGCGGGATCGCGCCCGGCCTCGCGCGCGCCGGCACGGATGGCATCAACGGCCGTTCGAATGTTCGCCGCGTGCGTGCCGACCCGGATGAAGACGCCGTCGGCGACGCCACCCGCCATGCGCAGCGTGCGCGGTCCCCCGGCGGCGACCCAGATCGGCACCGGGCGATGATGCGGCAGCCGCGCCGGGCGTTCGGCGCCCACTTCCATCTCGCCGCCGTCGAGGAGCGTGCGCATCAGCCGCGTGGACGCCTCCAGCTCCTTCACACGCGCAGGCCGCAGCCCGGCCAGCCGCACGGCCGTGTCGCCCACGCCCCAGCCGAGCAGCACGCGGCCGGGGGCGAGCTCGTCGATGGTGGCAATCGACGACGCGGTCACCGTGGGATGGCGGTTGACCGGATTGGCCAGCAGCGGCCCCAGCGTGACGCGCTGGGTGGCGCGGGCCGCCGCCGCGAGCAGGACGTACGTGTCGCGGCGGCGGAGCTGGGAGTCGGGCTGCAGCGCGGCATCCCACCCCAGCGCCTCGGCGCGCTGGACGTCGGCGGCAAAGGCGTCCACCGAGCGGGAGTCGAAGCGGTTGAGGCCGAAGCGCGGGCTCTTCATGCGCACCACTCCCGCGGACCGTCGTCGGTATACCCGCACTGCTCGCACGGACTGAAGTAATGATTGGCCGGCGGCATCGCCACGGCCAGGCGCAGCGACATCTCGGTGCCGACGTTGAGGATGTGGTGCACCGCGCCGCGCGGCACCCACACGATGTCGTCCTTGGCCGCCTGCACGACGACGCCCCCGGTCAGCTCCCACTGCAGGCGGCCGGCCATGACGACCCACCACTCGTCGAACTCCCGATGCCAGTGCGGACGGTTGCCACCGCCCGGCGCGCTGGCGATGAGCGTCACGAGCTGGCGCTCGTCGGCGATGATGCGCTTGGACCACGGCGGCGCACCCATCTGTGCGACCACCTCGGCCACGCGTGTGCGGAGCGCGTTCGGCGCCACCGCATTCGCCGCGGTCGGCGGCGTCGGGCCCGTGGCCTGCCGGCTGATCACGATGCTGACAGGATCCATGGCGCTCGACTGTACCATCTCTTCGTCTGGGGGAATTTTTCGTCTGGGGGAACCCTCGCAGGGTTCCCCCCTTCCCCTCCGGTTTCGCGTGGCGTCCACACACCGTCTCGACGCCGCGTTTCTTTCGGTGCTTTGACAGACGTGGGGGGTGTCAGGCATTGTCCGCGCATGCGGGAGGTCGAGGTTCTGATCGTTGGTGGGGGGCCGGTTGGGCTCACGGCGTCGATCCTGCTCTCACGGTTCGGTGTGTCGTCGCTGCTGGTCGAGCGGCATCCGTCCACCTCCATTCATCCCAAGGCGCGCGGGATCAATGCGCGCACGATGGAGATCTTTCGCCAGTGCGGCGTGGAGGACGCGGTGCGCACGGCCGGCCTGCCACCCGAGCGCGCGCGGTTCATCGTGTGGGCGCGCTCGCTGGCCGGCGAGGAGCTCGAGCGTCGCATCCCCTGGCGCGCCCGTGCGGAGGCGGCGGCGGTCACGCCGGTCCGCAACTGCATCTGTGCGCAGGACGACCTCGAGCCGGTGCTCCGCCGCCACGCGGCAGCGCTCGGCCACGGCACGCTCGCCTTCGACACCGAGCTGGCGGGCTTCGAGCAGGACGCCGACGGGGTCACCGCCACGCTGCGTGCGCGCACCGGCGGCGAGACCCGCGTGCGCGCCCGCTACGTCATCGCCGCCGACGGTGCGCGCAGCCGCGTGCGCGAGACGCTCGGCATCGCGCTGCACGGCACGCCGGCCCTCTATCGCAGCATCAACGTGCTGCTCAACGCCGACCTCACGCCGTGGACCGCGCACCGGCCCGCCGCGCTGTACTTCATCGAGCAGCCGGGGCTGAAGGCGACCTTCCTCACGATCAACGGGCAGAATCGCTGGGGCTTCCTCGTCAACAACCTGGCGCCCGACGGCAATACCGACGAGTACACGCCGGAGCGCTGCGCCGACCTCGTGCGGCAGGCGGCCGGCGTGCCCGATCTTGCCGTCGAGATCCTGGGCGCGGTGCCGTGGATGGCGGCCGCGCTCGTCGCCGAGCGCTATCGCAGCGGACGCGTGTTCCTGGCCGGTGATGCCGCGCACCACATGCCGCCCACCGGCGGCTTCGGCCTCAACACCGGCGTGCAGGACGTCCACAATCTCGCCTGGAAGCTCGCCGCGGTCCTGCAGGGTCGCGCGGGATCGGCGCTGCTCGACACCTACGAGGACGAGCGCCTGCCCTATGGGCGCGCCATCACCGAGCAGAGCCTCATCAACGCGCGCTCGCTGGGCCGCGGCGGTCCCGAGCAGACGGCGGCAGCCGCCACCGCGCTGGCGCGGCCGGA
>JBKPRI010000073.1:0-10246 GCA_046734515.1 Candidatus Methylomirabilota bacterium | reverse complement strand
CCACAGACGATGGAGCTCGCCGCGCAGATCCCGCGCCTCGGCGATCGGCGCGCCGGTGCCGGCCGTCGCCTCGCGCAGGGCGCCCCCGGGATCGGCGGTGAGCATGAAGATCAGCCCGATGTCGGCGCCCGTGGTCTCGAGGTGCCGCATGCGGTCCTGCTTGGGCCCGGCGTGCGTGCGCTCGTGCGGTAGCACGACGCCGCGCGCGTAGTCGGTCACCTCGCCCAGCGCCACGAACCCCGCGCGCGTCACCTCGCGGCCGCCCACCTGGTACGTCTGCGTGTAGGGATAGATGGCCGGCCACTCCTCGCGCGCCCACACGCCGTCGACGAGCCAGGCATCCAGCGTCTCGTGCGCGCGCACGTACTTGTCGGCGCTCTCGCCCGGCGCCGGGGCATCGCGCGGATAGGAGACCCGGACGATGTTGTCCGGGCTCATCCCGTAGAGACGCTCCTGCGTCTCCGGACTGATCTGATCGTAGGGCGGCGCCACCACCTTGCTGAGGTCGCGCTCACGCCCGATGCCGTGGCGATAGCCGCGGAACGCCTTGATGCGCACGGGCTAGTGGCCGGCGCCGGCGGGACCGGCGCCCTTGACGACGTCGGCGGCGCGCGCGGCCGGCGGCGTGTTGCGGCTGCGGCCGATCGTGATCGTGCCGTCGATGAGCACCATCGACACACCCGGCAGATCGCCGGCCGCCAGCGCGCCGAGTGCATCGCGCGCGACCGAGCCGATCGGCGCGTCGCACACGACGAGATCGGCCTCCCGGCCCTCGGCGATCACGCCGCGCTTCAGCTTGTAGATGCGCGCGGTGTTGCCGGTGGCGCACGCCACGGCCTCCGCGGGCGGCAGCTCGCCGAGCGCCGCCAGCAGGCTGAGCGTGCGCAGGACGCCGAGCGGGATGACGCCGGTGCCCGACGGCGCATCGTTGCCGATGATCAGGCGGTCCAGCGCGCGCGCATCGCGCACGGTGCGCAGCGTGTGGAGCGCGGTGCGTGCGTTGCCGCACTGCACGATCTCCAGCGCCATGTCCGTCGCCACCAGCCGGTCGATCTCGGCGGGCGACATCGAGGTGGTGCCGCCGTTGATGTGGCCCACCACGTGCGGCTGCGCCTCCAGGACCACGTCGGCGTTGATGGGATTGGAGCCGGCGATGGACGGCCCGCCCGTATGGATCGTCACCGTCATGCCGTGCGCCTTGGCCCAGCGCACCATCGGCGCTGCGTCCTTGCCGCTCTTCACCGAGCCCAGGCCGATCTCGCCGACCAGCTTCACGCCGGCCGCCGCCATCTCCTTGAAGTCCGCCTCGGTGAGGCCGAGCTCCAGGATGGGCGCGCCGGCCTCGACCTTGACGCCGCCCGGACGGAAGTTCGCGTACGCCTTCGCCGCCACGATGGCCAGGGCTTTCAGCCCCACCAGGTCCTTCGGGCGCCCTGGTAAATGCACTTCGCCGGCGGAGATGGCGGTGGTGACGCCGCCGTGCATGGCGGAGTCGATGAAGTCCACGGTGCGCTGGCGCGGCGTGAAGTCGCCGAAGACCGGGTGCACGTGGGAGTCGATGAGTCCCGGCATCACCGTCGTCCCGCGGCAATCGATGACGGTGTCGCAGTCCTCGTCGAGGCCGCGACCGATGCCGGCGATGACGCCGTCTCGGAGCACCAGGGAATCCGCGTCGAGGAGGGGGCGGCGCAGATCGCCGCTGACCAGGGTGCCGATGTTGCGGAGGAGGACCTTCATCCCGCCCCCGAATCTACGCGGAGGCGGCGCTCCGGTCCAGGCTCGCCTGCACCTCTTCGATGTGGGCGGCCATGATCGCGCGGGCCTCGCCGGCCTTGTGGGCGGCCACCGCCTCCACGATCCGCCGGTGTGCCGCGTTGACCTCGGCGCTGTCCGCCTCGCTCATGCGCACGTGCGGCGCGATGACCTCGGCCTCGAGCGCCATCAGCGCGTGGGTGACGACGGCGTGCACGGGATTGCGGGCGGCATTGGCGAGCAGCCGGTGGAACACCAGATCGAAGCGGCGCGGCTCGCCGCCCGATGCCGCCTCGGTGTCGCGCTGATCGACGGCGGCGGTGAGCTCCTTGATGTCGGTCTCGCCGGCGCGTTGCGCGGCCAGGAAGGCCACCTCGGGCTCGATGAGCCGCCGCGCCTCGATGAGCTGTGCGCGCGACACGCGTCCGAGCCGGAAGAGGGTGGCGAAATCGCGCACCAGCGGTCGATCGTCGGCCTCGCGCACGAAGTAGCCGCCGGTGGAGCCCTGCCGCACCTCGACGAGGCCGCGCAGCTCCAGCGTGCGCAGCGCCTCGCGCACGGCGACGCGGCTGGCCTTGAGGTCGCGGGCGAGCTGGCGCTCGGGCGGGAGCTTCTGCCCCTGGCGCAGACGGCCCTCGTAGATCGTGCGTTCGATGTGGGAAACGATCTGCTCGTATACGCGCGGCGCCCTGCCTGCCATGGTGCGCGTCACTGTCGTCTCAAACCGGGTCGAAGTCAAGCGGGTGTCTCGGTCAATTCCGTCAGCGTCCTGACTCGCAGTGTCCGCCGCCTGTCACCGCAGGCACGGCCGTGCGAGCCGCCTGTGCGGAATCACGCGCGTTTCCACCTCTGGCTCAGCCGTTGCAAACTCGCGGCGCGATAGAACCGTGGCTGCAGTGAGCCATCACTGAGGAACTGGAGGATCTCATGGGCGGAGTACTGCGACTGGCAGTGGTTCCGGCGATCGTCCTCATGGCGACCGGATGCGCCACCAAGGACTGGGTGAAGGGTCTGGTCGGGCAGAAGGAAGCGGAGATCGATCAGCGGGTCGGCACCCGCGTCGGCGCCGTCGAGGGCCGCGTGGGCCAGCAGGGCGAGAAGGTGACGTGGATCGAGACCAAGCTCGGCAGCGTGGAGACGACCGCCGGCGAGGCGCGGACGCGTGCGGACGCGGCGTACGGCCGCGCGGACGAGGTCAACGATCGGCTGTCACGGCTGTGGAGTTCGCGTCACAAGCGGCAGATCGTCGAGACGGTTCACGTGCAGTTCGGCTTCGACAAGTGGGAGCTCACCGACGGCGCCCAGACCGCGCTCATCGCGATCGTGAGGGACCTCAAGACCAACCCGAACCTGACCGTGGACCTCGAAGGCTACACGGATCCGGTCGGCACGGCGGCCTACAACGTGAGCCTGAGCCAGCGGCGGGTCGAAGCGGTGCGGCGCTACCTCATCGAGCAGGGCACCGAGATGCCTCGCGTGCACGCCATCGGCCTCGGCCCGCTGAACGGGAAATCGACGGAAGAGCACGCCAAGCAGCGCCGGGTAACCGTGCGCATGATGGTGAACCAGGACTGACCTGGATGGAATCGCCCTACCGAGACTGAGCGGGGGGGTAACTGTGGGGGGCCATCTCGGGGCCCCCCATTTTTTATCTATACGGCGATCGCGCGGAGCGCGATGGCCCAGGTGTGCGAGAGCAGCGTGAGGTGGATGTGGCGCGTCAACACCAGGCGCGCATCCAGCCGCACCGCGGCCAGCATCGGATCGTAGGAATTGAACAGCGCGCGCCAGTGACCGAGCCAGATGCGCGCGTCGCGCACCGAGCCGAAGGCCGGCAGCCAGAAGGACAGCCCGCCATGCGGCGCCCGGCGCGCCACCAGCCGCGCGAAGCGCACGAACACGACCACGGCGTGGATCGCGTTCGCCATCGCCAGGGCCAGCACCGCCAGGACCGTCAGCCGGATGGTCATGTCGATCATGCCATGGGGTAAAGGCAAGCTCCGGGCCACGTCCCTAAGTACCCGTCCTGGCGTCGATTTTCAGGCTGTCGTCGGCTGAGCCCGGGTGGTTTCTAGCCGGGGTCCCCGGAGGGACGTGGCCCAAAAGCGTCCATCGCGCGATGGGGTTACACTATGCGCGCTTCGGAGGCACGCCATGGACGACGAGATCGCGGCCGGCACCACCACCGGCGTCGCACAGGTGTTCGATCTGCACGCGCTGAAGGCCTTCGCGGGCGACAAGCGCGTGCGCAAGATGCTCTTCAAGACCGATCAGCTCTGGTCGGAGATCGCCTGCTACGAGCCGGGCCAGTCGACCGTGATGCACCACCACCCTCGCGAGGAAGAGGCGATCTTCGTGCTGCAGGGCACCGCGAACATGAACATCGACGGCGAGGAGGTCGTGGTCCCTGCCGGCTCCATCGTGAAGTTCCCCCACAACGTGCCGCACGACGTCCGGAATCTCGGCCCCGAGCGCTGCGTGATCATGTTCATCAAGCTGAATCCCAAGGTCCTGAAGGGGTAGCCATGGGCAATGTCGAGCGCTGCGACAAGACCCTGCCGGCCAACGAGATGATGTACGCCGTCCGAAAGGACGCCGTGCTGCGCGCGCGCTGGAAGACCGACCTCGAGGGCCTCTGCCGCGAGTTCGGGCTGAGCCGCGCGGAGTACGAGGCGATCCGCGACAAGGATCCCCGGCGGCTGATGGACCTGGGCGTGCACCAATACTATGTGCCGCAGATCCTCCGCCTGTTCTTCGGCAACGCGCAGAACAGCAACTCCAGCGAGACGCTCGAGTGCTACAAGCGCGCATTCCCGGAGGAGACCGCCCGGGCGCTGGCGCTGCAGAAAAAGATGGAGAGTGCCCGTGGCTGAGATCGTCGCCGCCATGGCCATGACGCATTCGCCCGGACTCACCGGCTGGTTCACGCGCGCGAGCGAGGAATACCAGCGCCTGGCCCTGCAGGCCACCGCCGAGATGCGCCGCCGCCTGGAGGCCGCCCGCCCCGATGTGCTGCTGATGTTCAGCAACGACCATCTGCTCAACTGGCCCATCAACAACGTGCCGGAGTACACGGTCGGCATCGCCGAGGAGCACGTGGGGCCCGCCGACTGGTTCGACGAGTGGCTGGCCATGGAGCAGTACCGGGTGCCGGGGCACGCCGACCTCGCCCGCTTCCTCGTCAACGAGGCGGCGCGGCGGCGGCTGTCGCTGGCGTGGCTGCGCCAGATGCTGTTCGACGACGGCATCTCCGTGCCCACGCACTATCTGAATCCGGACGCACGCTTCCGGCTGATTCCCATCACCATGAACTGCACGGTGCCGCCGATTCCCACGCCGCGCCGCGCCTACGAGGTCGGCCAGACCCTGCGCGAGGCCGTGCGAGCGTGGCCGGGTCCTGAGCGCATCGCCGTCGTCGCCACCGGCGGCCTCTCGCACGAGCCGGGCGGCCCGCGCTACTTCTGGGTGGACGAGGAGTTCGACCGGTGGTTCCTGGACCTGCTCAAGGCCGGCGACCACGAGGCGATGCTGAACGAATGCACGCTGGAGCGGATGGAAGCGGCCGGTTCCGGCGGCACCGCGGAGCTGCTCGCGTGGATCGTGACACTGGCGTTCACCCGCGGGCCCGCCGACGTGCTCGCCTACATGCCGGCCATGGCCTGGCGCTCCGGTACCGGCATGGTCGTGTGGAACGAGACGACATGACAGAGCACCGGCTCGATCAGGAGCAGATCCATCAGGAGTGGAACAACGCGCTGGCGCCGCGGCTGACCATCGACCCCGGCGACACCGTCGTCTTCGACACCCGCGACGCCGCCAACCTCTTCTACTCGAAGGCCTCGACGCACGAGGACGTGCTGCGCCGCGGTCCGTTCAAGGGCCATCCCCTCACCGGCCCGGTCGCCGTGCGCGGCGCCCGGCCCGGCGACACGCTGGTCGTCGAGATCCTCGACGTCCAGCCCGCGCTCGACTGGGGCTGGACGGCGATCCGCCCCGGCCGCGGCCTGCTGCCGGAGGCAGACTTCGCCAAGCCGTTTCTGCAGATCTGGGATCTCAGCGACAAGCGTCACGCGCGAATGGGCAACCGCGTGGCGGTGCCCCTGGCGCCATTCCCCGGTGTGCTGGGCGTCGCCCTCGACGAGCCCGGCGCGCACAGCACGATGCCCCCGCGCCGCGCCGGCGGCAACATGGACATCAAGCAGCTGGTGGCCGGCGCCACGCTGTGGCTGCCGGTGCTGGTCGACGGCGCGCTGTTCAGCGCGGGCGACGCGCACGCCGCGCAGGGTGACGGCGAGGTGTGCGTCACCGCCGTGGAGATGATGGGACGGCTGACGCTGCGCTTCAACGTGCAGTCCGGCCGCCGGCTGGCCGAGCCGCAGCTGCGTACGCCGGCGCCGCCCTCCCACGCGACCAACCGCGGCGCGCACTACGCGACGACCGCGCATGGCCCGGACCTCTTCGCCGCCTCGCAGCAGGCCGTGCGCTACATGATCGAGCACATCGTGGAGGCGCACGGGCTCAGCCGCGAGCAGGCCTACGTGGTGTGCTCGGTCGCCGTGGACCTCAAGATCAGCGAGATCGTGGACGCGCCCAACTGGATCGTCTCGGCGTTCCTGCCCGAGTCCATCTTCGTCGTCTGATGGCCGACGATACGATCGCTCCCCTGCGTGCCTGGCTCGCCGAGTGGCAGGCCGCCGTCCGCGCCGTCGACTTCGACCGCGGCAAGACGATGTGCGCGCCCGAGGTCGTGGCCTTCGGCACGGTGACGCCGATGGCGGTGGGGCTCGACAACGTCATGCCCGCGCAGTGGCACAAGGTGTGGGCCAACATCCGCGACTTCACCGTGCACACCGACAAGGCGGTCGGCGCCGTCATCGGCGAGCAGGGCTGGGTGGCCACCACCTGGGACTCCCTCGGCAAGAAGCCCGACGGCTCCACGTTCCGCCGCCCGGGCCGGCTCACCGTCGCCTTCGAGCGCCGCCACGGCCGCTGGCTCGCCACGCACACGCACTTCTCCCTGTTCCCGCAGCCACAACCGGAGGGGAAGGGGGAACCCTCCTAGGGTTCCCCTTCAATAAGGAGACGCCCATGCACCACGGCATCTGCATGTTCGCCACGGAGTACGCCATCCGCATCGACGAGCTGGCTCGCGAGTGTGAGAGCCGCGGCTTCGAGTCGCTGTGGGTGCCGGAGCACACGCACATTCCGACGAGCCGGCGCAGCCCGTTCGCGGGCGGGCAGCCGCTGCCGGAGCAGTACAAGCACACGCTCGATCCGTTCGTGGCGCTCATGGCGGCGGCCGCGGCGACGAAGAACCTGCGCGTGGGCACGGGAATCTGCCTCATCATCGAGCGCGACACCATCACCACCGCGAAGGCGGTGGCCAGTCTCGACCTGCTCTCCAACGGCCGCTTCGAGCTCGGCATCGGCGGCGGCTGGAACGCGGAAGAAATGGAGCATCACGGGACGCAGTTCAAGACGCGCTTCAAGCGCCTCGAGGAGCAAGTGAAGGCGCTCAAGGAGATCTGGTCGAAGGACGAGGCCGAGTTCCACGGTCAGTTCGTCGACTTCGAGCCGATCTGGTCGTGGCCCAAGCCCACGCAGCGCCCGCACCCGCCCATCCTGCTCGGCGGCGAGTCCAGTTACACGCTGCAGCGCGTGGTGGAGTTCTGCGACGGCTGGTACCCGCGCGGCCGGGCGCCCGAGAAGGTGCTGGCCGGGATGAAGGAGCTCAAGGAGCGGGCCGCCAAGGCGGGACGCGACATGAAGACCATCTCGGTCTCGGCTTTCGCCACGCCGGCCGACCGCGCCGTGCTCGATCAGTTCGCCGCCGCCGGCGTCACGCGCTCCATCTTCCTGCTTCCACCGGAGCCGCGCGACAAGGTGCTGCCGCTGCTCGATCAGTACGCCAAGCTGAAGTAACGATGCTGGACGCGCCGCCGTGGGCGCTCGCGTTGCTGCGCGACGCCCGCGTCGGCCGCCTGGCCACCGCCGACACCTCCGGGCAGCCACTCGTCGTCCCCGTCTGCTACGTCGTCGACGGCGCCCGCTGCTACTCCGCCGTGGACGCCAAGCCCAAGCGCACGCGCGACTTACGCCGGCTGAAGAACATCGCGGCGAACCCACAGGCCTCGCTGGTCGTGGATGTCTGGGACGAGGACTGGACCAAGCTCTGCTGGGTCATCGTGGAAGGCCGCGCCGAGGTCCTGACCACCGGCGCGGAGTTCACACGCGCGATCGATCAGCTCGTGGCGAAGTATCCGCAGTATCGCGCGATGGGGCTCGATCGCACGGAGGGCGCCGTGATCAGGCTGGAGGCGAGCCGCGTGCGCGCCTGGCGCGGCGACGGGGCGTGAGCCCCACGGCCTACCTCGCCGTCGTCCGCTGGCGTGGCCCCGCCTGGAATCAGGCAGTGCCGATGCGCGCCCAGGCGCCGAGCGAGGACGCCGTGCGTGCGCGCCCGGCCGCCGCCCCATGGACCACGGCAGGCCTGCTCGAGGTCGCGCGCGATCCAACCCGCCGACGACGTCCGGGGCGGTCGGATCGGCGCCGGACGTTTCAGCGGAAACGTCCCCGCGGGGACGTCAGGAGGCGGCGGCTTCCTCCTGATAGAGGCCGAGCGCGCGGAGCGCCGGCTCGTCGCTGAACGAGAACAGACAGGCGGTGGCCTCGCGGGCCTCGTGGGAAGCCCAGTGCCAGGGCGGCGCGACGAAGGTATCGCCCTTTTCCCACGCCAGGTTCGCGTCGCCGATGCGGCTCTGCCCCCTGCCCTCGATCACGTGGAAGATCCCGCTCGAGGTCCGGCGCTCGGCCGGCGTGCGCTCGCCGGGGCGCAGCCAGTGGGCCTCGGCGCCCATCGTGGGCATGGGCGCCGCGCCGCTGGTGGGGTCGACGTAGCGCAGGCTGACGGGCTGGCCGGCGGGCGTGGTGGCGGCCAGGCGCTCGAGCGCCGCGCGCACGGTGGTCCACGGCCAGCGCACCTGCGGGAAGCCCGTGCGCGGGTACTTCGACTGGCGCGGAACGAGGCCGGACGCGGTCAGCTCGTCCTGCGAGGGATCGGTCGGCGTGGCCGGCGGCTGCGCGGGGCGCATCTTCGAGGCCCAGGCGGCGTCGAAGTGGCGCACCAGCGGGATGTCGAGGCCGTCGAGCCAGATGACGGGCTCGCTGCCCTCGTGGCCGTGATCGTGCCAGCGCATGGGCGGCGTGATGATGAGATCGCCGGGCTCCATCGCGCACTTCACGCCCTCCACCGTCGTGTAGGCGCCGCGGCCCTCCACGATGAGGCGCAGCGCGGCCGGCGTGTGGTGGTGGCTCGGCGCCGCCTCGCCGGGCAGGATCACCTGCAGACCCGCGAACAGTGACGACGTGATCGCGTAGGCGCCGCCGAGGCCGGGATTGCGCAGCACGAGCACGCGTCGCTCGGCCTGCTCCATCGGCACGAGCTTCGCGGCCTCGAGCACGCGCGGCCGCACCTCGCGCCAGCGCCACACGTGCGGCACCGCGGGCGTGACGCGCTCGTTGGGCAGCAGCGCATGCAGCGCCGTCCACAGCGGGGCGAGCGACAGCGAATCGAGGGCGTCGGAGTAGGCGGCCGGCAGGTTGGCGTCGCGCGTGACGAGCGTGGTCATGCTTTCCTCGTGCGTGTCGGGATCATACCACCACCACGCGCAGCGCCCCCGGCAGGACCTCGACCTCCACCGGCGTGAAGCCCCACGGATCGCCGTCGAGCTGCACGGGCACCGGCGTCGCGCTCGTCAGCGTCAGGCGCCGCCCGCGTCCGCCACGTACGTGCGACAGCTCGTGATGACGCGCGCGGCTGACCGCCCACGCGTAGGCGGCCAGAGCCGGCAGGCCGCCGCGCTCGAATGCCATCCAGTCGAGCTCGCCATCGTCGCCCCGCGCGGCGGGCGTGAGCGAGAGCGCCAGCGCGTACTCCGGCAGGTTGCTGACGACACAGTAGGCGCCGCGGCAGCCGGCGCCGTCGCAGTCGACGGCGACCGGCGCGTGCGCGTACGTGTAGAGCGCAGTCGCGAGCGGCCGCACGTAGCTGAGGCGGCTCACCTTGCGCGGCGCTCCGCCCGCGCTGCGCCAGCGCGCGATGCGATGGATGACGTCGGCGTCGAAGCCGGCACTCAGCATCAGCGCGAAGCGGCGCGATCCGGCCGACGTCGTGGCCCGGCCGAGGTCGAGCCGCCGCGTGCGTCCGGCCACGATCGCGCGGGCCAGTGCGAGCGGATCGCCCGGCAAGCCCAGCGCGCGGGCGAAGAGGTTCTCGTTACCGAGGGCCAGCACGGCCAGGGGCACGTCGGCGGCGAGCTCGTTCACCACGCCGGCCACCGTGCCGTCACCGCCGGCGGCCACCACGCAGCGCACCCCGGACAGCGCCCGCGCGTCGCCGAGCAGCCGCGCGCGCTCGCCGGCCTCCCAAAGCACGCGCACCTGGATACCGGCGCCGGCGATTGCCGCCGCCAGCGCCTGCACGCGCTCGCGCGGG
>JBKPRI010000072.1:0-3979 GCA_046734515.1 Candidatus Methylomirabilota bacterium | reverse complement strand
GTTCGACATCACGCCGGCCCGGAAGGAGTCGCTCTACCAGTCAGGCCGCGATGCGGCCGCGGCGTTCCTGGAGACCTGGGACTTCGACGGCTACATCGAGGAGTTCAGGACCGGCAAGGAGCACCACCGCCGCGCCGAGGTCGCGGAGGAGATGCAGGGGGCCGCACCGCACTAGGCGTCTTCGTCCGGGTTGTCCACCGCCGGGGGCGGCTCCTGCGTCTGCTTGCTGTCCTTTCCGGACGGCACGCTTCCGAGCGCTTCGGCGACGGTCAGCTCGGCCTGGCCGAAGATGACGTGGGTGAATCGTTCGCTGAAGCCGGCGAGGAAGCCGACGAAGGCGTAGAAGGTGAACGTGTCTTGCTGGGTGATCGTCCCCAGCTGGATGAACTTGCTCTGGAGCGCGAAGTACAGAGCCGAGGCGAAGATCGCTCCGATGACGGGCCTGAACGCACCGAGCCAGAACAGCGGCCCGCGCCCGACCTCGTAGTCGACCGAGAAGCCCGTGCGCGTGTCGGGGCGCATGCGCAGCATCACGCTCACGAGCGCTCCGACCGCGCCCGCGCCGTAGGAGGCGAAGAAGTTCTGCGTCTGGGACGAATGTGTCCCCAGCTCGGTGAAGACGCCGAGGATGCCCAGGATCCCCAAACCCAGCGCCGCCAGCAGGAAGAGGCCGACGAGCATCCCGACGAAGTAGACGAGGCGCGCGCTCTTGCTCGCCGCGCGGTCGTAGTAGCGCTCGATCCGCTTGAGCTCCTCGGAGTGCTCGACGACGACCGAGTCGAGGTCCTTCTCACTCGGCTTGCCGTCGGTCCGCTCGATCACGCCGAGCAAGAAGCTCTGCTCGGAAAAGATCCAGTTGAGCGCGATTCGCTTGGGCACCGACGGCAGGATCTCGTTCGCCTTCATCGCCAGCGAGTCGGAGTGATGCAGGAGCGCGGCAATCCGCGGGGCGGCGCTCGTGACCCAGTCGGTCGCGCGGTACAGCCTGAGGTCGTGGCGCCGCCACGGCCAGCGCCTGATCTGCTTGCTCGTGAGCACGACGGCGGAGGCGTCGGTGAGGCACCAGTACGCGTCGACGATGTCGCCCGCGTCGTCCTCGAACTTGTCGAGCGTGCGCCGGTAGGAACGATAGAGCTGGCGGACGTCTCCATTTTGGGCCCGGTCGCCGTTCCGCCCTTTCTCGTAGCGCTCGGGATGAAGCGCTTGCTGCCAGCAGTAGTGCTTCCAGATCAGCTCGGGGAAGACCAGAGCGCCGTGCGAAGGCGCGGCCCCATCCTCTCCCTCGTCGAGCGTTCGCAGCTCTGCCTGGGACACGGGTGCCCCTCCTTCCCTGCCGCAGACAGACTGTTCGTTGCCGAGATCGAGGCTAAGCCTCGGGGCCCCGCTTGACAAGAGCGGCCCACAGTTTCAGTCTGGTTGTCTCGCCTCTGCGGTCGGCGAGGGCTGACGACCGCAACCCGAAATTGGAGGCGAGCATGGCAACCACGACGACACGGCGGCGCACCTCGTCGCGTTCGGCTGCGGCTCCGCGACGGCGGAAACGCAAGCTGAGCGCCGCGGGAGTGCGGCTGATCGCTGGGTTCGAGGGCTTCAGATCGGACCTCTACAACGACGCTGCCGGCCACTGCACGATCGGCTACGGGCACCTCGTGCACACGGGAAACTGCGACGGCTCGGAGAGCGCGGAGTTCCGCCACGGCGTGACGAGGGAGCGCGGGCTCGAGATTCTCGGCGACGACGCCGAATCCGCAGCCGCGACGGTGAACGACGCGGTCAAGGTTCCACTCGAGCAGGACCAGTTCGACGCGCTCACGAGTTTCGTGTTCAACGTGGGCTCGGGCGCCTTCCGCGACTCGACCTTGCTGAAGCTACTGAACGAGGGCAAGTACGACGAGGTGCCCGAGCAGCTGAACCGCTGGGTCAAGGCCGGCTCACGCACGCTTGCGGGACTCGTCGCCCGCCGTAAGGCCGAGGGAGAGCTCTTCGCGCGCGGCACCGTCCAGCCGGCCGACGACGGCACGTTGACGACGCGCGACGTCCAGCGGGCGCTGAAGGTTCTCGGCTGGCCGCTGAAGGTCGACGGCGCGTGGGGAGGAGACACGTTCGCCGCAGTCGAGGACTTTCAGCGCGGTTTCGCCTTCTGGAAGCTGCTGATCGACGGGCACGCGGGCCCGAAGACCCAGGAGGCCCTGAAAGCATCCGTCGACCAGGGCGGGAAGTGTTCGCCGAACTTCCTCTTCAAGGAGTTCAAGTCGACCGGGAACGGCTGGATCAAGGTGAGCCGCGAGCTCGTCCTCGGCCTCGAGGACTACCGCGAGCTCGTCGAAAAGCCCGTCGAGGTCGTCTCCGGCTATCGGGACCCGCAGAAGAACGCGAGCATCCCGGGAGCGGCGAAGAACTCGCAGCACATGTACGGAAACGCCTGCGATCTCGACCCGGTGAAGCCGACGGCTGCGGTCAAGGCGCTCAAGCGTTTTTCGGGGATCGGCTACCAGGGCGCGAGCGGCCTCGTCCGCCACGTCGACGTGCGCCACGTCGGCCCGAATACGACGAAGTCCAGCGTCCGCGACCCGGCCATCTGGATCTACTAGGAGGGAGGCTGACATGGCCCGACCACGGAAGACGACCCGCCGCCGGACAACGAGAACGCGACGGCAGAAACGGATCCTGAACTGCAAGCCGTCCCCGAAGACCGAAGAGGACTGGACCTTCGAGGACGCGGCGCGTGCGGACGTCGCCGCGGCGGCGACCGCTGCCGTGCCGACCTCGAAGGATCTGCGCACGAGCTGGTGGACGATCAACGATCAGGGCTCGACGGGCTCCTGCGTCGGGTGGGCGAGCGCGGATTCGCTCCTTCGCTGGCATTTCGTGAAGGCCGGCAAGCTGACGACGAGCCAGCTGCTCTCGCCTCGTTTCATGTGGATGGCCGCGAAGGAGACGGATCCGTTCGTCTCGCGGCCGACCACGTTCATCGACAGCGAAGGCACGAGCCTGAAGACGGCGCTCGACGTCGCGCGCAAGTTCGGAGCCGTGCGAGACATTTACCTGCCGTTCGCCAGCGGCAAGCTCTATGCGGGCAAGGCGAACACGTTCTACGCGACCGCCGCGCTACGGAAGATCCTCGCCTACTTCAACCTGGGCACGAGCGTCTCGAACTGGCGGAACTGGCTCGCGAACAACGGGCCGATCATGGTCCGGCTGGACGTGGACTCGACGTGGGACGACGCGACCTTCACGGGTGGGAACCTCGACACCTACGACCCGAACTCGACGCGTGGCGGGCACGCCGTCGCGCTCGTCGGGTACACGGCCGACCGCTTCATCGTCCGCAACAGCTGGGGCACAGGCTGGGGCGACAAGGGCTTCGCCTACGCGTCGCTCGACTACGCGCAGGACGCATTCACAGAGGCGTACGGCGTGGAGGTCTAGAGCCGCGCCGCCGGGCGCGGTACGATCGCGCACTTGAGCGCATTCGAAGAAACCAGCAAGCTCCAGCCGCAGAAGATCTGGGAAGGCGTGGCGGGCCGCGTCGTGCACGGCGAGCGGCTGACGCTCGGCCTCGTAGAGCTGGACCCCGGCAGCTTGGTTCCGGAGCACCAGCACGAGAACGAGCAGCTGGGCATCCTGATCTCGGGCTCGTGCGAGTTTCGCGTCGGCGAAGAGAGCCGGCAGCTCGGGCCCGGCGACACGTGGTCGATCCCCGCGAACACGCCGCACGAAGTGCACACCGGCCCTGAGGGCGCGGTCATGATCGACGTCTTCGCTCCCGTCCGCGAGGACTGGAAGCCGCTCGAGCGCTTCGACCGAGATCCGCTCTGGCCGTGATGTGGCCGGTGACGGTGCCCGTCTCCCGGGCCGCGAGCACCGAGCACTCCAAGGACGCAGGGAGCGCCCATAGCGCTCTATGGGCGCGACCGAGGACGCCGGAGTGGGCCGCGTGATCGCGGGACGGGGGGCCGGCGGGCGTCGCCGGTCACGT
>JBKPRI010000071.1:0-9763 GCA_046734515.1 Candidatus Methylomirabilota bacterium | reverse complement strand
CCCGCGAACTACACACTAGAACTTTCGTCGGCAGCGTCAGATGTGTATAAGAGACAGGGTCGGCCTCCACAACCTGCCAGCGTCCGGTGGCGACGACGTCGGCGATGAGCAGGCGCACGGTGTTGGAGCCGAGATCGATGGTGGCCAGACGCACGGAGCGAATATACGAACGCCCCGCCGGCCAGGCCAGCGGGGCGCCGTGGATGATGCGGACGCGCTACTTCTTCTGCAGCGAGCGGATGTAGTTCACGAGCTGCCAGCGCTGGTTGTCCGGCAGGTGCTTCCACGGCGGCATGGCACCGCGGCCGTTGCTGATCTTCCAGAAGATCTCGCCGTCCGACTCGCTGGCGACCTTCGCGGAGGTCCAGTCGGCCGGCTTCGGCGGCGGCAGTGCGGCGGCGGCCGGTCCGTTGCCCTTGCCTTCCGGCCCGTGGCAGGAGGCGCAGTTGGTCTCCGCCAGCTTCTTGCCCTCGGCCAGGGCGGCCTTGTCGGCCTTCTTGTCGGCCAGCGGGTTCTTCACGCCCTTCTGATCCGCGGGAGCCTTCCATTCGCCCTGAGCCCACGCGGCCATCGAGCCGGCGCCGGCGACCAGGGCCGCTGCGGCGGCGACGACGGTGAGCGACCTGAGACACGCCTTCATGGCGCCTCCTCTGTGGATGTCGTGATGCGCTTCACAATCGTGCTCATTTCTACACCTCTGACGAAGACGGTCAAGCGCTTATTCGCCCTCAGCCGCGTCCCATGGGGAGAATCGCGCGAGCATCACGTCAGGTTCCCGAGCGCGGCGAGCATCTCGTCTACGCGCGTGAACTTCAGCCGGGGCCGGCCGCGCGCCCGCCCGCGCTCGATCTCCTGGGCGTTGAGGCGCAGCCACTCGGCATAGCCGATGACGCGCGGCTGGCGCTGGCGGAGCACGCGCTCGGCGGCCGCCCGGTCCGGATCGGCCGGCGCCAGCGTGCGGCCAGCGGCGGCATCCTCGACCATCGCGGTCACCGTCTCCAGCGCATCGGGCTTGTTGGTGCCGATCACGCCGGTCGGGCCCCGCTTGATCCAGCCGGCCGTGTACTCGCCGGCCAGCGGGTGCTTGCTCTCCGGATCGAGCACCCGCCCCTTCTCGTTCAGCACGACGCCCCACTTGTCGTCGAAGGGCACGCCGGGCAGCGGCACGCCGCGATAACCCACGGAGCGGAACACGAGGCCGACCGGCAGCTCTTCGGTCTGCTCCGTCGCCTGGGCCTGGATGGTGCCGGTGGCCGAGGCCACGAGCCGGTTGCGCACGAGCTTGAGCGCGCCGACGGCGCCGGTGCCGTTGGCCATGAGCGCGACGGGCGAGACCAGGAACCGCAGCTCGAGGCGGCGTGGCTTGCCGCCCGGCGCGCGGCGGCTGTACTCCTGCAGGATCTCCACCTTCTTGAAGCCGGCCCGGTCGGCCGTCTTGTCGAGACCCTCGCGGCTGAGCGCGTCGAGCTCGACCTCCTCCGGCCTCACGACGACGTCGGCGCCCTCGAGCTCGCCCAGCTCCTTGAGCTCCGGGTTCGTGAACGCCGCCTGCGCCGCGCCGCGCCGGCCCAGCAGATAGACCTGGCGCACGCGGCTCTGCCGCAGCGCCTCCAGCGCGTGCTCGGCGATGTCGGTCTTCTCCAGCTCCGCCGGCGTGCGCGAGAGAATGCGCGCCACGTCCACGGCGACGTTGCCCACGCCCACCACCGCCACCCGCTCCTGCGTGAGATCGAACTGGCAATCGCGATAGTCGGGATGCCCGTTGTACCAGGCCACGAACTCGGTGGCCGGATGGCTTCCCGGCAGGTCCTCGCCGGGAATCCCCATGCGGCGGTCGGTCTGGGCGCCCGTGGTGTAGACCACCTGGTGGTAGAGCCCGCGCAGGTCGGCGACGGAGACGTCCTTGCCCAGCTCGACGCCGCCGAAGAAGCGGAAGCGCGGGTGGGCGGCGATCTTGTCGAAGGCGGCGGTCACCGCCTTGAT
The DNA here is from genome assembly GCA_046734515.1 of Candidatus Methylomirabilota bacterium. Taxonomy (GTDB): domain Bacteria; phylum Methylomirabilota; class Methylomirabilia; order Rokubacteriales; family CSP1-6; genus AR5. The sequence continues at coordinate 7,780 of JBKPRI010000071.1, read as the reverse complement.
CTTCAGGTGATCGGGCGCCACGCCGGCGCGCACGAGACCGTACGGCGTCGGCAGCCGGTCGAGCATGTCGATCTCGGCGACGAGGTCCTCGCGCCGCTGCAGATGCTCGGCGATGTAGAAGCCCGCGGGCCCGGCGCCGACGATGGCGACGCGCAGCGGCCGCTCGGCGGTGCCGGCTGCGCTCAGTGGCCCTGCTCCATGACGATCGTCTGCAGCGTGTCCACCTCGCCGAGCAGCGTGTCTCGCTGCGCCTTCATGATGTCGCCGATGGTGACGATGCCGACGAGCTTGCCGCCATCCAGCACCGGCAGGTGGCGGATGCGCCGCTCCACCATCGTCGAGCCGGCGGCGCCGATGTCGTCGGACGGCGTCCCCAGGATGAGGTTGCGGGTCATGAGCTGGTTGACGAGCAGCGTGAAGACCGACTCGTTCTTCACGGCGGTGCGCACGATGTCGCGCTCGGACAGCATGCCGACCGGCCGTCTAGCCTCGTCGACGACGACGAGACAGCCGATGTTGTGCTGGGCGAGCACCACGAGCGCCTCCCGGATGGACTGCTCGGGCCGGATCGTGATGACCTTGTCACCCTTGGTCGCGAGGATGTTCGCGATCGTCATGGCGGTCTCCCCTCTGGCGCTGCGCTGGGCCCTGGCTCGGCCGACGCTCTCGATCTTAGCGCGATCGGTTGCGGCCTGCCGCCAGCAGCGTGACCCCGGCCAGTGCGCCGTAGGCTCCGGCCAGCGGCAGCGCCGCGCCGAGCGGAGCTGCCGGCGACCACGGCCAGAACACCGCCCCGCTCGGCAGCGGCGAGTGCACCAGACCGAAGAGCGTCGCCAGGCTCGTGAGCGCCAGCACCAGCGCCGCCGCCGCGGGGCGACGATCGATGATGGCGACCAGCGCCCAGCTCCACAGGACCGCTGTGAGGATGAAGCCGTTGCCCAGGACGAGCAGGGCCTGGTGCGCCGCCCTCGCCTCGCCGGTGAGCGCGGCCGTCGAGGTGCCGAGCGCCGCCAGCACGCCGCCCAGCTCGATGAGCACCACGGCCGCGGCCACCGGCACGAAGGCGAGCGCGACGGCCGGACCGTGACGCGCGGGCGAGGCGTGGAACGCCTGCGCCGTGATCTCCAGGCCGATGAAGACCAGGATGGGCGCGATGGCCGCCTCCGGCAGGACGCCGACCAGCACCCCGAGCACGCCCAGCGAGGCGCCCAGCCCGATCACCAGCCCCGTCGCCAGCGTGTAGCCGGCGCGCGCGCCCATCGCCTTGTAGGCGGGGTGGCCGATGTAGGGCGTGTTCTGGATCACCCCGCCGCAGACTCCCGTCAGCACGGTGGCCAGCGCCTCCACCAGCAGGACATCGCGCGTGCGGTACTCGTCGCCGGCCGCGATGGCGCTCTCGGTGTTGTCGATCCCGCCCACGATCGTCAGCAGCGCGAAGGGCAGCGTGATCGACAGATACGGCAGCGCGTCGTCGAGCGCGCCGATCCACGCGAGCGTGGGCCACGGGATCGCCAGCGCCAGCCCGGCGCCGGCGTGCGGCAGCGCCTGTCCCGCGCCGCCGTGCGCGGCGCGAATCCAGAAGACCGCCAGGCCGGCCAGGACCGCCGCCAGCGCCCCGGGCATCCCGAAGGGCATGCGCACGGCGCCGAGCAGCGCCAGGAGCAGCACGAACAGCGCGACCAGGCCCACGAGCGGGTCGCGCAGGATCTTGAGCATCGGCAGGAACGCGATCAGGAGGATGGCCACGCCCGCGATCGAGCCCAGCAGCGCCGCGCGGGGGACGACGCGCCGGGCCCAGTCACCGGCGAACGACAGCGTGACCTTGGCCACGCCGATCGCCAGCGTCACCGCCATCCCGACCTTCCAGGCCAGCACGGGGTCATTGGAGGCGAGCTTCACGGGCCCGAGCACGCCGAACGCCATGGCGAACATCGTCGGCGTGTCGATGCCGAACGGCATCGCGGTGATGTCGGAGCGTCCGGTGCGCCGCATGAGCCGCACGGCCATCACCGTGTAGGCGACATCCCCGGCCAGCACGCCCAGCGCGGTGCCCGGCAGCATGCGTCCCAGCACGAGGTCGGCCGGGAAGCCGAACACGCCGATGAGGACACTCGAGAAGATGACGAGGACGGTGACGTTGTCGAGGGCGAGACCGAGGAAGCCGTTGACGTCCCCCGCCGCCAGCCAGCGGGGTGCGCGAGAGGCGCTAGCGGGCGCGGGCGTCGGCGGCGCTCCCCGCGCCGGCCAGCGACTTCACCTGCGCGCGGACCCGCTGGGCGAGCGCCGCGCACCACGCCAGCGTGCCGCGGTGCTCGGCGACGTCCTTGTAATCGAACTCCAGCGCCTCGCCGACGCGATCACGCACGTGAATGCGCGCGCGGTACGCGCGGCCCTCGAGCGCGTCGTCCTCGTCCAGCACGATCTCGGCGCGCGGATTCTCGCGCTTGGCGTGCGAGGTCAGAAAATTCTTGAGCCAGCGCTGGACCTCGGAGTACGAGCCGCCAGAGAACATGGCGCGGATTGTAGCACCGGCCGGCGCGAGGATTGCGCCGGCCGGTGCTCGTGTGCCTAGCGCCGCGGTCTCGGCCGCCGGCGGCCGCGCTTGCGCGCGGCGCGGGCGACCTTGATCCGGCGGAACAGGAGCCTCAGCACTCGTTGTACCCGCAGGAGAGGCACTTCTTGCACCCCTCCTCGTAGACGAACGTCGCCTGCCCACACTCCTTGCAGAGATCGCCGATGCGGCGGTTCTCCACCGCCTTCGCCATGGGCGGGCCTTCCGAGACGGGCTTGATCTGTCCGGTGTGCTCGGCCAGCGTGCGCGCGAGCGCGTCGGGCAGCGACAGGACCTTGCCCTTGCCGAAGCCCAGCGGCTGAGCGCCGCCGATGCGGGAGAGCTGGCTGATGACCTCTTCGAGCCGCCGCTGAGGCGACATCGGCGAAGGCAGCCTGAGACTGAGCGAAATCAGCCGGCCCAGCGCCTCGGCCACCGCCATGGTGTCGGAGCCGCCCTTGCCGACCTGCACGAACACCTCGAACGGCTCGCCGTCCGCCGTCTCGTTGACCGTGATGAACGCGGTGCCGATGGGCGTCTCGCTCCGGTACGTCCGGCCCGACAGGCTGTGCGGACGCGGCTTGACGACCGCCGGTCCCGCCGAGGGGGCCGCCGCGGGCTTCTCCTTCACACCCACGTTGAGCACCTGCTCGCCCTTGCAGCCGTCGCGGAAGACCGTGATGCCGATGCACCCGAGCTCCCACGCCAGCTTGTAGGCCGAGGCCACGTCCTCTTCGCTCGCGTCGTTGGGCAGATTGATCGTCTTGCTCACGCCGTTGTCGGTGTAGCGCTGGAACGCGGCCTGGTGACGCACGTGCCACTCGTAGCCGATCTCGTGCGAGGTCTTGAAGACCTTGGCCGCCTCCTCGGGCACGCCGGGGATGCCGTGCAGCGAGCCGCGCCGGGCGATCTCCTCCTTGAGGGCGTCGGAGTAGAGGCCGCGCGCCTTGGCGATCTTCTCGAAGGTCTCGTTGACGAACGTCAGCACGCGCTCACCGTCGGGATTCTTCACCCGGTGCTGGAAGGCCAGGGCGAAGATCGGCTCGATGCCGGACGAGCAGCCGGCGATCATCGAGATGGTCCCGGTCGGCGCGATCGTCGTCACCGTGGAGTTCCGCATGGGCCGGATCTCGCGGTAGATCGACCGGCTCCAGTTCGGGAACGGCCCGCGCTCCTCGGCCAGCTTGCCGCACTGGTCGTGCGACTTCTCCTTGACGAACGACATCAGGCGCTCGGCCAGCGAGATCGCCTCGGCCGAGTCGTACGGGATGCCCATGATGAAGAGCAGGTCCGCCCAGCCCATGATGCCGAGACCGATGCGACGGTTCGACTTCACCGTCTCGTCGATCTGCGGCAGCGGGTACGGGTTCATCTCGATGACGTCGTCGAGGAAGCGCACGGCCAGCCGGGTCACGCGCTCCATCTCGTCCCAGTCCACCGACCACTCGCCGTCGTCGCTCTGGCGGGCGAACTTCGAGACGTTGAGCGAGCCCAGGTTGCACGCCTCGTTGGGCAGCAGCGGCTGCTCGCCGCACGGGTTCGTGGCCTCCACCACGCCGAGCTCCGGCGTCGGGTTGGCGGGGCTGGCGTTGATCCGGTCGATGAAGACCATGCCCGGATCGCCCGTGCGCCAGGCCGCGCGCACCATGCGCTCGAAGACCTCGCGCGCGCTCAGCCGCTGGACGACCTCGCGGCTGTGCGGATTGACGAGGTCGTAGTCCTCGCCCTTGGTCAGCGCGTCCATGAAGGCGTCGGTGACCGCGACCGAGATGTTGAAGTTCGTGATGCCGCCGTCGAGCTTGCAGTCGATGAACTCGAGCACGTCGGGGTGATCGACGCGCAGGATGCCCATGTTGGCGCCGCGCCGCGTGCCGCCCTGCTTCACCGCCTCGGTGGCGCTGTTGAACACCTTGAGGAAGGACACCGGGCCGGAGGCGCGCCCACCCGTGGAGGCCACGATGTCGTCCTTCGGGCGCAGGCGCGAGAAGGCGAAGCCGGTGCCGCCGCCCGACTTGTGGATGATGGCCGCCGCCTTGACGGAGTCGAAGATCTCCTCCATCGAGTCGCCGACGGGCAGCACGTAGCAGGCCGAGTACTGCAGCCCGTTGCCCTTGCCGGCGTTCATCAGCGTCGGCGAGTTCGGGATGAAGTAGCCGTCCACCATCATGTCGTAGAAGGCCTCGGCCACCTCGCGCACCGCGGCCGGGCTCCGCCCGTAGCGCGCCTCGCCCACCGCAATGGACTGCGCCACCCTCCAGCACATTTCCTCCGGCGTCTCGATCACCTCACCGCGCTCGTCACGCAGGAGATAGCGCTCGCGAAGAACACGCAGGGCGGGTTCAGTCCACTGCCCGACTTTGGGTGGGCGGATCTCAGACAGCATGCGTCCCTCTCTTTCTCCGCGGGCGGCTAGCTACCGGCTGCTCGTCCATATCTGGGACACCGAGGCTCTGTGGCCACCACATCTTGTACGCCCCACCGGCGGGGCTTGTCAAGAACCCAGCCCCAGCATCTGGGGATGGCGTGGTCGGCCCGGGAAACGCTGGTACCACATCTTGCGTGCCGCGGACTCTACCACTCGCCATCTAGCGGTCGTCAAGCAAAAAGGTGTCCACCGGCATCCCCCGCCCGTCCACCGGTTGTCCACCGAGTCATGCACCGGCGGTCCGCCGGCCGGCGCGAGCGAGCGTGTTATTCTCGTGCCGATCGTGACGCTCACCGCACACCTTGCAGTCGTGAGAGGGAGACGCTGCATGTCGATCGTCCGCTCCTGGGTGGTCGCGTTGCCGTGCCTGCTGCTCGTCGCCACCCTGGCGGATGCCCAAACGCCACCGCCGGCGCCGACTTCACCCGCACCGACGACCCCTGCACCAGCGACGCCGCCGCCCGCGACGCCGATGCCCACGACGCCGGCGCCCGTGATCACGACGCCCCCGATGACGCCCGCACCCGTCGCCGCGCCGCCGCCCGGCCCGCCCGTCATCACCGGCCCCGGCGCCCGCGGGCCGCTCGACCGCGTGCTCGGCAAGTCGCTGACGCAGGAGGAAGCCGTCGCCATCGCGCTCGAGACGCAGCCCTCGATCCAGGCGCGCCTGTCCGACTACCTCGCCGCAGCCTATCGCGTCGATCAGGCCTTCTCGCCGCTGCTGCCGCAGCTGACCGGTTCGGCCACGCTCGCGCGCACGCAGAGTGCGATCAGCACCACGACGTCCCGGTCCGTGCTCGTTGGTGGCAGCGTCGTCTCGGTGCCCGGGCGCGACCAGACCGTGACCTCGATCCGCGACCCGAGCGAGAACACGACGATGCGGGTGTCGCTCTCGCAGCTCATTTTCGACTTCGGCAAGACGTTCGCGTCGACCGACGCCGCGCGCCGGCTGGCCGAGCAGGCGCAGGAAGATGTCGAGCTGCAGCGGCAGCTGGTGACGCAGACGGTGAAGGAGTCTTTCACCAACATCAACTTCGCCCAGCGGCTGATCCGCGTGCAGGAGCAGGCCGTCGAGCGCGCGAACCTGAACCTGCGCTCCGCGCGGGGCTTCTTCGAGGTCGGCACGCGGCCGAAGTCGGATGTCGCCCGCGCCGAGGTCGACGTGGCCAACGCCCGCGTGGACCTCATCCGCGCGCAGAACGCCGAGCGGCTGGCGCGGGTGGCGCTCAACACGGCGATGGGCATCCCGGCCGACACCCCGACCGTGGTGCAGGACAACCTCGTCTACCAGCCGCTGACGATCGATCGCACGCAGCTGATCGGACGCGCGCTGGCCCAGCGTCCCGAGTACAAGCAGGTCAAGCTCCGCGTGAGCGAGGCCGAGGCTCGCGCGCGGCGGGCCTTCCGCGACTTCTTCCCCGACATCACGGGCACCGGCTTCTACGGGGCCACCCGGTTCGACATGAACGAGATCTGGGAAGTCGCCGTGCAGCTCTCGTGGACGCTCTTCGACGGCGGCAACCGGATCGCCCGCTTCCGGGAGAGCAAGGTCAACGTCGAGGCCGCACAGTCACGGGTGAAGGCCAGCGAGCTCGACATCTCACGCGAGGTCGAGCAGGCCTACATCACCGTCAGCGAGTCGAGCGAGCGCATCCAGGCCGCGCAGGTCGCCGTGGCCTCCGCGCAGGAGAACTTCCGGCTCGCCCAGGGCCGGTTCGACGCCGGCGTGGGCACCATCCTCGAGCTCACCGACGCCCAGCTCGCCCTCACCCAGGCCCAGAACACGGAGGCCCAGGCGCTCGCGGACTACCGGATCGCCGTCGTCCGCCTGGAGCGTGCGCTCGGCCAGCGGTAGGGCCTAAATACGCGGCAGGCAGGGCTCGTCTAACCCTTGATGAGACGGATCAGCACCCTCATGGTCGTGGCCGCCCTCGTCGGACTCGGCGTGTGGGGCTACTTCTACGCGCAGAGCCGCGGCGCCGCGCCGAAGTACCGCACGGCCCGGGTCGAGCGGGGCCCCCTGACCGCCGCCGTGTCGTCCACCGGCAACCTCAACGCGGTCACCACGGTCCAGGTCGGCAGCCAGGTCTCCGGCCAGATCAAGGAGCTCTTCGCCGACTTCAACACGCTGGTGAAGAAGGACCAGGTCATCGCGCGCATCGACCCCGAGATCTTCGAGGCCAAGGTCAGCTCGGCCAAGGCCGACGTCGACTCCGCGCAGGCCGCCGTGGCCAACCAGGTGGCGCAGGTCGAGAAGGCCAAGGCGGACGTCGAGAACGCGCGCTCCGCGCTGGCCGAGGCCAAGGCCAACACGGCCAAGGCGCAGGTGACCGTGCTCGACTCCAGGCGCGACCTCGAGCGCAAGACCGAGCTCTTCAAGCGCGAGCTGATCGCCAAGAGCGATCTCGACACCGCGCAGGCGGCTTACGACTCCGCGGTGGCCCTGCTGGACGCCGCGCGCGCCAAGGAGAACTCCCTCAACGCGGGCATCCAGTCCGCGGTCGCCCAGCTCCGCGTGGTCGACGCCCAGCTCCTGTCCGCCCGCGCGCAGGTCGATCAGAAGAAGGCCGGCCTCGTCCAGGCCCAGGCCGACCTCGAGCACACGACCATCCGCGCCCCCGTCAACGGCGTGGTCGTCTCGCGCCAGGTCGACGTCGGCCAGACGGTGGCGGCCTCGCTGCAGGCGCCGGTGCTCTTCACGATCGCCGAGGACTTGCGCAAGATGCAGGTAAACACGAACGTCGCCGAAGGAGACGTCGGTCGGCTCGCGCCGGGGATGCCGACGTACTTCACCGTCGACGCGT
>JBKPRI010000070.1:0-7184 GCA_046734515.1 Candidatus Methylomirabilota bacterium | reverse complement strand
AGATGGTGATGCCGGGGGACAACGTGACGATGGCGATCGAGCTGATCATGCCGATCGCGATGGAGAAGGAGCTGCGGTTCGCGATCCGCGAGGGCGGGCGGACGGTGGGCGCGGGCGTGGTCGTGGAGATCACGGAGTAGCCCATGCGCGACATCATCTCCATGGCGTGCGGCACCTGTCAGCGCCGCAACTACAGCACGACCAAGAACCGTCGCACCCATCCCGACCGGATGGAGCTCAAGAAGTACTGCAAGTGGTGCAGGAAGCACACGCCCCACAAGGAAACGAAGTAGGGGCGTGGCGGCGGACATAGGGGTGTAGCTCTAACGGCTAGAGCACCGGACTCCAAATCCGGGGGATGGGGGTTCGAATCCCTCCACCCCTGCCACTGAACGACGAGGGAAGGACGGCAGGCGCGGATGCAGGCGGTCGCACGGGTCAGGGAGTTCGTGCTGGAGGTCCTGGCGGAGTTTCGCAAGGTCACCTGGCCGAGCCGGCAGGAGCTGATCAACTCCACCGTGGTGGTCATCGTGGTCACCGTGGTGCTGTCGCTCTTCCTGGGCGCGGTCGACATCGTGCTGGCCCGGGCGGTCGAGTGGATTCTGAGCGGCGGACGGAAAGGAATCTGAGATGAGCGGCGACGCGACGACGACGAACAAGCAGTGGTTCGTCGTCCACACGTACTCGGGCTTCGAGAACAAGGTCGCCGAGGCGATCCAGTCGCGCGCCAAGATCTTCGGCATGGGCGAGAAGATCACCCGCGTCCTGGTCCCCACCGAGAAGGTGGTGGAGGTCCGGAACAAGCAGAAGCGCGAGACCGAGCAGAAGTTCTTCCCCGGCTACGTGCTGGTGGAGATGGATCTCACCGACGAGACGTGGCACCTGGTGCGCTCGACGCCCAAGGTGACCGGCTTCGTGGGCTCCGGCAACAAGCCGGTGTCGCTGCCGGCCGACCAGGTCGACGAGATCATGCGCAACATGGAGGCGGGCGCCGAGAAGCCGAAGCCCAAGTCGGTCTTCCAGCGCGGCGACAAGGTGCGCGTCATCGACGGGCCGTTCGTCAACTTCCAGGGCGTGGTCGAGGACATGAACCCCGAGCGTGGCCGCATGAAGGTGGTCGTCCCGGTGTTCGGACGGCCGACCTCGGTCGAGCTCGAGTACTACCAGGTGGAGCGACTCTAGTGCCGACTCCGATGCCGTTCGAGCGCGGTGACAAGGTGCGGATCGCCGATGGTCCCTATCGCGGCTACGAGGGCCTCATCGAGGCGCTCGAGGCCGGCAGCCTGCAGGTGATCGTGCCTGTGTTCGGCCGGCCCACGCGGGTCGAACTCGACGCGCGCCAGGTGCGGCCGCTATGAAGAAGCTGCAGGCGATCGTCAAGCTGCAGATCCCGGCCGGCAAGGCCAATCCCTCGCCGCCGGTGGGCCCGGCCCTCGGCCAGCACGGCGTCAACATCATGGAGTTCTGCAAGGGCTTCAACGCGCAGACCTCCAAGGAAGAGGGCCTGATCCTGCCGGTAGTGGTGTCGATCTACCAGGACCGGTCCTTCACCTTCGTGGTGAAGACGCCGCCGGCGGCCGTGCTGCTCAAGCGAGCGGCCGGCATCGCCAAGGCCTCGGCGGTGCCCCACAAGGACAAGATCGGCAAGGTCACCCGGCAGCAGGTGAAGGAGATCGCCCAGACGAAGCTGGTGGACCTCAACACCGACAACGTCGACGCCGCGATGCGGATCATCGAAGGCACCGCCCGCAGCATGGGCATCGATGTCGTTTAGGTAGGGAGCCAGGAGAGACGGACATGGCGACGATGGTGAGCAAGCGATACGACGCCGCGGCCGCGAAGGTCGCGCCCGACAAGCAGCACTCGCTGGACGAGGCGATCGGCGTCCTCAAGGCGATGCCGGCGGCGAAATTCGACGAGTCGGTCGACCTCTCGTTCCGGCTCGGCGTCGATCCCAAGCACGCCGACCAGATGGTGCGCGGCGCCGTGGTGCTGCCGCACGGCATCGGCAAGACGGTGCGGGTGGCGGTCTTCGCCAAGGGCGAGAAGGAGCGCGAGGCGCGTGAGGCCGGGGCCGACGTGGTGGGCGCCGAGGACCTGGTCGAGAAGGTCCAGGGCGGCTTCATGGAGTTCGACACCACCATCGCCACGCCCGACCTCATGGGCCAGGTGGGCCGGCTCGGCAAGGTGCTCGGGCCCCGCGGCCTCATGCCGAACCCCAAGCTCGGCACGGTGACGTTCGACATCAGCCGCGCGGTGCGCGAGGCCAAGGCCGGCAAGATCGAGTTCCGTGTCGACAAGGCCGGCAACATCCACACGCCGGTCGGCAAGCGCTCGTTCAACGAGCAGCAGCTGCGCGACAACGCGATGGCGCTGATCGAGGCCATCGTGCGGGCGAAGCCGTCGGCGGCCAAGGGCGTCTACCTGCGCACGCTGACCGTGTCCAGCACGATGAGCCCGGGCGTGCCGATCGATACGGTGGCCATCGCGAACCTGTTCAAGAAGGCGACGACCTAATGCCGACGCAAGCGAAGGTCGAGACGATCGAAGATCTCAAGACGCGCCTGAACGGCGTCAAGACGGTGATGCTCGCCGAGTACCGCGGGCTGACCGTGCAGCAGCTCTCCGACTTCCGCAAGCAGCTCCGCGCGGTGTCGGCCGAGTACAAGATCGTCAAGAACCGGCTGGCCCGGCTGGCCATCGGCACCTCCGAGCTGCAGGCGCTCGGCGGCGAGCTGAAGGGCCCCACCGGGCTCATCCTCGGCAAGGGCGATCCCGTCAGCGTGGCCAAGGCCGTGCACACCTTCGCCAAGACCAACCAGGCGCTGGTGATCAAGGCCGGCTTCGTGGACGGCCAGCTGCTGCAGCCGAACGGTCTGAAGGCGCTGGCCGACCTGCCGTCGCGCGAGGCGTTGCGCGCGCAGATCGTCGGCGCGCTCACCGGCCCGCTGGCCCAGCTCGTCGGCCTGTTGCAGGCCCCGCAGCGTGAACTCGTTTACGTGCTCGAGCAGCGCGGCACGCAGGCTGCTCAGTCCGCTCAGTAACTACACAAGGGGAGACAACGACATCATGGCCAACGTCGAACAGATCGCCGAAGAGCTCGACAAGCTGACGCTGCTGGAGGCGGCCCAGCTCTCCAAGATGCTGCAGGAGAAGTGGGGCGTGTCCGCCGCCGCGCCGATGGCGGCCGCCGCCATGCCGGGCGCCGCGGGTGCCGCCGGCGGTGCTGCCGCCGCCGAGGAGAAGACGGAGTTCGACGTCATGCTCATGGCGGCCGGCGACAAGAAGATCCAGGTCATCAAGGTGGTGCGCGAGCTCACGGGCCTCGGGCTGAAGGAAGCCAAGGACCTCGTGGACGGCGCCCCCAAGCCGGTCAAGGAGAAGGTCGCCAAGGCCGAGGCCGACGACATGAAGAAGAAGCTCGAGGAGCAGGGGGCCACCGTCCAGGTCAAGTAGCCGTGCCCGCGGGCAGGCCAACGACCGAACGAAACCCCTAATCCTCAGGAGAAGCTATGGCAGGCACGATTCAGTGTGGGCGCCGCAGCCGTCGTGATTTCGGGAAGATTCCGTCCATCGTGGAGATCCCGAACCTCATCGAGGTGCAGAAGCGCTCCTACGAGACGTTTCTCCAGAAGGACGTGGCGGCCGACCGCCGCGAGGAGATCGGGCTGCAGGCGGTGTTCAAGTCCGTCTTCCCGATCGCCGACTACAACGACAATGCGTTGCTGGAGTTCGACTCGTACCATTTCGGCGAGCCGAAGTACACGGTCGAGGAGTGTCACGATCGCGGCATGACCTTCGCGATCCCGCTCAAGGTCACGCTGCGGCTCGTCGTGTTCGATCACGACAAGGAAGCGAAGACCCGGACCATCCGCGAGCAGCGCGGCCAGGAAGTCTACCTGGGCGAGCTGCCGCTGATGACCGACAAGGGCACGTTCATCATCAACGGCACCGAGCGCGTGGTGGTCAGCCAGCTGCAGCGCTCGGCCGGCGTGTTCTTCGACGACGACAAGGGCAAGACGCTGGCCTCCGGCAAGCCGCTCTACTCGGCCCGGGTCATCCCGTACCGCGGCTCCTGGGTGGAGTTCGACTTCGACGCCAACGACCTGCTGCACGTGCGCGTGGACCGGCGGCGCAAGATGTACGCCACCGCCTTCCTGCGCGCGTTCTGGTTCCTGGAGAAGAGCGCGCCCAACAGTCCCCAGATCCTCTCCGACGAGGAGATCCTGGCCCAGTTCTACGAGGGCGAGGAAGTGCTGAGCTTCGAGGACGGCAACGCGTGGGTCAAGGTGCATGCCGAGGCCAGCGTCGGCGCCAAGGTGGCCGACGACGTGAAGCCGCCGCGGCACAAGGAGCCGATCGTCGCCGCCGGCAAGGTGCTCAATGCCAAGCTCGTCGAGAAGCTGATCGAGGCCGGTGTCGAGAAGATTCCGGTGCGCGCCGAGGCGCTGGTGGGCCGCCGCACGGCCAACCGCATCGTGGACACCGAGAGCGGCGAGGTGCTGGTCGCCACCAACACCGAGCTGACCTCGCAGGTGCTCACGCAGGTGATGAGCCGCCGGGTGGCGCCCTTCAAGCTGCTCGTCGTCGCCGCCGGCAAGATCGACGCCTCCATGTACGAGACGCTCGCCCGCGACCACGTCAAGAACCCCGACGAGGCGCTCGTCGAGATCTATCGCAAGCTGCGCCCGGGTGATCCGCCCACGGTGGAGTCGGCCCGCGCGCTCTTCCGCGGCATGTTCATGGACGCCCGCCGCTACGACCTGGCCCGGGTCGGCCGCTTCATGATCAACAAGAAGCTGCTGATCGACGCGCCGCTGTCCAACAAGACCCTGCGCAGCGAGGACATCGTGTCGGTCATCCGGCACCTGCTCATGGTCAAGCTGGGCAGCAAGCCCACCGACGACATCGACCACCTCGGCAACCGCCGGGTGCGCTCCGTCGGCGAGCTGCTGGAGAACCAGTTCCGGGTCGGCCTCACGCGGATGGAGCGCGCGGTCAAGGAACGGATGTCGATCTCCGACATCACGAACCTGATGCCGCACGACCTCATCAACGCCAAGCCGGTCTCGGCGGTGGTGAAGGAGTTCTTCGGCTCCTCGCAGCTCTCGCAGTTCATGGACCAGACGAACCCGCTGGCCGAGCTGACCCACAAGCGGCGGCTCTCGGCCCTCGGTCCGCGCGGTCTGTCGCGCGAGCGCGCGGGTTTCGAGGTCCGCGACGTGCACCCGACGCACTACGGGCGCATCTGCCCGATCGAGACGCCGGAAGGCCCGAACATCGGCCTCATCTCGTCGCTGTCCACGTACGCGCGCACCAACGAGTTCGGCTTCATCGAGACGCCGTACCGCAAGGTGGCGCAGGGCAAGGTCACCGACGAGATCATCTTCCTCACCGCGCTGGAGGAGGAGCAGTTCGTCATCGCGCAGGCCAACGCCGAGATCGATCGCAGCGGCAAGTTCATGCAGGAGCGCGTCTCCGCCCGCAAGGGTGGTGAGTTCCGCATGGTGCCGCCCGAAGAGCTGCACTTCATGGACGTGTCGCCCAAGCAGCTGGTGTCGGTGGCGGCGGCGCTCATCCCGTTCCTCGAGAACGACGACGCCAACCGCGCGCTGATGGGCTCCAACATGCAGCGGCAGGCCGTCCCGCTGCTGCAGCCGGAGGCGCCGCTGGTCGGCACCGGCATGGAGCACGTAGTGGCCCGCGACTCGGGCTCGGTGGTGGTGTCCAAGCGGCCGGGCGTGGTCGAGTACGTGTCGGCCGATCGCGTGGTGGTGCGGGCCGAGAGCCGGTCGAAGAAGACCGACCCGGTCCAGGACCTCCCGCTCGACATCTACAACCTGACGAAGTACCGGCGCTCGAACCAGAACACGTGCATCAACCAGAAGCCCATCGTGCGCAAGGGGCAGAAGGTCACCCAGGGCGACGTCATCGCCGACGGGCCGGCCACCGATCAGGGCGAGCTGGCGCTCGGGCGCAACGTGCTCGTCGCCTTCATGCCGTGGGGCGGCTACAACTTCGAGGACGCGATCCTGGTCTCCGAGCGTCTGGTCAAGGACGACCGCTTCACCTCGATCCACATCGAGGAGTTCGAGGTCCAGGCCCGCGACACCAAGCTGGGCAAGGAAGAGGTCACGCGCGACATCCCCAACGTCTCGGAAGAGGCGCTGAAGGACCTCGACGATTCCGGCATCGTGCGCATCGGCGCCAAGGTCAAGGCCGGCGACATCCTGGTGGGCAAGATCACGCCGAAGGGCGAGACCCAGCTCACGCCGGAAGAGAAGCTGCTCCGCGCGATCTTCGGCGAGAAGGCCGGCGACGTGCGCGACACCTCCCTCACGGTGCCGCCCGGCATCGAGGGCACCGTGGTGGACGTGAAGGTCTTCTCCCGGCGCGGCGTCGACAAGGACGAGCGCGCCAAGTCCATCGAGGAAGAGGAGATCGGCCGCCTGGAGAAGGATTACCAGGACGAGATCGCCATGGTCGAGATGGAGCGCGACCAGAAGCTCAAGAATCTGCTGGTCGGCAAGACCTCGCTCAACGAGCTGTTCGACCCGACCAACAAGACCGAGCGTGTCACCAAGAAGGGCGACCACATCGACCGCCCCGACCTCGACAACTTCTCCTGGAACGAGCTGAAGAAGGTGAAGGTCAAGGAGGACGAGGGCCTCACCCAGATGGTGAAGCGGATCGAGGAGCTCGCCGAAGAGCAGATCTCGATCTACGACTCCATGCTGGAGGAGCGCATCGGCCGCCTGCGCCGCGGCGACGACCTGCCGCCGGGCGTGATCAAGATGGTCAAGGTGTACGTGGCGGTGAAGCGCAAGCTCTCGGTCGGCGACAAGATGGCCGGCCGTCACGGCAACAAGGGCGTGGTGTCCAAGCTGCTCCCCGAGGAGGACATGCCGTTCCTGCCGGATGGGACGCCGGTGGAGATCGTCCTCAATCCCCTGGGCGTGCCCTCACGGATGAACGTGGGGCAGATTCTCGAGACGCACCTCGGCTGGGCGGCCCGCGCGCTCGGCCTGTGGATGGCCAGCCCGGTCTTCGACGGGGCCACCGAGCAGGAGATCAAGGAGCACCTCAAGCAGGCCGGCATGCCGACCTCCGGCAAGACGCGGCTCTACGACGGCCGCACCGGCAAGCCGTTCCACCAGGAAGTCACGGTGGGGCAGATCTACATC
>JBKPRI010000069.1:0-12095 GCA_046734515.1 Candidatus Methylomirabilota bacterium | reverse complement strand
CCGCCACACAGCAGGGCCTCGGCCTCCAGACGCAGGAGCGGCGCGCGATACCCGCGCGCGTGGCGCTCGGCCGCGGCTCGCCCGCCCTCGGCCAGCGCCTGCTGCGCCAGCGCCGGGCGCTGGGCGGCCAGGTAGACGGCGGCTGTGACGGTGCCGTAGCGCGTCCACTGCAGCACCGCGCCGCTGCGCTGCTCGAGGCCGCGTTCCACGAACTCGATCGCGCGACCGTGATCGCCGCTCAAGGCCGCGGCCCAGCCGAGGTACACGGCGTTGGCGCAGACGCCGTGCACGAAATCCTGGTCCTCGGAGATCGCCAGGCCGCGCTCGAGATAGGGCATGGCCGCCGCCGGCTTGCCACGGAGCAACAGCAGGTAGCCCGAGAAAGCGTTCGCGATCGCCAGGCTGGACACGTGGCGGATCTCGGTCGCCATCCGGAGCGCCTCCTCCGCGGACCGCCACGCAGCGTCGATGCGACCGAGCGCCGCCTGCGCTTCCGAGCGCCAGCTGCACAGGCTGACGAAGATCGGATAGATCAGGCCCGGCTCATGGCCGCTGCTCGCCGCGGAGTCGAAGAGGCTCACGCCGAGATCGAACTCGTCCACGGCCTCGGCCAGGCGCCCGAGATCCCGGCAGGCCACCGCGGCGATGAATCGCGCGTAGCTGCGGGTCCGCAGATCATCCGCATTGGCGCGGGCGGCCGCTTCCCTCGCCCGGTCGAGCGCGGACTGTAGCGTGCCGGGTATGGCGGCGGCGAACGCGATGGCCTGGGCCTGGCGCACCTGGACGCGGGCGAGCCGCGGACCGTCGTCGAGGGCGCGCGCCAGCGCTTCCACCTTGCGGCCGAGCTCGTCGAGGCCGTCGGTGCGGCCGGTCGAGATGCGCGTCGACCACAGATCCAGGTAGGCGTCGACCTCCAGCAGGCGATCGGCGCCGTCCCCCAGCCGCCCCAGCGCCTGCACGCTCGACTCGTAGAACCCGAGCGCGCTCGCGTGGCGCGCCTCGGCCTGGGCGCGCGTGCCTGCCCGGTAGAGATGCGTGGCGGCCGCCGCCCACGCTTCGCCGCGCACGGCGTGATGCGCCAGCGTCTCGACGTTGGCGCCCCCCGGGTCGCCGGTCTGCTGCTCCAGCGCCGCCAGCACGGCGGCATGGAGCACGCGGCGCCGCTCCCGCAACAGACTCTGATAGGCGACCTCGAGCGTGAGCGCGTGCTTGAACGTGTACTCGAGCTCGGGGAACAACGCCGTCTGATAGAGGAACTCGGCCGCCTGGAGCTGCGTGAGGCCGCCCCGCAGCTCGGCCGCCGTCACGCCGGCGACGGTCTCCAGCAGCGGATAGGCGACGGTCTTGCCGATCACCGCCGCCGACTGCAGGAGGTGCTTCACCGAGGGCGGCAAGCGGTCGATGCGCGCGGCCAGCACAGCCTGCACGGTGGCCGGCACCTGGATGGCGTCCAGGGGCTTCGCCAGCCGGAAGGAGCCGCGCTCGCCGGCGATGACACCCGTTTCGACGAGCGTGCGGACGCTTTCTTCCAGGAAGAACGGGTTGCCCTCGCTGCGTTCGATCAGCAGGCGCTTGAGCGGCTCCAGCGGCCGGCCGGCGCCGAGCAGACCGTTGAGGAGCTCCGCCGCGCCTTCGACGGCGAGCGGATCGATCCGTAACTGGGCATAGAAGCTCTTGCCGCCCCAGCCGTGCTGGTACTCGGGCCGGTAGTTCACGAGCTGGAGCACGCGCGCGGTCGGCAGGCTCTCGACCAGGCCGTCGAGGAGCGCCTGCGTCTCGGTGTCGATCCAGTGCAGGTCCTCGAAGAGCTGCACCACGGGCTGGATCTGGCTCTCCCGCAGCACCACGTGCTTGACCGCATCGAGGATGCGCTGCCGCCGCTCGGCCGCCGCCAGCGCCTCCCAGCCGGCGTCGGCGGCCGGCACGCCGAGCAGCGTGAGCAAGGGCGACACGGCCGCCCGGAGATTCTCGTCCAGGGTCAGCAGCTTGCCGGTGACCTTCTCGCGCATCGCCCGCGCGTCGTCGTGGTCGTCGATCTTGAAGTACGTGCGCATGAGATCGATGACCGGCAGGAAGGCGGTGGCCCGGCCGTACGAGACCGACGTCGACTCCAGGACGAGACAGCCGTCGACCAGCGCGGAGCGGGTGAACTCCCAGTACAGCCGCGACTTGCCCACGCCGGGGTCGCCCACCACGGCGACGAGCTGCCCGGCGCCGGCGCGGGCGCGCTGCAGGGCGGCCGACAGCTGGGCGAGCTCGATGTCGCGGCCGACGAATCGGGTGAGGCCGCGGGCGGCGGCGGCGTGCAACCGGGAGCGGATCGGCGAGGCGCCGACCACCTCGTACACGGGCAGCGGTGTGTCCAGGCCTTTCACCGGCCGTGCGCCCAGCGCGCGAGTCAGCGCGTAGCCTTCCACCAGGGCGAGCGTGTCGGGCGGGATCAAGATCGAGCCCGGCATCGCCATCTGCTCCATGCGGGCGGCCAGGTGCGTCGTGTGTCCCACCGCGGTGTAGTCCATGTGCAGGTCGCTGCCGATGGAGCGCACGACCACCTCGCCGGAGTTCAGGCCGATCCGGATGTGGATCGGAATCCCCAGGCTTCGATGGAGCTCCTCGGCGTGATCCCGGAGGCGCTGCTGCATGCGCAGCGCGGCGAAGCAGGCCCGCACGGCGTGGTCCTCGTGGGCGATGGGCGCTCCGAACAGCGCCATGATGCCGTCGCCCATCACCTGGTTCACGGTGCCCTCGTAGTGGTGCACCGCTTCCATCATCCGCTCCAGCACGCCGTCGAGAACGCGCCGGGCGTCCTCGGCGTCGCGATCGGCCAGCAGCTCCATCGAGCCCTTCAGGTCGGCGAAGAGAACGGTGACGTGCTTGCGCTCGCCCTCCAGCGCGCCGCGGGAGCCCAGGATCTTCTCGGCGATGTGCTGCGGCGTGTAGTCGGCGGGCGAGACGAAGCGGGGCTCCACCGACGACGGCGCGGCGCCGACCGGATGCGCGCACTCCGGACAGAACTTCGCCTGCGGGGGGAGACGTGTCGCGCAGCGGGCGCACTCCTGCACCATCGGCGCGCCGCACTCGGCGCAGAACTTCGCGCCCACCGGGCTCTGGTGCCGGCAGCGAGCACACTCCATGCAACGCCCTCCCGCGCGCGCGTCACGCTAGCATCGCGGTGAAGGCCTTGACAACCTCCGCGAAGGCTCGCAGAGTCGGAGCCCGCTCAGAGGGGAGGCGACCGATGGCCGATCACATCACCGTCCAGGGCGTCCACCATCTCCGGCTCACCGTCAGCGACGTGGGCCGGGCCGTGCGCTTCTACACCGAGGTGCTGGGCTTCAAGAAGCTGATGGACCTGAACCCGGGCGCGTTCCTCAGCAACGGCAGCGTCGGGCTCGGCATCGGGCCCCATCCTTTCCCCGAGCGCGCGCTGAAGGGCGATCGCTTCGACGAGAACCGCGTGGGCCTCGATCACCTCAGCTTCGCCGTCCCCACGCGCCGTGCGCTCGACGACGCGGCGCGCGTGCTCGACCAGCACGGCGTGGCGCACAGCGAGATCCGGGACCTCGGGGAGGCCTTCGGGATCTGCGTCCTCATCTTCCGTGACCCCGACAACGTCCAGCTCGAGGTGAGCGGGCCGCGCGCGTAGCGGTCAGCCGCGCGGCATCTGCCCGCGCGCGCCCACCCACTCACGCAGGGCATCGCGGGTGGAGGGGAAGGCCAGCGTGTCCCACGGGATCGCGTCCGCCTTCACCCACTCGACCAGGTCGTTCTCGGCGCACGGCGTGAGCGTGCCGCCGGTCACGCGCGCGGTGTAGACGATGATCACCGGCGAGCCCGGGTAGGAATACACGTTCAGCAGGCCGGTGATCTCCACGGTGAGGCCGGTCTCCTCCAGCGTCTCGCGCACCGCAGCGTCGGTCACGCTCTCGCCGAAGTCCACGAACCCGCCCGGAAACGTCCACAGCCCGTACCCCGGGTGGATCGAGCGCCGCGTGAGCAGCAGCGCGCCGTCCTGCTCGGGGATGGTGCCGGCCACGACCTTGGGGTTCAGGTAGAAGACGAAGCCGCACCTGGGGCAGACCGACTGCTCCCGCTGATCGGGCGGCATCGGCGCGCGGCCGAGCGCGGTGGCGCACAGCGGGCAGAAGCGCATGGTCTCCGGCGACAGAACGCGGTGGCCGTGGTCGTCGCTCACACGCCGCAGTCTAAACCATCGGCTGTCTTGACACCTTCGACGGGCCGGTGTTACAACCCGGGTGCTCGCCGTACCGCAGCCGTCATGAGCCCAGGAGGCATCACATGCATCGACGTCTCGCCCTCGCCGTGGCCGTCCTCGTCACCATCACCGCCGCCGCCCTGAGCTTCGCGCAGTCCGGGGAGTACAAGATCGGCGTGCTGGAGCCGCTCACCGGCCCGCTGGCGGGTGAGGGCAAGCGCCACCTCGAGGGCTTCGAGATCGTGCGCGACATGATCAACGAGCGCGGCGGGGTCATGGGCAAGAAGCTCGTGTTCGCGGTCGCCGACGCCCCCGATCCGACCGCGGCGGCCAGCGAGGCCAACCGCCTCATCACCCGCGAGGGCGTGAAGATCGTGACCGGCACGTTCTCGTCGCGCCTGTGCGGCGCGGCCAGCGAGGCGGCGGCGCGCCACAACGTCATCTACTGGGAGACCTCGTGCGTGGATCCGCGCTTCAACAAGCGCGGCCTCAAGAACGTCTACCGCACGGAGATCGATGCCACCGGGTTCGGCTGGTACAACATCGAGTTCATCGTCAAGCACCTGGCGCCGCGCTTCAACCTCAAGCCCAACCAGCTCAAGATCGCGTTCATCTCCGAGGACTCCTCGTACGGCCAGGGTGTAACCGAGTCGGCGCTGGCCCGCGCCAAGGAGCTGGGCCTGCAGGTGGTGGCGCCGGTCGAGTACTACAACTTCCAGACGATCAACGACATGACGCCAATCATCGTGAAGCTCAAGCAGCTGAACCCCGACGTCGTCCACCACATCGGCTACACGAACGACGCCCCGCTGTTCTGGCGCCAGGCCCGCGAGCAGAACTTCCTGTTCAAGGCGCTCGTGCACGCCGGCGCCACCGGCTACGGCTCCTCGGACTTCGGCAAGGCCCTAGGCAACGATGGCAACGGCGTCTTCGCCCTGCTGGAGCCGGGTCCCGGCTTCAAGCTGGACTCGCTCAAGCCCGAGGGCCAGAAGATCGAGAAAGAGTTCCAGGATGCCGTGCAGAAGCGCACGGGTTCCTATCCGCTGGGCTCGCACCAGCTCGCCGGCGGCGGCCACTGGCTGCTCAAGCTCGTGCTCGACAAGGCGCAGTCCGACGACCCCGAGAAGTTCCGCACGGCGGTGATGTCGCTGGACCTGCCGACCGGCACCATGATCAACGGCTGGGGCGTGAAGTTCTCGGAGACCGGCCAGAACTCCAACGACCGCGTGCAGCACTACATGCTGCAGTGGCAGAACGGGCAGCTCGTCACCGTGTGGCCGGAGGAGTTCACCACGAACCGGGCGAAGTGGATCCCGCTCGGCGCCTGGGACTCCCGCAAATAGACGTCGTCGCTCAGCTCGGGGTCTCGACGGTTCTCCTCGGGGGCATCTATGCCCTGATCGCGGTCGGCCTCACCCTGATCTTCGGCATCATGCGCGTCGTGAACTTCGCCCACGGCGAGTTCCTGATGCTGGGCATGTACCTGGCGTTCTGGTCGTTCACGCTGCTCTCGCTCGATCCGTGGTTCGTCCTCTTCGTATCGATCCCCCTCTTCTTCGGCATCGGCTTCATCACGTACGTGGCCGTGATGAGGGGCGTCATCCACGCCTCGCACAACGTGCAGATCTTCACCACGGTGGGGCTGTCCACCGCGCTGCAGAACTTGGCGCTGGTGCTGTGGTCGGGCGACTTCCACACGGTGCGGCCGTGGCACGCCCTGCGGCCGGTGCGCGTCCTGGGCACCGCCTTCAACCTCTCGCAGGTCGTGGCCTTCGTCGTCGCGGTCTCGCTCACCGTGCTGCTGTTCGCCTTCATGCGCTGGACGCACACCGGCCGCGTGATGCGGGCGACCGCCCAGGACCGCGACGCCGCCATCCTCATGGGCATCGACACCGACCGGGTGTACCGGACCACCTTCGCGCTCGGCATCGCGGCCGTCGGCGCCGCCGGCGTGCTCGTCTCCCCGCTCTACGCGGTTTACCCGACGGCGGGGCTGCAGTTCGTGCTGGTGTCCTACGTGGTGGTGGTGCTGGGCGGCCTCGGTGACATGCTCGGCGCGCTCATCGGCAGCCTGATCGTGGCGGCGGTGGAGGTGGCCGGCTCCTACTGGTTCGGCACGGCGTGGAAGGAGATCTTCTACTTCCTGCTCTTCATCGGTGTGCTCGTCTTCCGGCCGGCCGGACTGTTCGGCCAGCGCGGCGCCGAGAACATCGGCGTGTGATGGCCGCCGCACTCGCGCGCCACTGGGGCGCGCTCCTGATCTTCGGCGTCGCCGCGCTGATCCCCATCGCCGTCCGCGACGCGTACTTCCTGGACAGCCTGGTGCTGATCCTCTTCTGGGGCGCGCTGTCGGCAGCCTGGAACGTGGCGGGCGGCTACGCCGGTCAGGTCTCCATCGGGCACGCTTCCTTCTTTGGCATCGGCGCCTACGCGGCCGCGCTGCTGAGCGCGCGCTGGCAGCAGTCGCCGTGGCTCGGCATGCTCGCGGGCGTCGTGCTCTCGCTCGCCGCGGGCGCCGCCATCGGCTACCTCTCCAACCGCCTGAAGGGCCCGTATTTCGCGCTCTCCACGATCGCGTTCTCCCAGGTGCTGCTGATCGTGGCGAGCCGCTGGCGCGCGTTCACCTCCGGCTCCGAGGGCATCCCGGTCCCCTTCCGGCCCGGCTTCGCCACGCTCGGCCTCGGCCACGTCGCCTGGGTCTACGTGGCCCTGACCGTCGCCGTCCTCTACTGGGCCATCGAGGTCTGGCTCGAGCACTCGCGCTTCGGCTACCGGCTGGCCGGCGTGCGCGAGGACGAGGACGCCGCACAGGCGCTCGGCATTCCCGCGCGACGGCTCAAGGTGATCGCGGTCACGGCGAGCGCGGCGCTCACCAGCGTGTGCGGCACGCTGTGGGCCCAGTACGTCGGCTTCGTCGATCCCTTCTACGTCTTCTCGGTGGACCTCTCGGTGCGCTTCGCGCTCAACACGATCATCGGCGGGATGGGGACCGCGCTCGGGCCGTTCCTGGGCTCCATCCTCATCACCTCGCTGGAGACCTACCTGCGCGCCACGCTCTCCGGCGTGAAGTCCGGCTTCACCGGCATCTACCTGATCGTGTACGGCGTGGTGCTCATCCTCGTCGTGCGCTTCGTCCCCGACGGGCTGGCCGGAATGGTCGGCCGCCTGCGGGCGCGCCGGGCGGCGCGCGCGCAGGCATGAGCGCGAGCGCGCCGGCCCTGCTGCGCCTCGAGCGCGTGACCAAGCGCTTCGGCGGCCTCACCGCCGTGCGCGAGGTCAGCGTGGAGGTGCGCGCGGGCGACCTGCTCGGGATCATCGGCCCCAACGGCGCCGGCAAGACGACGCTCTTCAACGTGATCGCCGGCTACTACCGGGCCGACGAGGGGCACGTCGTCTTCGACGGCCGCGATGTCACCGGGCTGCCCGCCCACGCCATCGCCAACCTCGGCCTCACGCGCACGTTCCAGATCGTCAAGCCCTTCGGCAATCTGTCGGTGCTCGACAACGTCATGATCGGCGCGCTGACGCGCATGACGTCCACGCGCGAGGCCCGCACCGAGGCCGAGCGCGTGATCGGGATCTGCGGCCTCGGTCCGCACGCCGCCGCCCGCGCGCGGGCGCTGCCGCTGGGGCTGCGCAAGCGGCTGGAGGTGGCGCGCGCGCTGGCCACCAAGCCGCGGCTGCTGCTGCTCGACGAGGTGATGGCCGGGCTCAACCCGACCGAGCTCGGCGGCATGATCGACCTCGTGCGCCGGCTGCACGCCGACGGCCTCACGCTGATCGTCATCGAGCACATCATGGCCGCCATGATGCGGCTGGCCCAGCGCATCGTGATGCTCCACCACGGCGAGAAGATCGCCGAGGGCGCGCCGCGCGAGATCGCCGCCGACCGCCGCGTGATCGACGCCTACCTCGGCGAGGAGTTCGTGCTTGCTGAGGCTTGAGGGGATCGACGCGTTCTACGGCGACCTGCAGGCGCTCTACGACGTCTCGCTGGATGTCGAGCAGGGCCGCGTGTTCGCCCTGGTGGGCGCCAACGCGGCCGGCAAGTCCACCACCCTGCGCGTGATCTCCGGCCTGGTGACGCCGCGCCGCGGGCGCGTCCTGCTGGACGGCCAGGATCTCACCCAGGTGCCCGCGTACGCGCGCGTGGACCTCGGGATCGTCCAGGTGCCCGAGGGCCGCCGCCTGTTCCCGTTCATGAGCGTGAGCGAGAACCTGCTGCTGGGCGCCCACACGCCGCGCGCCCGCGCCGCCCGGGACGCCACGCTCAAGTACGTCTACACGCTGTTCCCGGTCCTTGAGGAGCGGCGCACCCAGCTCGCCGGCTCACTGTCGGGCGGCGAGCAGCAGATGTGCGCGATCGGCCGCGCGCTGATGGCCAAGCCGCGGGTGCTGATGCTCGACGAGCCGACGCTCGGGCTGGCGCCGGTGCTGGTCAAGCGCATCTTCGACACGGTGCGCACGATCAACGCCGACGGCATGACGATCATGCTCGTCGAGCAGAACGTGCGTCAGGCGCTCACGCTCGCCCAGCGCGCCGCCGTGCTGGAGTCCGGTCACCTCGTGCTGCACGGCCAGGGCGCCGAGCTCCTGGGCGACGACCGCCTGAAGCGCGCGTATCTGGGGATGTAGGGGTGGCGCTCCTCTGTCCGGCCCGCCGCTCGATGAAATCGACGAACGGCTTGAAGGGGTCGAAGCCCAGCACGCGCGGGGCGTCAGCCACGAAGTTGGACGTGGCGTTGACGTCGTAGAAGTAGATCTGGCCGTCGGCTCGGCTCACGAGATATTCCACCCCACCCACGTCGATCGACGCCGTGCGCGTGAGCGCCACGGCCTGCGCCACCGCCTCGGCGGGCGGCTCGAACCGCGTGACCTCGAGCGTGCCCGGCGCATCCACCGGGCAGGCGCCGGCCACCGGCGCCGGCGCGGGCACCTGGCAGACATCGGCCGGGCAGAGATTGAAGCTCGTGGTCGAGCGCACGATGCGGATCGCGTACAGGTATTTCCCGTCCAGCACCTCCACGCGCACGATCGCGTCGCCCTCCGCCTCGATGTACTCCTGCAGCAGCGCGGTGCCGTCCGGCCCCAGGGCCAGCGTCGGGGCCGCCGCCTCCAGCTCCGAGCGCGTGTCGAATCGGACGATGCCGGCACCCGAGCCGCCCACGTTCGGCTTGATGACCACCGGGAAGCGGACGCCGTCGAGCGCCTTGAGGGCCTGGTCGGGATGGTTGAGCACGATCGTGCGCGGATAGCGGACGCCCAGGCGCTCGAAGAGCTCGGCCTGGAGCGCCTTCGACTTCTCGAACCGGTACGCCGCCACGCCGTTGACGATCGGGATGCCGAGCGCGGCGTAGTGATTCAGCAGTGGCTCCGCGTAGAACAGCACGCTGCCGTGGCCGCGCCGGTGCGACGAGGGGCTCGAGCGATTCACGATCACGGAGTAGTGCTTCGTGCGATCGCGCGGGTCGTACGCGTGATTCGAGTGGTCGGTCTTTTCGAAGGGCAGCCCCCGGTGCTGCAGCTCGGCAATGAGCCGGCTCGACCACTCCGGGTGCTCGTCCACGATGGCGATGGGTGCGGAGATCCTGGCCGTCATATCAATTCACCATTCTCGATCGGTATACCGGTATTTAACCGAAATTGCGACGCATGCGCAAGACGGCGGTAAACCCTTAATTCTTTGGGCCGGTCAGTGCCTCGGCTTCGTCGAACTCGTTGGCAGCCAGGCCCTTGAGGCCGATCCGGTCATAGACGTGGCCCAGCATGAGGTGCAGGGTCGGCTCCTCGGGGTCGGTCGCGATCGCGGCGACGAGCTCGCGGCGAGCGTCGGCATAGAGCGTCTCCTGGAACAGCAGGCCCGCCCGCATCAGGCTGAGCGTGGCCGGCGGATAGCCCTTGGCCGTCGCCGGCGTCAGCGACGCCAGCCCCTCCTTCACCCGCGCGGCATCGGCGGGCTGGGCGACGTCGAACGACGCACGCTGCACACCGTGCTCCTTCGTCTCCAGCTCCCACGTGTAGCGCATGCCGGGCGTGAGCGCCGGCGCGCCGGCGGGATAGGCCAGCGGCTTGCGATCGAGCTCGGCCTGCTCCCACAGGAGATTCCCCTGCGGGCCGAGCAGGCGCACCCGGTACTTCAGCCGGTCCGAGCCGGACCACTCGAAGGTGAGCCCGCCCGGCAGCACCCGGCTGTCGCGCGGCGCCAGGATCACCGGCGGCTGGGCGCGCACGCTACGCACGGACAGCGACTGGTAGGTCTTCTCGCGCTGCTGTCCGAGCAGGAAGGTCGTGACGTTGCCCATGACGGCCTTGGCGCGATCCGCGACGCCATCGCTCGCCTGCGCCTGCACGGTGAACGGCGAGTTCGCCTGCGTGACGATCTGCGTGCCGCGCCCGCCGGTGAAGACGAGCACGGCGCGGCCGCTGCCGCTCACGCGCACCTGGTCACCGGGGCGCAGCGAGAGCAGCGGCTTGGGTGACTGCCAGTCCGGCTCCGCGGCGGTCTTGACCTCGACCTTGCCGCCCTTGCTCTGCATCTCGGTGAGCACCGCCAGAGGCTCCTGGGCCCACACCGGCGCCACGGTCATCACCGTGACGACGGCCACGGCCACCGCACTGATTGCCTTCATGGCTCTCCCCTTCCGTCGGTCAGCACTTCGAAGACCCGCACCTTTTCCACGCGTCCCTTGACCGCCACCAGGCCGCAGTCGCGCACGCGGATGCGATCGCCCACGGCGGCCAGCGTCTCCTCGGTGACGAGCAGCGTCGTCGACAGATCCTTGTTGAGGCCTTCCACGCGCGAGGCCACGTTGACCGGATCGCCGATCACCGTGTACTTGATCCGGTCGCGCCCGCCCACGTTGCCGGCGAACACGCGGCCCGTGTGGATGCCAACGCCCATGCGCAGCTCGACCAGGCCCTTCTGCTTCCACCGCTCGTTCAGCGCGGTGAGCGCGCGGTCCATGTCGATCGCGCTCTGCACGGCATTCCACGCGTGCTCGGGATCGCTCACGGGCGCGCCGAACACCGCCATCACCGCGTCGCCCACGAAGTCGTTGATCATGCCGCGGTGCTTGAAGATCGCGGCGGTCATGGCGTCGAAGTACTCGTTGAGGTGCGCGGCGATGGCGGCCGGCTGCATGCGCTCGGACATCGTGGTGAAGCCGCGCAGATCGGAGAACAGGATGGAGACCTCGCGGTACTCGCCCTGCAGGCTGGGCGCATCGGCCAGCACCTTGGCCATCACGTCGCGCGAGAGATAGCGTGCGAACGAATCGCGGAAGCGCCGGCGGTCGAGCGCGTCGCTGGCAAGGCCGACCAGCGCGGCGGCGATGACCGGCAGCACGAAGTCGATCCAGTACCCACCGCGATCGAAGGCGATGAACGCCGCCGGCACGCCGAGCAAGAGGGCGCCACCGACGCAGACCAGCGTGCCGGTGAGCGGCCGGAAGGTCACCAGCACGAGACCGGCTGCCAGCACCACGCCCGCATTGATGGCGAAGGCGACCAGCCAGTTGGACGGCCGGATGAAGCGCCGCGTGCTCAGCATGTAGGCGACGTTGGCGTGCACCTCGACGCCCGGCATGAGGCCGTGCGGCGTGGGGTACGCATCGCGCGCCGCCTCGAAAGTGCCGCCCAGCAGCACCACTGCCCCGCGCAGCGGATTGTTGACGGCGGGGTCGGCGGCCCCGGCGTCGCCCAGCGCCGCCAGGGTATCGCTGCCGATGGTCAAGAAGCTCTGCTGCGGCCCCACGTAGTTGATCGGCCAGGTCACCCCGGGCCCCGCGGTCACCGGCGGCGCGCCGGCGGGCTCGAGCACGCCGGCGCGCAGGCGAGGCAGCGACAGCGGGCGGCCCGTCGCCAGCGCGTCGTCCAGTGC
>JBKPRI010000068.1:0-8561 GCA_046734515.1 Candidatus Methylomirabilota bacterium | reverse complement strand
GTGGCGCCGCCAGCCGTCGGACCTCGCCCTCGCCGGCCGGCGGCAGTCGGAGATCCTCGGCGCCGCCGCGACGATGGTCCGGCCCGGCGGGCGGCTGGTCTACGCGACGTGCTCGCTCGAGCCCGAGGAGAACGACGCGGTGGTGCGCGACTTCCTCGCCGCCCGGCCCGACTTCAGCGTCGACACGCCGGCCGACGCGCCCGTCGCGCCCGATGCGGACGGCTTCGTGCGCTGCCTGCCCCACGTCCTGGGGACCGACGGCTTCACGGCGATCCGCCTCCGCAGAGCCTGAGGGGTTTGGGGTATAAGAAGGCATGATCAAGATTGCGCCCTCGATCCTGTCCGCCGACTTCGGCATCCTGGCCGAGGAGATCGCCAAGGTCGAGGCGGCGGGCGCCGACCAGCTGCACATCGACATCATGGACGGCCGCTTCGTGCCGAACCTCTCGATGGGCTTTCCCATCCTGGACGCCATTCGCAAGCGCACGCGACTGCCGCTGGACCTGCACCTGATGATCGTGGAGCCGGACAAGTACCTGGCGGAGTTCGCCGCGCGCGGCGCCGACATGCTGACGGTGCACGTGGAAGCGTGCACGCACCTGCAGCGCACGCTCGTCAGCATCCGTGAGCTGGCGGGCAAGCGCGGCGCCCCGGTGAAGGCTGGCGCGGCGCTCAATCCGGCCACCAGCCCGGCGGCGCTCGACTACGTCACCGACGACCTCGACCTCGTGCTCCTGATGTCGGTGAACCCGGGGTTCGGTGGTCAGAAGCTCATCCCGACCGTCTATCCGAAGATCAAGCAGGTCCGCGCGCTGCTCGGCAAGCGCGCCGTGGACGTCTCGATCGACGGCGGCGTCAAGGTCGAGCACTGCCGCCCGCTGGCCGAACACGGCGCGTCCATCCTCGTCGCCGGCTCGGCGGTGTTCGAGGCGAAGGATCCCGCCGCCGTCGTCAAGGAGATGCGCAGCGCCGCCGGCTGATCGCCGCGCCGGCGAATCCTCGCCGACAGCACCCCATTGGCCCTCGCCAGCATCTCAAGCGCATGACGGCGTTGCGCGTGGCGGAGCTGTGGCGCTATCCGGTGAAGTCCCTCGGCGGCGAGCGCCTGCCGCGCGCCCGCGTGACGGCCGACGGCATCGAGGGAGACCGCGTGGTGCACGTGCGCGATGGACAGCGCGTGCTGACCGCGCGGACGCACCCACGACTGCTCGCGCTCTCGGCCGTGCTCGGCGCCGACGGCGAGCCACTGATTGCGGGCCGACCGTGGACGGCGCCCGAGTCGGCCGCCGCGGTCCGCGCCGCCGCCGGAGACAGGGCGACGCTCGTCCGCTACGAGGGACGCGAGCGGTTCGACGTCCTGCCGCTGCTGGTGGCCACCGACGGCGCCATCGCCGCACTGGGCGTGGACGGCCGGCGGCTGCGGCCCAACATCGTCATCGCCGGCGTCGATGGACTGGCCGAGCGCGGCTGGGCCGGCCGAGCCATCCGGATCGGCGAGGTCGTGATCGCCTTCGAGAAGCTCCGCGGCCGCTGCGTGATGACGACCTACGATCCGGACACCCAGGTCCAGGACCTGGGTGTGCTGCAGCGGATCATCGACGACTTCGGCGGTCGCATGGCACTCGATAGTGCCGTGATCAGCGGCGGAACGATCACGATCGGTGATCCAGTAGAACTCCTCGACGCGGCTAAAGTTTATCCGTCCACCTCCGGAGATCGGCTCCCAAGTTACTGATTCTTCTGGCACGATGGCTTGGCACTGGGCTTGAAGTCCTTGGAAGGACCATGAAGATCCTGAGAGCGCTGGGGTTCCGGCGGTGGGACTGGCGGACGTGCTGGCGCGAGGGCGATTTCTGGCTCTGCATGGCCACGCTCCTGCTGCCGTTCGGCTTCGTGCTGCTGCTCCTTCGCTGGGAGCCGGTGCGCGTGCGCATCCTGCGTCCGCGTCGCTGACGTTCCTTCGTCGCGCCGCGTCGTCCGGCGCGCGCGGGCCACGAGTTGAAATGTTCCGCATAGTTCCGTAGACTGCGTCTTTCCAATGTTCGACTCCCTGAGCACGAGACTGCAGTCGATCTTCGACCGCCTGGGCGGCCACGGCCGTCTGAGCGAGGACAACATCCAGGAAGCGCTGCGCGAAGTCCGCGTGGCGCTGCTCGAGGCTGACGTCAACTTCAAGGTCGTGCGCGGCTTCGTGGACCGCGTGCGCGAGAAGGCCATCGGTCAGGACGTTCTCAAATCCCTGACGCCGGCCCAGCAAGTGGTCAAGGTCGTTCACGACGAGCTGGTCGAGCTGCTCGGCGGCAGCGGTCACCGGCTGGCGACGGCGCCCCACCCGCCCACGGTCATCATGCTCATCGGCCTGCAGGGCTCGGGCAAGACGACGACCGCGGCCAAACTCGCGCGCATGTACGGCAAGCAGGGGCAGCATCCGATCATGGCCGCCGCCGACACGTATCGCCCGGCGGCGCAGGACCAGCTGCGCACGCTCGGCGCCCAGCTCTCCTACCCTGTCATCGGCGAGGCCGGTCAGACGCCGCTGCAGATCTGCCGCGCCGCGCGCGACGAGGCCGCCGCGCGCGGCCTCACCCCGCTGATCCTCGACACGGCCGGCCGCCTGCACATCGACGAGGGCATGCTGGACGAGCTGAAGGCCATCAGGCGCGAGGTGGGCCCGCACCACGTCCTGCTGGTCGTCGACGCCATGACCGGCCAGGACGCGGTCCAGGTCGCCGACAAGTTCAACCAGGCGGTCGGCATCGACGCGGTGATCCTGACCAAGATGGACGGCGACTCGCGCGGCGGCGCCGCGCTCTCGGTGCGCCACGTGACCGGCCGGCCCATCGCCTTCGTCGGCATGGGCGAGAAGACCGACGCGCTGGAGCCGTTCCATCCGGATCGTCTGGCCTCGCGCATCCTCGGCATGGGCGACGTGCTCTCGCTCGTCGAGAAGGCCCAGGAGGTGGTCGATCAGGAGAAGGCGCAGGAGACGCTGCGCAAGCTGCGCGAGGACAGCTTCACCCTCGACGACTTTCGCCAGCAGCTCCAGCAGCTCAAGCAGATGGGGCCGCTCGACCAGGTGCTGGGCATGCTGCCGTTCGGCAAGATGCTGAAGGGCGCGCCCGCCGAGCTGCAGAGCGAGCAGGCCGACTTCGCGCGCTTCGACGCAATCATCACGTCGATGACGCCGGGGGAGCGCCGCAATCCCGAGGTGATCAACGGCAGCCGACGGCAGCGCATCGCGCGCGGCAGCGGCACCAGCGTGCAGGACGTGAACCGGCTGCTGAAGCAGTACGCGCAGCTGCGGAAGATGATGAAGCAGTTCAAAGGCATGGAAGGCAAGCTCGGCAAGCTGAAGCTGCCCGGCTTCCCCACGCTGAGGGGGTGACGAGACGTGCCAGTGACCATTCGACTGAGACGTGAAGGAACGAGCAAGCGCCCGCGCTACCGGGTGGTGGTCGCCGACTCGCGGGCGCCGCGCGACGGACGCTTCATCGACATCATCGGCCACTACAACCCGATCACGCAGCCGCCGACGGTGAAGATCGACCAGGACAAGGCCAGGACGTGGATCAGCAAGGGGGCCCAGCCCTCGAACACCGTGAAGAAGCTGATCGCGGTCGCGGCCAAGGCGGCGCCGACCGCCTGAGGTGAGTGGCGACGACCTCGTCGTCATCGGCGAGGTGACGCGGACGCACGGCGTGCGCGGGGCGGTGCGGGTGATCTTGCAGACGGACCGGCCCGAGCGCTTCGAGGGTCTGCGCGAGTGCCTGCTGTGGGATCCGGGGACGGACGCGCGCACGCCGGCGCGCATCCGCTCGGTGCGACGGCAGGGCGAGGACGCGGTCCTGCTCTCGCTGGCCGGTTACGACACGCCCGAGGCCGCGCGCGTGCTGATGGGGCGGCTGATCGCCCTGCCGCGCGCGCAGGCGGGGCCGGCGCCGCCGGGCCACGCGTACCCGTGGCAGCTGGCCGGCTGCCGCGTGGAGCTCGAGGACGGACGCGTGGTCGGCGAGCTGCGCGGCGTCGAGCCCTCGCCGGCCCAGGATCTCTGGGTCGTGCGCGGACCCGAGCGCGAGCACCTCATCCCGGCGGTGCCGGACATCGTGCTCGAGGTGGATCTGGACGCCAAGCGGGTCGTCATTCGACCCCCGGAGGGATTGCTCGACATCTAGGGACGCGGGATGCGCATTGACATCGTCACGCTGTTCCCCGGGATGGTGGAGCCGGTCGTCTCGGAGTCGATCCTGGGCCGCGCGCGCACGCGAGGGCTCGTTGACATCCGGGTGGTCAATCTCCGAGACTACGCGGAGGGCAAGCACCGCGTCACGGACGATTACCAGTTCGGCGGCGGCGGCGGGATGGTGCTGAAGCCCGAGCCCCTGTTTGCGGCCGTCGAGGCGCTGCGCACGCCGGCGGCGCGGGTGGTCCTGACGGATCCGCGCGGTCGCCGCTTCACGCAAACGGTGGCGGCCGAGCTGGCGCGTGAGTCGCACGTGATCCTCCTGGCCGGACGCTACGAGGGCGTCGACGAGCGCGTGAGCGAGGGGCTGGCCGGGGACGTGATCTCGATCGGGGATTACGTGCTGACCGGCGGCGAGCTGCCGGCCCTCGTGGTCGCCGACGCCGTGATCCGGCTGCTGCCGGGCGCGCTCGGTGCCGATGGCGCGGCCGAGCGCGAGTCGTTCGCGAGCGGGCTGCTGGAGCCGCCGCAGTACACGCGGCCCGAGGAGTTCCGGGGCGCGCGGGTGCCGGCGGTGCTGCTCTCGGGCGATCACCCGCGCATCGCGCGGTGGCGCCGGATGCAGGCGCTGTGGCTGACGTGGAAGCACCGGCCGGATCTGCTGGCGACGGCCACGCTGGACGCCGCCGACCGCGGCTGGATCGAGCGTTTCGAGCGCGGGGAGACCCCGCCGACTGACGAGGCTCCCTGACGGGGCAAGGAGAAGGAAGGGCCATGGATGCGATTCGACTGGTCGAGGCCGCGCAGCTGAAGAAGGACCGCCAGGGCTTCGCCCCCGGCGACCAGGTGCGCGTGCACGTGAAGGTCATCGAGGGCGAGAAGGAGCGTACGCAGGTCTTCGAGGGCACCGTGATCCGCCGTCGCGGCGAGGGCGCGCGCGCCTCGTTCACCGTGCGGCGCATCTCCTACGGCGTCGGGGTCGAGCGGACGTTCCCGGTGCACTCGCCGCGCATCGAGCGCGTGGAGATCACGCGGCACGGCCGTGTGCGGCGCTCGAAGCTCTATTACCTGCGCGATCTGGCCGGCAAGGCGGCGCGACTGAAGGAAAAGCGCGTCGGCGTCGTCCCCGCCACCGCGCCTGCAGAGACCCCGGCCGAGTAGCGCGTCCGCTCCGCGTGCCGACCGCGGCGCCGTACCGGTACGAAGCTCAGGCCTGGCGCACGGGCCTGAGCCGTATCGCCGGCATCGACGAGGCCGGCCGCGGCCCCCTGGCCGGCCCCGTGGTGGCCGCCGCCGTCGTGATCGCGCCCGACCGCCGCATCAAGGGGCTCTGCGACAGCAAGGTGCTCCCGGCCGAGAAGCGCGAGGCGCTCTTCGCCGTCATCCAGGAGCGCGCGATCGCCGTCGGCGTCGGCATCGTCGATCACCTCACCATCGACCGCATCAACATCCTGGAGGCCACGCGCGTCGCCATGATGCAGGCGCTGGCCGCCCTGATGCTGGTCCCCGAGCTGGTCATCACCGACTTCGTGAAGCTGCGCGAGTGTCCCTGCCCGCAGCGCAACCTGGTGGACGGCGACGCGCGCTGCGCGACGGTGGCGGCCGCCTCGATCATCGCCAAGGTCACGCGCGACCGGCTGATGCGCGAGATCGACGCCGAGTTCCCCGCCTACGGCTTCGCCAAGCACAAGGGATACGCGACCGCCGAGCACATCGCTGCCATCGATCGCCACGGCCTCTGCCCGCTTCACCGCCGCTCGTTCGTCAGCGAGTGGCGCCAGGGCAACCTCTTCGCGGTCCCGCTCCCCGACGAGGCGTAACCCCGCTCAGGCGTCCATCCGGCGCTCCTCGAGATCGAGCTCGCGCTCGAGCTCGCGCAGCAGCCCGTCGTTGATCTCGCCGTCCGTGCGCATCCGCAGCAGCGCTTCACGCTCGGCGTCGATGACCGTCCGCCGGATCTCGCGATGCTCGATCAGCTCCTGGTCCTCAGCGTCGCCGTGGGCCTCGCGCTGGCGCTCGACGTGCTCCGAGCGGTGCCGGTACGTCTCGCGGAGCTGATCGAGGAGCGGGCGATGGCCCGGCCACACCGGATACAGCTCGTCGACACGCCGGGTCGCGGCCTCCAGCAGGGCGGCGCGCGCCCGCGCCTCCTCCTCGCGCAGCCCGGTGTCCTTGCCGAGCCCGAGCGCGCGGATGACCCGGGGCAGCGTGAGCCCCTGGCCCACCAGCGTGAGGACGATGACGGTGACGGTCACGATGATGACGGCCTCGCGGGCGGCCACGGTCAGCGGCAGCGCCAGCGCGGCGGCCAGCGAGACCACGCCGCGCATGCCGGCCCACGACAGCACCAGCGAGCACGCGAAGGCGTCCGCCCGTCCGCGCACCCCTTGCGGGAGCAGGACGGTGGCGCCGATCCACAGCGCGCGGACGACGACCAGCACGGCGGTGACCACCACGCCGATGCCCACCAGCCGCACCGCCTCCGCCGCCGTGAGCGCGCGCAGCAGCCGCGGAATCTCGAGTCCCATGATGATGAAGACGAACCCGTTGAGCAGGAACGTGATCGTGTCCCACACGGCCCGGCCCGTCAGCCGCGCGTCGGCGCCCATGATCTGCGAGCCGCGATGCCCCAGGTACAGCCCGGCCGCCACCGTGGCGATGACGGCCGAGGCGCCGACGCGCTCGGCCGGCAGGAACGCCGCGTACGGCGTCAGCAGCGAGATCGTCATCTCGACCGGCGTGTCCTCGATGCGCGCCCGGATGTGCGCGATGAGCCAGCCGACCGCGACGCCGAGCAGACAGCCGCCGACCAGCGCGGTGGTGAACGCGACCCCCGCCGCCGACGGGGAGAACACGCGGCCGGCGGCTACCGCCAGCGCGATGATGTACATCGTCAGCGCCGTCGCATCGTTCAGGAGGCTCTCGCCTTCGAGGATCGTCACGACCTGGCGCGGCACCGCCAGCCGCGCGGTGACCGCGGTGGCGGCGACGGCGTCGGGCGGCGCCACGATCGCCCCCAGCACGAACGCCACCGGCCACGGCAGGCCGGGAATGAGCGCGTGAGCCACCACGGCCACGGCACCCGCCGAGGCGATCACGAGGCCGACGGCCAGCGAGCTGATGGTCCCCAGGTTCGCGCGCAGGCTGGTCAGCGGCGTGAAGAACGCCGCGATGTAGAGCAGCGGCGGTAGCACGACGAGGAAGATGACCTCGGGGTCCAGCTCGATCCGCGGCACGCGGGGCACCACTCCCAGCACGAGCCCGCCGATGACGAGGAAGATCGGATAGGCGATGTCGAGCCGGCGCGCCAGCGTCACGAGCGCGGCCACGGCGATGAGCAGCCCCAGGATCAGCTCGGCGTCGTGCATCAGGCGTGAGTGTAGCGAAACCTCCGCGCGGGCGACGTATCTCCCCGTCCACTCTTTCGCCGGCGTCCGCGCTCCGGTATGCCTTGGGCATGAGCGACGCGCGCCGTGCGTTGGGCCAGGCCGCCGAGGAAGCCGCCGCCCGCTTCCTGCGCCGGGCCGGGCTCGCCGTCGTCGAGCGGAACGTGCGCTTCACCGAGGGCGAGATCGACCTCGTGTGCCGGGACGCGGGCGTGGTGGTATTCGTCGAGGTGAAGTGCCGGCGGGCGACGTGGGGGGACGCGCCCGCCGCCGCCGTGTCGTGGCACAAGCAGCGCCGGCTCACCCGCCTGGCCCAGCGCTATCTCAAGTGGCGGCGGCTGGGCGGCGCGCGGTGCCGCTTCGACGTGGTGTCCGTCACGCTGGACGCGCGCGGCGTCCTCGGCGTGCGCCACCTGCCGTCGGCCTTCGACGCGGTGGAGACGTGAGCGCGCGCTTGACGGAGGCCGCCGCCGCCGCCATCCTGCATCGCCATGGATCGCACGCTCGACTTCGTGCAGGTCGACGTCTTCACCGAACGGCTGTTCGGCGGGAACCCGCTCGCCGTGTTCCTCGACGGCCGCGGGCTGACCGACGGCGAGATGCAGGCCATCGCCCGCGAGATGAACCTGTCGGAGACGACGTTCGTGCTGCCCGCGACGCGGGCCGACTGCGCGGCGCGCGTGCGCATCTTCACGCCGGCCAGCGAGCTGCCCTTTGCCGGCCATCCCACCGTCGGCACGGCCTGGGTGCTGGCGACCCGGGGCCGCCTCGGCGGCGCCGCGCGCGCCGCGCTCGAGGAGGGCATCGGTCCGGTCGCCGTCGAGCTCGAAGGCGAGCCGGCGCGGCCGGCGTTCGTGTGGATGCGCCATCGCGATGCCGAGCTCGGTCCGCCGCTCGCCGAGCGCGCCGGCGTGGCCGCCGCGCTCGGGCTCGAGCCGGCGGTGCTGCACCCGAGCGCGCCGATCCAGACGGGCTCCACCGGCCGGGCCTTCCTC
>JBKPRI010000067.1:0-9423 GCA_046734515.1 Candidatus Methylomirabilota bacterium | reverse complement strand
CTACACGGCCACGCCCACGATGGGGTTCGCGCTGCGCCACCCCCGCCTGCTGGCGGACGCGGTGCGCCTGCGCTGGCCCAACGCGATCCAGGCCACCGTGGATCTCGGCGGGCCGTTCAACGATCTCCCGCGCCTGCCGTTCCAGGTGGGCGAGTGCATGCGGCGCATCGGGCAGGCCACGCGGGCCATGGTCGCGACATGCACGAGGTGATCACGCCCGCCGAGGTCGCGGTGCTGCTGCAGATCCACGTGAAGACCGTCTATCGCCTGGTGCGCCAGGGCGTGCTGCCGGGCCGGCAGATCGGGCGCCGCTGGCGATTCAGCCGTACGGAGATACTCGCCCTCGTGTCGAGCCACTGGCGCGAGCCGAACGGCCACGGCGACGCGCGCGTGCCAGCGGACGCGCCATGAGCTTCGACGGGCCGTCGAGCATGGAGACGTTCCGCCGCGCCGTCGCGGACACCGAGAGCGCGCTCGCGGCGCTCCAGCGCCGGAGCGCCGGCGCCGACGACGGCGTGAGCGCCGTGGTCGACTCCGTGATCGGCCATCTCAAGAGCAGCGACGCGCTGCTGGTCCCCGTGCTCGGCAGCCAGCCGGGCGCCTGGAGCCGCGCGCACACGGCGGCCATCATCACGATCGTCGCGCTACGGATCGGCATGGAACTCGAGTACACGCATCCGGCGCTGAGCCATCTCGGCCAGGCCGCGCTGCTCCACGAGCTCGGCACCGGCGAGCAGGCCCGGGCCGACGACGGCACCCTGAGCGTGCCCGCCGATCACGACGCCAAGATCGTGGCCGTGGCCGCGACGTACGCGCACCTCTCGCGGCAGCTGCCGGCCGGGCGGCGCACGTGGCCCCCCGCGGCCGTCAAGGAGATCCTGCGGCGCGGGCGCGCGCGCTTTCCGGACGCCATCCTGAAAGCGCTGATCCAGATCTCGGTGCAGTTTCCGGTCGGCGGCTTCGTGCGGCTCAACAGCGGGGAGCTCGCCCGGGTGGTGGCCAAGAACGCGGGGCTGCCGCTGCGCCCGGTCGTGATCGTCGCGGGCCGGCGGACCAGGCAGCCGGCCGAGCCGAAGCGGCTCGATCTGCGCGATAACCCCTTTCTCTTCATCGTCGAGTTCCTCGGCGCCGAGGCGCTCGACGCCGACCCGGAGACGCGATGGTCATGACTCGCCGCACGTGGGGACTGGTCTGGATCGCCGCGCTGCTCGCCCTCACCGGCTGCGCGACGGCGTCGGTGCCCGCCGGGATCGCGCCGGCCGCCGCGACGGTCGCGGAGCCGGTACGGCTGCCGCCCGCGGTGGACGAGAACGACGCGTTCGTGATGATCGACGGCCGGGCCGCCTACAAGATCGGCCCGGCTGACACGCTCGACGTGCTCCTGGCCAAGGACCTGGCCCAGGATCGCGTGACGGTCGACGTCACGCCCGCCGGCCGGGTCACCATCGACATCTCCGAGATCGCGGTGGCGGGGCTGACCACCGAGCAGGCCGCGGCCGCGATTCGCGAGGCGCTGGCGCCGACCCATCGCGTGCTCAGCGTGACGGTGACCGTGAAGGAGCATCGCAGCAAGATCGTGTCGGTGCTGGGCGAGGTGCAGACGACCTCGCAGGTCCCGCTGCGGGGCCGGACCACGCTGCTAGATCTCCTCGTCACCGCCGGCGGGCTGCGGCCCCAGGCCGATCTGCGCGAGGTACGGCTCGTGCGCCGCAACGGCCAGACGTACACGCTCGACCTGCTGCGGCTGGTCGCCGACGGCGAGCGCCTGCGCGAGCTCGTGCTCGACGCCGGCGACATCGTCTTCGTCCCGGCCAAGCGCGCCGACGAGCAGCGCGTCTTCATCATCGGCGAGGTGCAGACGGCGGGGGCCTTTCCCTTGGCGCCCGAGATGCGGCTGTCCCATGCGCTGGCCCTGGCCGGCGGCCCCAAGGACAGCGCCCTGCTCGAGAACGCCCGGGTGATCCGCGGCAACCTGCAGCAGCTGCAGGTCATCCAGGTGGACTTCGAGCGCGCGCTCAGCGGGCTCGACCGCGCCCAGGACATCGCGCTGGCCAGCAACGACATCATCGTGGTGCCCCGCACCCGGATCGCCAACTGGAACGCGTTCCTCGCGCGGATCAAGCCGACGATCGAATTCGCCTCCCTGCCCCTGACCGGCTTCAGCCAGTACCTGCTGATCCGCGAGCTCCTCCGCTGACGATGGCGCAGAGCGAGCCGAACCTTCGCGATTACTGGTGGATCGTCCGCCGCCGCAAGTGGCTGGTACTGACGGTGCCGCTCATCCTCGGCCCCGCCACCTACGTGACCGGCGTCATGCAGGCGCCCCCGCCCGTGTACCGGGCCACCGCGGTGGCGCGTTTCGAGCGCTCGTTCAACGTCAACACGCTGCTGCTGCGCGACATCGTGTCGGTCAGCCCGGTCGGCGACCTCGAGACGAACGCCGCGCTGGTCAAGAGCTACCCCGTGATGCTCCGGGCGGCCAAGCGCCTCGGGCGCGTGCCGGCCTCGACCACCCTCGAGGAGGTCCACGCCTCGCCGGACCACCAGGCCACGCTGCAGCAGCTGGCCGCCGCCATCGAGGTGGCGCGGACGCCCGGGACGAGCCTCATCGAGATCACCGCGACGACCGGCGATCCGGCCACCGCGGCGCAGACGGCCAACAGCGTGGCCGAGGCGTTCCAGGAAAACGACATCGACACGCGAACCCGCCAGATCGTGGAAGCCCGCCGGTTCATCGAGGCGCAGCTGGAGGAGGTCGGGGCTCGCCTGCGCACGTCCGAGGAGCGGCTGCGCAGGTTCCAGGAGGCGAACAAAGTCCTGCTGCTCACGGAGGAGACACGCGCCACGCTCGTCCGCCTCGGCGAGCACGAGAGCGAGCGCGAGCGGATCGAGCGCGACATCCGCGCGCTCGAGATCGCGCTGCGCCAGCTCGCGCAGGGCGGCGGGGAGGCCGGCACGGCGCCCGATTCGCAGATCGCCAAGCTGCAGGCCACGCTGAGCGACCTCAGCGTCGAGCGCGAGACGCTGCTGCTGACGCTGCGGCCGGCCCATCCTCAAGTGCGGGCACTGGACGCGCGCATCGAGACGCTGCGGCGCGAGCTGGGCGAGACGAGCACGGCCAACCGCTCACGCCAGGCCCAGGCACTCGGCGCCCAGCTCCAGGTGCTCCAGGGTCGGCGCGCGCAGGTGACGGGGGCCATCGCCGGCCTCAACGCCAAGAGCTCGGCGATGCCGGCCGTCGCGCTGGAAGCCGGCCGCATCGAGCGCGAGGTGAAGGTGAACGAGCGCATCTTCTCGCTGCTCAAGGAGCGGCTGCAGGAGGCGCTCATCAAGGAGAAGGAGCAGACTGCGGAGGTGAGCGTGGTGCGGCCGGCGCTGGCCTCCCGCGTGCCGATCAACGCGCCGCAAGCCACGCAGCGGGGCCTCGTCGGGATCCTGCTCGGCGCCGTCATCGGCTTGGTCTTCGCGTTCATCGCCGAGGCGCTCGACACCTCGATCGGCGCCATCCAGGACCTCGAGGCGCTGCTCGAGTCGCCGATTCTCGGCGTGATTCCCCACGTCGACTCGAAGGCCGCCTCCGAGGACGGCGTGGAGTCGGACGAGCGGTTTGCGTTCCTGCCCACGGTCTTCGCGCCGCGCTCGGCCATGGCGGAGGCCGTACGGGGGCTGCGCACCAGCCTGCTTCTGCGCATCCTCGACCGCGACATCAAGACGCTGGTCGTCACCAGCGCGGCCCAGGGCGAGGGCAAGACGACGCTGGCGCTCAACCTGGCGCTGGCCATGGCCCAGCTCGGCAAGCGCACGCTGCTCGTCGAGACGGACCTGCGCAACCCGTCGATCCGCCACATGCTCGGCATCCGCCGCGATCCCGGCGTCACTGACGTCGTCCTGGGCTCGGTGAGCCTCGCCGACGCGGCCCTGAACTTCGCGGACCTCATGCTGGGCAAGGCCGGGATGGAGAGCCTGCTCGACTCGCCGGGCACGGACAACTTCTTCGTCCTGCCGAGCGGGCGGCGGGCACCGAACCCCGCGGAGCTGATGAGCTCCCGCGGTTTCGCCGAGCTCCTGGCCGAGGCGCGCGAGCGGTACGACTGCGTGATCCTCGACTCGGCGCCCGTGCTCTCCGTGGCCGATGCCTCCGTGCTGGCCTCGCAGGCGGACGGCATCCTCTGCGTCGTGCGCGTGGGCCACGTGCCGCGCGCCGCGCTCCGGCGCGCCAAGAGCATCATGGACGGCACCAAGGCGCCGCTCATCGGCGTGTGCCTGAACGGTGTGAAGGCGGAGGTGAGCCCGGACTTCCAGGAGCTGACCTACTACAAGTATCACTACGGCCCGCCGCCGCCCGGGACGCGGCCGCGGCCCCGGCTCAGCGATCTCTGGAACGGCCGTTCGGCGCGGCGCGCGGCGCGCGCACGCGAAGTCGTGCGGGCCGGGGTCGCGCTCCTCGCGGTGGGCCTCGGCACGTGGGCGATCACGTGGGGCGTCACGCGCGGGATCGGCCGCATCGCCACCAGCGTCCGGTCCGCCGCCCCGGCGGCGGCCGCCACGCGTCCGGAGACGGCGTCGCCCGAGCCGGCCACCGCGCCTTCGGACTACACCGTCGAGGTCCCGCTGGCGGCCGGATCCGGCCAGGTGCTGGTCGGGCGGTTCGCGAGCGTGGAGGAGGCGGTGGCGTTCGGCGAGGATCTGATCCGCCAGGGCTCCACGACGACCTTCCGCGTCCTGCCCGTGACCGGGCCCTGAGGCGTCAGCGCATCGCCGACGGCGCCACGGGCCGCCGCGTGCGCGACGCCTCGTAGATCGCCAGCGGCACCTGCAGCACCTTCCTGGCCGTCTCCACGTCCTGCGCGGGCTGGCGGCCTTCCAGCAGCCCGTCGACGAAATCGCGGGCGGCGCCGTCGAAGCCGGTGCGCCAGTCCATCGGCACCTGGAAGCTGGTGGTCTCCGTCCCCCGGATCAGCATCACCGGCGGCAGGTCGAGCATCTCGCCTGTGCAGCGCGTCACCCAGATGATGCCGCGCGAGCCGTGGATCTCGAAGAACTCGTCGGCCTTGTAGTAGCGGCTGCGGATCGGCATCTCGGGCGCGTACGTGTAGTCGATGATGCCGAGGCAGTCCGAGTCCTTGAAGCGAAAGTGGGCGACGCTCGGCGTCTCCTGCAGGAAGTCTTTCCCGCCGCCCACGATGGCGGAGATCTCGCCGATCTCACCGATCCAGTACATCGCGGTGGCGTACTTGTGCACGCCATCGTCGTACAGCGCGCCGCCGGGGTTGCGGCCGGGATCGCGCCGCCACACCAGCGCCTCGGGATCGAGGGCCAGCGTGGCGCCCACGATGTCGCGCGCGCGCGTGGTGTGGATGCGCACCAGCGAGGGCTCGCCGATGGCGCCGTCGTCCAGGAGCGCCTTGGCCTTCACGATCGGCGGGTAGTAGAGGAAGTTCTCGGTCACGCGGAAGGTCGTACGCGCCGTGGCCACGGCGGCCGCGATGCGGTCGGCCTCGGCCACGCTGACGGCGATCGGCTTCTGACAGGAGACGTGCTTGCGCGCCGCCAGCGCGGCGATGATCTGCTCGGCGTGCAGGTACGTCGGCGTCAGCAGCTCGACCGCGTCCACGCGGGGATCGGCCAGCAGCTCGGCGTAGTCCTTGTAGATGGTGGGCGTGATGCCCCACTGCCGGGCGCGCAGCTCGGCGCGGGCCCAGTCGGTGTCGCACAGCGCGACGACGTCACAGCGCGGGTGTTCGAGATAGCCGGGCGCGTTGAGCTGGCAGATGTTGCCGCAGCCGACGATGGCCAGGCGAACGCGGTCCATCGGCTAGCGCCCCCCGATGAGGATGAAGGGCGCCCAGTAGAACGGGTGCGCCGTGGCCTGCGTGCGCAACACGGCGAGCTGCGCCTGCTGCAGCGCCGCCGCGCGCCCGGCGGTCGAGAGCGCACGGTGGAAGGCCACCATGAAGTGCCGCGTGGTCTCGTCGTTGACCTTCCACAGCGAGGCGACGACGGACTGGGCGCCGGCCTGGCTGAACGCCGCCGCCAGCGTGGTGAGCGCGGCGCCCGGTACCTGCTCGCCGAGCGCCGTCTCGCACGCGGAGAGCACCGCCATCCCGTTGCGTCCGAGGCTCAGGCTGGCGATCTCCGCGATGCTCAGCCGCCGGCTGTCCTCGTCCGTGCCGGCCATCAGCAGGTAGGAGCGCTCGGGATGCTCGGCGTCGAGCACGCCGTGGGTGGCCAGGTGCACGTCGGGGAATTG
Organism: Candidatus Methylomirabilota bacterium; assembly: GCA_046734515.1. Classification (GTDB taxonomy): domain Bacteria; phylum Methylomirabilota; class Methylomirabilia; order Rokubacteriales; family CSP1-6; genus AR5. The sequence goes on along the minus strand of JBKPRI010000067.1, from coordinate 3,173 downwards.
CCCGGCCAGGCTGAGGAAGCGCGCCTTGGTGGCCTGCGCGCCATCGAGTGCCGTCGATCCGGCGCGGATCCGCGCCAGCTCCCGCACCTCGCGGCTGGCCGCAGGCAGGCTGCCGTCGGGATTCGCCAGCGCCAGCAGCGGGACGTTGACGGCCGCCTGCGAGGGCGTGAGCAGGTCCACCAGCTCGAGCTGGGTGACGTAGCTCACGGCGTGGGTCTCGGCCAGGAAGCGCACCGAGCCGTCACGCTCGGCCAGCGTGAGCGCGTGGATGGGCAGGTAGAGCAGCAGGTCATTGGGAATGAGCACCAGATTGCGGTGCGTCGCCAGCTCGGGCGCCACCGGCTCCAGCAGCAGCGCGGAGAGCTTGCGGCTCACCTCGCGCAGGGGCGCCACCTTCTCGCGGTAGACCGCGGAGCCGTCGTTCACCCATGGCAGGTGCTCGGTGGTGGCCGCGTCGAGCAGCCGCCGGTACTCGCGCACCAGCGCGTAAAGATCGTCCTGCGTGATCGCGCGGCTGCGCACCTGGAAGCTGCCGCCCGGCGCGACGACGAAGAGGTACAGCATGTCGGGCGCCGGGAAATACTGGATGGCCAGCGTGCCGGCCGGCAGCCGGTCGGCGAACTTGGCCAGCGCCTTGGGGTCGACCGTCTGCTGGTCGACGAACTGCGCCTTGTACTGCGGATAGCGCGCCAGGAACCCCTGGGCCTGCGTGAGGTATTCCGCCTTCGTCTGCGCCAGCAGCGTGGTGAGGCTCTCGACGCGCTTGTTGTCGGGCGTGCCGGCGCTGGCCTCGAGCTCCTCACGCAGCGCCCGCTCGAGCGCGCGCGTCTTGCGCTCCTTGACCTGCACCTGCTCGGCCGCCTGGCGCGCGGCCGGATCGGCCACCGCCGGGCGCGCGCCCGCGAGCGCGTCGGCAACGACGCGGCCCTTTCGGGCCTCCAGCAGCGCCCACGCCTCGCGGTCGTAGCCCCTGGTGGCGTCACGCCCGTGCAGGTCGAGCAGCAGGCGGGTGAGCGCCTCGTAGGGCAGCAGGCGGTTATCGGTCGTGAGGAACTGGGCGCGCACGCTGTCGTCGCCGATCTGGCCCGCCAGCGTCTCGATCGCCGCCACCGACTCACGGTAGAGCGGCAGCGCGTCTTCCACGCGCCCCTTCTGCTCGTAGGCTCGGGCCAGGCCGAACGTCACACGCCACGTCAGGTCGGGGGTCGCCGCGCGCCGGGCCATCGGCAGGGCGCGCTGGTAGAGCGGCAGCGAGGCGTCCCAGTCGCCGATCACGCGCATGAGGGCCGCGAGGTTGTTCAGGCTCCACGCGATGTCCACGTGGCCGGCCGGCAGGGCGGCCTCGCGGATCTTCAGCGCGCGCTCGTAAGACTGGCGCGACTCGGCGTGCCGGCCCGCGTTCCGGTCGAGCAGGCCCAGCAAGTTGAGGGAGCCGGCCACCGCGAGATGGCTGGGGCCGAACGTACGCTCGCGGATCTGCAGGGCACGCTCCCACGCCCGCCGGGCGCCGGCGTGGTCCTTCGTCCGCATCAGCACGCCGCCCAGCTCGGTGAGGCTGCGCGCGACGTCGGGGTGATCGGGACCGAGCACGCGCTCGCGGATGGCGAGTGCCCGCTCGATCACCGCGCGGGCGCCGGCGTAGTCGCCGGTGTAGCGCAGCAGCCCGCCCAGGTTGTTGAGCGCCGGCGCCAGGCCGATGTGATCGGGCCCCAGCGCCGCCTCCACGATCCGGACCGCGCGCTCGTAGGCGCGGCGCGCGGCGCCGAGCTCGCCGGTGGCGGTGAGGAGGATGCCGTAGTCGTTCAAGACGAACGCGACCTCGCGGTGCTCCGGCCCCTGCGCCTTCTCGCGGATGGCGAGCGCGCGCTCGTAGAGCGGGCGCGCGCCGGCATAGTCGCCGCTCAGGTACAGCAGACCCGCCTGCATGCTCAGCGCCCCGGCCACGGCGGGATGGTCCGGTCCGAGGGCCTTCTCGCGGATCGCCAGCGCCCGCTCGACCAGCGGCCGCGCGACCGCGGCGTCGCCGGTGCTGCGAAGACCGCCGGCCAGGTAGACGAGGGCCGTGGCCACCGCGGGGTGGTCGCGGCCGTGCCGGCGCTCCTGGATCTGCAGCGCGCGCTCGTAGCGCGCCCGCGCGCCTGCATAGTCGCCGGTCCGCTGCTGGAGCATCCCCAGGTCGGTCAGGCTCTGGGCGACGTCCACGTGATCGGGGCCGTTGGCCTTCTCACGAATGGCCAGCGCCCGTTCGAGCAGCGGCTGGGCGCGCGCATAGTCACCGCTCTGAACGAACAGGAGCCCGAGATGCGCGGCGCTGGTCGCCACGGCGACGTGCTCGGGACCGAGTCCGCGCTCCCGGATCTCCAGCGAACGCTCCAGCAGCGGACGGGCCGCCGCGAAGTCGCCGCTGTCCCGGTAGAGCCGTCCGAGGTAGAGCGTCGTGACCCCCAGCGCGAGGTGGGTGGGCGCGTACACCTGCTCCCGGATGCGCAGCGCGCGCTCGAGGAGCGGCTTGGCCGCGGCGAAATCTCCGGTCACGTAGTGCAGGAAGCCGAGCTCCTGGAGACTCAGGGCCACGTTGTTGTGGTCCGGACCGAACACCTTCTCGCGGATGGCCAGCCCTCGCTCCAGCAGAGGCTGCGCGGCCGCGTAGTCCCCGGTGCTCCGCAGGAGGATGCCGAGCTCGTGGAGGTTGAACGCGACGGTGGGATGCTCGGGGCCCAGGGCTTTCTCGCGAATCGCCAGCGCACGCTCGTAGAGCGGACGCGCCTCGGCGTACTCGGTCGCCTCGCGCAGGCAATCGGCGAGTGTTTGCAGGCTTTCGGCGGTCAGGAGGTGGTCGGGGCCGAGCGCCTTCTGGCGCAGGGCCAGGGCCTGGCGCGCCTTGGGGATTGTCTCGGCGTGCTCACCGCGGCGGCAGCGCTCGACGGCCTCGGCGTTGAGCTCGCGCGCCCGCTGTTGCGGCGTGGGTGCCTTCGGCGGCGGCGCCGGCGGCGCCTGGGCCAGCGTCCCCGTGGGCGCCAGCACGCAGAGCAGCGCCAGAACCGGCCCGAGGCGGCGTATTACGGCCGGCCCGACGCGCGCCCCGAGGCGGCGGCCGCGCGTTCGTTCAGCTCCTTGACGCCGGCCTGGATCCACGGAAAGAAGCTCGTCATGACCGCGCGCACGCCCATGCG
>JBKPRI010000066.1:0-10025 GCA_046734515.1 Candidatus Methylomirabilota bacterium | reverse complement strand
GACGCGATCGAACGTCACCGCCGCGTCCTCGTCCGCCTCGGCGGCGGCGGCGACGAGCCCGGCCACGTCGTCGGCCAGGTGATCGACACGCGGATCGGGGTGCGCCCAGCGATGGTGGAACGTGCCCGGCGCCTTCTCGCGCACGTGCGCGCGCATCTCCGGCAGCTCCAGCAGCAGCGAGCCCGGGGGGACGAGCAGGCGGATCCCGTACTGGACGGGGTCGACATGATCGACGAGCCCCTCGGCCGCCAGGAAGTCGAGCCACTCGCGATAGCTCGCCAGCGTCGTCCACGGTGTGAACGCCACCCACGTCGGGCGCAGCGCGATGCCGGCGCCGCGAACGGCCGCCAGCGCGGCCACCAGATCGGCCCGCGTGTGGCCCTTGGCCAGGTAGCCCAGCACGCGGTCGTCGAGCGACTCCGCCGCGGAGACGATGAACGCGCACCCGAGCGCGGCCAGCTCCGGCAGGTGCGCGCGCTCGCGCAGCAGGTGCTCGACCTTGGCCGTGAAGTCGAATGTCAGCGCGGGGAACTCGGCGTGGAGCGCGCGTGCCACCGTCAGCGCGTGCCGCGGACCGTTGAGGAAGTCCGGATCGCCGAAGGTGACGTGGCCGGCCCCCGCGGCAACTTGTTGACGGACGTCGGCGAGCACCGTCTCCACGGGCACGACGAAGAAGCGGCCGCCGTACACCGGTGGGATCGGACAGTGGCGGCACAGGTGCTTGCACCCGCGACTGGCCTCGACGTATGCGGCCAGCTCCCGGCGGCCGTCGCGCTCGACGTGCGCGTACTTCTTCAGCGCGGGCAGCGCGCTCCGCTCGGGGACCGGGAACGCGAGCTTCGTCAGCACCGGGGTCGAGGCCACTGGCGGCGAGGGCGCCATCTCCAGTCGGTGCACGAGCTCGATCAGCGCGTCCTCGATCTCGCCGGCCAGCACGCTCTGCGCGCTGGTCGCGAGCAGCTCGGGGGCGTTCAGGACGGCGTAGTGACCGTAGAAGCACACGTGCGCGGTGGCCCCGAGCTCACGGATCTTGGCGGCCGCGGCCACGCCGATCCGCAGCGCGGTGTGCATCGGCACCGAGATCGCGATGACACGCGCGCGCCGGACCTTCTCGGCATCGAGCGGCTCCACCGACAGGTCCAGCACGGCGGGGGCGTAGCCGGCGCGCTGCAGGAACGCCGCGGGCCAGGCGATCGACAGCGGCTGGTGACCCAGCTCGTAGCAGGCGATCAGGAGGATGTCTCCGGGGGCGCGCATCCGGTCCCCAGTGTACCGCCATGCTATGGTGAGCCCGATTCCAACTCCGCACCGAGGAGGACGCGCGCATGGCGGTGAAGGTCACCATCCGACCCAACGGACCCTACCTGGTTGAAGGCGAGACCGAGCTCATCGACGTCAACGGCAACAAGATCGACACGGCGGGGCAGGCACGCATCGCGCTGTGCCGCTGCGGCGCCTCGGTGAAGAAGCCGTTCTGCGACGGCACCCACAGCAAGATCGGCTTCCAGGCCGCGGAAGCGGCCGTCGCTCAGGAGAAGAAGTAGCAGAGGATCGATCGAACGCGGAGATCGGGACCGGGGCTGAAAGGCCAGCCCCGGTCCCGACCTGCCGGGTTACGTTTTACCAGCGACCGCCGCCGCGGCCGAAGCCGCCACCGCCGCCGCCCGAGCGAGCCGGCCGTCCGCCGCCGCCCGCGGGCGAGGCCTTGGCCTTCTCGACCTGCAGCCGGCGACCCTCGTAGTCACGACCGTTGAGGCGGTTGATCGCCTCCTCGGCCGCTTCCATGGTCGCCATCTCGACGAAGCCGAAGCCCCGCGAGCGGCCGGTGTCACGATCGGTTACCACGGTTGCCGACGCCACTTCCCCAACCTCGGCGAAAAGGTCGCGAAGCTGGTCGTTGGAGGTGGCGAAGGGGAGGCCACCGACGAAAAGTTTCTGAGCCATGAACACGTCTCCTTCAAGACCTTCCGCTCCACTGCACGTCCCAGCACGCGGAAGACCTCTACCGGCGACGCGGTCTGATGCACGATCGAGCCCCGATGGGCGGATCACCAGACGAGCGCAGTGTACCCAGAGAATCTGCAGCCTGCCACCTCACGCTTGCCGCATCGCGGCGTGCTACCATCGCGCCGGTCTTCCAGCGCGCCACGCCGTGCCTCTCGGAGGAGGCTGACATGAGCCAGCTCGACCGCCGCCAGTTCATCGCGGGCGCCGCCGCCGCGGCCGCCGTCGTCGCCGCGCCGGCCGTCCACGCGCAGAAGGCGGGCGGGACCCTGCGCTTCGTGGCCCAGGCCGATCTGAAGATCCTCGACCCGGTGTGGACGACCGCCTACATCACGCGCAACCACGCCTACCTCGTCTACGACACGCTGTTCGGCACCGACGAGAAGCTCAACGTGCGCCCGCAGATGGTGGACAAGCACAGCGTGTCGAAGGACGGCATGAAGTACAGCTTCACGCTGCGCGACGGCCTCAAGTGGCACGACGGCCAGCCGGTCGTCGCCGAGGACTGCGTGGAGTCTCTCAAGCGCTGGATGAAGAAGGACCGCTTCGGCCGGCTGCTGGCTGCCCACGGGCCGAAGCTGGCCGCCGCGGACCGCAAGACGTTCACGCTGGAGCTCGGCGAGAAATTCGGCCCGGTGCTGGAGGCGCTGGGCAAGCCCTCGAGCAACGTGCCCTTCATGATGCCGGCGCGCATCGCGGCCACCTCGGCCGACGAGCAGATCAAGGAGATCGTCGGCTCGGGTCCCTTCCGCTTCGTGAAGGACGAGTGGCAGCCGGGCAACCAGGTCGTCTACGTCAAGCACGCGGACTACGTGCCGCGCGGCGAGGCGCCCAGCGGCTCGGCCGGTGGCAAGAAGGTGAGCCTCGACAAGGTCGTCTGGCGGTACATGCCGGACTCGGCGACCGCGGCCGCCGCGCTGGCCGCCGGCGAGATCGACTGGTGGGAGCTGCCCCCCATCGACTTCATCCCGAAGATCGAGCAGAACGGAGCGCTGGCCACGTTCCTGCCCGACACACTCGGCACCCAGGGCTGGCTGCGCCCGAATCACCTGCACCCGCCGTTCAACAACAAGAAGGCGCGGCAGGCGCTGGTGGCCATGATGAACCAGGAGACGTACCTGCAGGCCGCCATCGGCGTGCCGAAGTACTACCGCACGTGCGCGAGCGTGTTCGCCTGCGGCGGGCCGTACGCGAGCACGGTGGGCGCGGAGGGGCTGGCCGGGCAGAACCTCGAGCGCGCGCGCCAGCTCGTCAAGGAGTCGGGCTACGACGGGCGGCCGATCACCGTGGTCCACATCACCGACATCAGCTTCCTCAACGCGGCCGCGCTCGTCACCCGCGAGCTGCTGACCGCGGCCGGCTTCACCGTGGACCTCAAGGCGATGGACTGGTCCACCGGCCTCGCCGTGCGCGCCAAGAAGGATCCGCCCGACAAGGGCGGCTGGAACGTGCTGCACACGTGGTGGATGGCCGCCGACGTCATGCACCCGGCCGTGCACTTCGGCGTGTCGGGCGCCGGCGCCGGCGCGTGGTTCGGCTGGCCGGAGATCCCGCAGCTCGAGCAGCTCATCACCGACTTCGTGCGCGCCGGCGATCAGCCGCGGCGCAAGGCGCTGGCCGAACAGGTCCAGAAGGTCGCGCTCGACGAGGTGGCCTACGTGCCGTGGGGCGAGTGGACGCAGCCGACCGCGCACCGCAAGAGCGTCACCGGCATCCTGAAGTTCATCGCGCCGCTGTTCTGGAACGTGTCGATCGCCTGATCGCGAGCGGTCATGCTGGCCGAGATCCTCCGGCGGTTGGTGGCCACAGTTCCCGTGATGGTGGTCGTGGCCCTCGCCGTCTTCGCGCTCCTGCACGTGACGCCCGGCGATCCCGCGGTCATCATCGCCGGCGACTACGCCACTTCCGACGACATCGCGCGCATCCGCGCGCGGCTGGGCCTGGACCAGCCCTTCACCACGCAGGTCGGCCTCTGGCTCGGACGTGTCGTGCGGGGCGACCTCGGGACCTCCATCTTCTCGGGCCTGCCGGTCTCCACGCTCATCGGCCAGCGCGCGGCGACGACGGCGTGGCTCACGCTGTTCGCCATGCTCATCAGCGTGGGGATCGGCGTGCCGGTGGGCGTGGTGGCGGCCTGGCGCCGCGGCTCGTGGGTCGACCGCGCGGTGATGATGTTCGCGGTGTCCGGGTTCTCGATGCCGACGTTCTGGCTCGGCTTCATCCTCGTCTATGTCTTCGCGATCACCGCCGGCTGGCTGCCGGTGCAGGGCTACCAGCCGCTCGCCACCGGGCTCTGGCCGTTCCTGAGCCACTTGCTGCTGCCCGCCATCACGCTGTCGGTGGTCTACATGGCGCTGATCGCGCGGATGACGCGCGCGAGCATGCTGAGCGTGCTGGCCGAGGACTACATCCGGACGGCGTTCGCCAAGGGGCTGGCGCCCCGCGGGGTGCTGATCCGCCACGCGCTCAAGAACGCCTCGCTGCCCGTGGTGACGATCATCGGCATCGGCTTCGCGCTCCTCATCGGCGGCGCCGTGGTGACGGAGAGCGTGTTCGCGCTGCCCGGCCTCGGCCGGCTGACGGTCGACGCCATCGTGCGACGCGACTACCCGGTCATCCAGGGCGTGCTGCTCGTGGTCTCCGGCGTCTACGTGCTGATCAATCTGGCCGTGGACGTGCTGTACGTCGTCCTCGACCCGAGGATTCGGTACTAGATGTCGGTGCTGGCGGAAACGCTGACGTCCGGGCGGCCGGCGCCGGCGGCCGGACTCGGCACGCGCGTGCGGCGGCTGGTCACGCGGCAGCCGATGTTCACCGCCGGCCTGATCGTGCTCGCGCTCGTCGTGCTCAGCGGGGTGCTGGCGCCGCTGTGGTGGACGGGTGATCCGCTGCAGATGAAGCCCATCCAGCGGCTGCGGCCGCCCTCGGCGGAGCGCTGGTTCGGCTCGGACCACTTCGGACGCGACGTCTACACGCGCACGCTCTACGGCGCGCGGATCTCGCTGGTGGTCGGCGCCTGGGTGTCGGTGGTGAGCCTCGCGCTCGGTACGACGCTGGGCCTGGTGATCGGCTTCTACCGGCGGATCGACACCATCATGATGCGGGTGATGGACGGGCTGATGGCGATTCCCGCCATCCTGCTGGCGCTGGCCCTCATGGCCATGATGCGCGGCAGCGTGCGCAACGTCGTCATCGCGCTGGTCATCCCCGAGATCCCGCGGGTCATCCGCCTCGTGCGCGGCTCGGTGCTCTCGCTGCGCGAGCACACGATGGTGGAAGCGGCGCGCGCGCTGGGCGTGGGCACGCCGCGCATCCTGCTGCGCTACGTGCTGCCCGCGCTGGTGGCGCCGCTCATCGTGCAGGCGACCTATATCTGCGCCTCGGCGATCCTGTTCGAGGCGTACCTGTCGTTTCTCGGCGCCGGCACGCCGCCGCACATTCCGTCCTGGGGGAACATCATGGCCGAGGGCAAGACCTACGTGCAGCTCGCGTTCTGGATCATCCTCTTTCCCGGCCTGTTCCTGGCCGCCACCGTGCTCGCCATCAACCTGGTCGGCGACGGGCTGCGCGAGCTGCTCGACGTGCGCGGCTGATGACCGCGGCGCGCGCGCTCCGCGGCGCGGTGTCGGCAGTCGCGCTCGGGCTGGCTGCCTGCGCGCCGGGCGTGGCCCCGTCCACTCCGGAGGCGACCCCCGGGCCCGCCGTCCCGCGCTTCGCCGCCGGCGGGTTCGACGCGCAGGCGAACGGCAGCGCCGACGGCTATCCGCTCGGCAACCGCTCGACGTTTTTCCGGCTGCCATACCTGGTGGGCTCGCACAGTCACCTCGACGAGATCTTCGAGGGGCGTGTCGTTCGCCGCGCCGTGCGGCCGTCGGCCCTGGCGCGCGCAACCGCGGTCCCCGACATCACGTACACCTTCCAGGGCGAGCGGCGGACGCTCGACGACTATCTCGCGCGTCACCCCACCACGGGCCTGCTCGTCGCCCGCGACGACACGATCCTCGTCGAGCGCTATCAGTACGGGCGCAACGACCGCCACCGGCTGACGTCGTGGTCGATGGCCAAGACGCTCACCGCCATGCTGGTCGGCATCGCCATCGGCGAGGGCCGCATCCGATCGGTGGACGATCCCGCCGAGCGGTACGTGCCGGGGCTGGCCGGCACCGAGTACGGGCGCACGTCCCTGCGGCACCTGCTGCAGATGTCCTCCGGCGTGAAGTTCGTGGAGGAGTACAGCGGGAACGACGACGTCACCGAGCTGTCGCGGCGGACGTTCGTGCGGCTCAAGCCGGGCGGACTGGAAGCGGTGCGGCCGTTCAACGAGCGTGCGGCGCCGGCCGGCACGCGGTTCTCCTACGCGTCGGTGGAGACGCAGGTGCTCGGCCTCGTGCTGCGCCAGGCCACCGGCCGCCCGGTCGCCGCATATCTCGAAGAGAAGATCTGGCAGCCGATCGGCGCCGAGGCGGACGCCACATGGCTCCTGGACGACACCGGGCAAGAGGTGACCTTCTGCTGCTTCAACGCCGTGCTGCGCGACTGGGCGCGGGTGGGGCTGCTACTGGCCCACGAGGGGCGCTGGCGCGGGCGCCAGCTCATCCCGGCCGAGTGGCTGCAGGCGGCCACCACCGTGAGCGCGGAGCAGCCGCACCTCCGGCCGCGCGTGGCGACGGGATTCTACGGCTACGGCTATCAGACGTGGATCTTCCCCGGCGAGCGGCGGATGTTCGCGCTGCTCGGCGTGCGCGGACAGTCGATCTTCGTCGATCCCGCCAACCGCCTCGTGATGGTGCACACCGCCGTGCGGCGGCAGCCGGGTAACGACCCGGGCAACGTCGAGGCCGGCGCGTTGTGGGGTGGACTGGTGCGAATGTTCGGGAGCTGAGAGGTGAGGGCCGGGAGGGCCGTGCGGCCCTCCCGGCGCGAGCCGGTGTTATCGCGCGCTACGCGGCGACTGCGCGTCGTCGGTCGTGGCGGGCGCCTGGGCGTCCTGACCGCGCGGCGACTGCGCGTCGTCGGTGCGGGCACGGCCCTCACTCCGCGGCGACTGCGCGTCGTCGACCTTCGCGCTCACCTGGGCGCGCGGCGACTGCACATCGCTCTGCGTGGCGGCCAGCACGTCTGTCGCACCGGCGGTGACCAGCGCCGCGAACGCGCCGAGCGCGACCGCAAGCATCTTCAGCGTCTTCATCGTCTTGTCCTCCTTCTGCAATTGGGACGCTGCGCCGGGGGCGACGGGTTCAGAAAAAATAGTGCCGCGGACTTGCCGGTTCTTGCGCGGGGTGGCGGGTTGGGCTACCGTGACGGCGCCGCGGTCAGGCAAAACGCCCGAGGAGGTCACGATGCGCATCGCGATGACGACGGTCGGTGGCGTGCTCGCGCTGGTGACGGCGCTGCTGCTCCTCGCGGTCGTGCCGGGCGGCGCGCAGCCGGCCGGCACGCTGGTGGTCGGCCTCGTGGCCGAGCCCGTCAATCTCGATCCCGCGCAGGTGACCGATCTCAACTCCAACCGCGTGGGCCGCCGCGTAGTGGAGACGCTCGTCACCTTCCCCGACGAGAGCACGCAGATCGTGCCCGGCCTGGCCGAGTCGTGGACCGTCTCCAAGGACGGTCTGCACTACGTGTTCAAGCTGCGCAAGGGTGTCGCCTTCCACGACGGCAGCGCGCTCGATGCCGAGGCCGTGAAGTTCTCGATCGAGCGGCAGATCAATCCCGAGCATCCCGCCGCCAAGCTCGGGAAGTATCCCTTCGCGAATTACTTCTTCGGCAACGTGAAGGCCGTGGAGGTGCTCGACCCGCTCACCGTGGAGTTCGTGCTCAAGGAGCCGCGCGCCTCGTTCCTGGCCGTGCTCACCGCGGGCGCGGCCTCCATCGTGAGTCCGGCCGCCGTCCGCAAGCACGGCGCCGACTATCCGTCGAATCCCGTCGGCACCGGTCCCTTCAAGTTCGTGTCGTGGGAGCGCGGCCAGAAGGTCGTGCTGGAGAAGAATCCGGCGTACTGGCGCGGCGCCGTGAAGCTCGAGCGCGTGATCTACCGTCCGATCGTCGAGGACCAGGCGCGGCTGACCGAGCTGCTGACCGGCGCGCTCGACCTCATCGTCGGCACGCCGCCCGATTACGTGGGCCAGCTCGAGTCGAGCGGCAAGGTCACGCTGCTCAAGCAGGTGGGCGCCCACGTCTGGTACCTCGGCATCAACAACCAGAAGAAGCCGTTCGACGACAAGCGCGTGCGCCAGGCCCTGAACTTCGCCGTCAACAAGGATGCCATCGTGCGCGACGTGCTCAAGGGCACCGGCTCGCTGTCGGCCGGACCCGTGCTGCCGAAGACGTGGGGCGCCGACACCGGCCTCAAGCCCTATCCCTACGATCCCGAGCGCGCGAAGAAGCTCCTCGCCGAGGCCGGCTACCCGTCGGGCTTCACGACCACGCTGTGGGTGCCGGAGTCGGGCTCCGGCATGCAGTCGCCGGTGGCGATGTCGACGGTGATCCAGTCGAATCTCAAGGCCGTCGGCGTCAACGTGGCGCTGCAGACGATGGAGTGGGGCGCGTACCTGGCCAAGCTGCGCACGAAGGAGCAGGAGCTCTTCGCGCTGTCGTGGATGGCGGGCAACGAGGACCCCGACATGGTGATGTACCCGCTGCTGCATTCCAGCCAGTGGACGCCGAACGGCCCGAACCGCGCGCTGTACAAGAACGAGAAGTTCGACGACCTGCTGCACCAGGCGCGGCTGACCACCGACGAGAAGAAGCGCGCCGATCTCTACCGCCAGGCCCAGCGTATCCTGGTCGACGACGCGCCGTGGATCTTCGTCGACCACGAGATCCAGACGGCCGCCCACGCCAAGCGCGTGCAGGGATTCAAGCTCCATCCGAGCTTCGACCTGCGCGTCGAGACCATCTCGCTGAAGTGAGACGCTACCTCGCCCGCCGGCTCCTGCTGCTGGTGCCGGTCCTGGCGGGGGTCTCGATCGTGATCTTCCTGGTCCTTCATCTCTCCCCGGGGGACCCGGCCGAGATCATGCTGGGCTCCCAGGCCACGAAGGAGGACCTCGCGCGCCTGCGCGAGCAGATGGGCCTCAACGAGCCGCTGCCCGTGCAGTACGTGCACTGGATCAGCCACGTGCTCCGCGGCGACCTCGGCCGCTCGCTCTGGATGAAGCGGCCCGTCCTGCCCGAGGTGCTGCAGCGTCTGAAGGCGACGCTGCTGCTCACCGTCACCGCGCTCGTGCTCTCGACGTTCGTGGGCCTGGCGCTCGGCGTCGCCTCGGCGGCCTGGCCGCGCTCGCTGCTGGACCGCTTCAGCGCGGCCGCCTCGCTCTTCGGCGCCAGCATGCCCTCGTTCTGGCTCGGCATCGTGCTCATGGTGATCTTCGCGCTGTGGCTGGGCTGGCTGCCGGCCTCGGGCATGTTCGCGCCGTACGGCGGGGGCGGCGCCGCCGACCTGCTCTCGCACCTCGTACTGCCGGCCGTCACGCTGGCCGCGGCCTCGGTGACGATCGTGGCCCGCCTCACGCGCAGCACCATGCTGGAGGCGCTCGGGCAGGACTACATCCGGACCGCGCGCGCCAAGGGCGTCACCGAGGGCTTGGTGGTGCTGCGCCACGGGCTCAAGAACGCGCTGATCCCGATCGTCACGGTGATCGGCGTGCAGGCCGGCTACCTGCTGGGCGGCGCCGTGCTCACCGAGACCGTCTTCGCGTGGCCCGGTGTCGGCACGCTCATGGTGCAGGGAATTCTCGCGCGCGACTTTCCGCTGGTGCAGGGCTGCGTGCTCGTCGTCGCGCTCAGCTTCGCGCTGATCAATCTCGGGGTCGATCTCCTCTACGCGTGGCTGGATCCGCGCATCCGCTATGAGTGAGCTGGCCGCTCCGCTGCCGCGCACCGCCACGGCGATCGAAGCCGCGCCGCCGCCGGCGCGCCGGCGCAACGTGGTGGCCGTGGTGGCGGCGTGCGCGCTGATCGCCACCGTGCTGGGCGCGGCGCTGGCGCCGTGGCTGCCCCTGCTGGATCCCGACACCGTGGAC
>JBKPRI010000065.1:0-4382 GCA_046734515.1 Candidatus Methylomirabilota bacterium | reverse complement strand
GGCGGTGGCCGCCGTCGCGACGCTGCCGGGCCAGCCGCAGGCGCTCTTCGGCGCGCTCGAGGCCGCGCTGGGCGCCGTGCTCGGCCACCGGCTCTTCACGCTCATGCGCTATCACGCGCGCACCGGCGAATCCGAGCGCATCTATACGAGCCATCCGCGCGAGTATCCCGTCGGCGGCAAGAAGGCGCTCAACCCGACGGCGTGGACGGAGCAGGTGCTGCGCCGGCAGCAGCCCTACCTCGGCCGCACGCCCGCCGACGTGCAGGCCGTGTTCTTCGACCACGCGCTCATCGCCTCGCTCGGCTGTGGCTCGGTGCTCAACGTGCCGGTCGTGTGGGACGGCCGCGTGCTCGGCACCATCAACCTGCTGCACGAAGCCCACTGGTACGACGAGACGGATGCGCCGGTCGGCCTGCTCTTCGCCGCCCTCGCCACCCCGGGCCTTCTATGATGGGGGCCCCGAAATGGCCCCCAAGCCCCCACTCGTTCGAACCGCCCCGGCGCAGCCGTGGCGGTTCTCTGGCATGCTCAACGTCGTGCGGGGCCCCGCGATAACCCTTTTCACCGGAGCTGACGATGAAATTCCCGGAGTACGAGAGCTACGACGCGCTGGGCCTGGCCGAGCTGGTGCGCCAGAAGAAGGTCACGCCGGCCGAGTTGCTGGAGGCCGCCATCGCGCGGGTGGACGCGCGCAACGGCGCCGTGAACGCGGTGACGATGCCGCTCTACGACTACGCGCGCAAGGCGATCGCCCAGGGCCTGCCGGCCGGCCCCTTCAGCGGCGTGCCGTTCTTGATCAAAGACCTCACGGCCTCGATCGCCGGCGTGCCGATGACGCGCGGCTCGCGCTTCTTCGCCGACACGCCGCCGCCGGCCGCCGACAGCGAGCACGTGGCGCGCCTCAAGCGCGCGGGCCTGGTGATCTTCGGCCGCACCAACACCTGCGAGCTCGGCCTGAGCCTCACCTGCGAGCCGCAGCTGCACGGCGCGACGAAGAATCCGTGGGATCTCTCGCGGATCTCGGGCGGCTCCAGCGGCGGCGCGGCGGCGTCGGTCGGCGCGCGCATGCTTCCGATGGCGCACGCCAGTGACGGCTTCGGCTCCATCCGCGCGCCGGCCGCCTGCTGCGGTGTCGTCGGCCTCAAGCCCACGCGCGGCCGCAACACGATGGCGCCGTACACCGGCGAGGGCCTGGGCGGCTGCTCGACGGAGCACGCGGTGACGCTGAGCGTGCGCGACTGCGCCGCTCTCCTGGACGCCACCGCGGGCGCCGGTCCGGGCGATCCGTACGCGGCGGCGCCGCCGGCGCGCCCGTTCCTGACGGAGGCGCAGACGCCGCCCGGCCGCCTGCGCATCGCGTGGACGCTCACGCCGCCGAACGGCGCGCCGATCGAGGCCGAGCCGCTGCGCGTGCTGAGGGACACGGTGGCGCTCTGCGCAGAGCTCGGCCACCAGGTCGGAGAGGCCGATCCGAAGATCGACGGCGCCGCGGTCGTCCCGACCTTTCTGACGCTGGCCGCGGCCAACATGGTGGTGAACCTCGGCAGCCATCCGACGGCCGGCCGCCCCGCGAAGCCCGGCGAAGTCGAGCGCGTGACGTACGGAACCGGTCAGAAGGGCGAGCGCATCACCGCCGCCGACTACGTGCGGGCCACGCAGACGGCGCACCGCCTCGGCCGGCAGATGGCGGCCTTCCACGCCGACTGGGACGTATTGCTCACACCGGGGCTCGCGATGGCGCCGCCGAAGCTGGGCTGGATCGACATGATGCTGGACGACGTGGACGAGTACTGGCGGCGCGTGTTCGCGTTCTCGCCGTTCACGGTGTGGTTCAACCTGACGGGCCAGCCGGCGATCATGCTGCCGCTCGGCCAGAGTCCCGACGGGCTCCCGGTGGCCGTGCAGTGCGTGGCGCGCTACGGCGACGAGGCCACGCTGTTCCGACTCGCCGCCCAGCTCGAGTCCGCGCGCCCCTGGATCGGCCGGAGGCCCCCGCTGGCCTCCTAGGCGGCCGGTCGAAAGCGGAATCCTCCGTCCGCACGCACGACGTAGCCCGGGTGCGGGAAGTGCGCGGGCATGACGAGCACGCCGCTGTCGGCGTGCCGCTCGACGAACGCCTCGCGTGTCTTCCGCGCCCGGACGCCGTCGTGGCAGAACTGGCTGTTCCACTGCGGCTCGGCCACCTGCACCGTGCGGTGCATCAGGTCGCCGGCGAACACGGCTTGCCCGGCCGGGCTGGTGAGCCGCACAGCGACGTGGCCCGGCGTGTGGCCGGGTGTCGGCTCGAACGCCAGGCCCGGGGCGATCGTGTAGTCGGGACCGACCAGCGTCGCGCGGCCGGCCTCGATCACTGGCGTCACGCTGTCGGCGATGCAGCCCGAGGGCTCGCGGCCGTTGGCGGCCTCCCACTTCCAGAACTCCCATTCATCCCCCGGCATCACGTAGCGCGCGTTCGGGAACGTCGGCACCCACTCCCCGCGCTCGAGGCGCGTGTTCCAGCCGACGTGATCCACGTGCAGGTGCGTACAGACAACCGTGTCCACCTGCTCCGGCTTGACGCCGGCGGCGGCGAGATCGTCCAGCCACGTGCCCTGGCGGTTGTTCCACAGCGGTGACTCGTGGCGCGTCTTGCCGTTGCCGACGCCGGTGTCGATGAGGATGGTGCGCCCGGGCATCCGCACGACCCACGTCTGGATGCGCGAGCCGAGATCGCCGGTGGAGGCGTCGTAGAAGTGCGGTTTCAGCCAGGCGTCGTGGCGCGCGATCGCCGCCGGCGTCGACTCCGGCAGCATGCTGGCGGTGGGGTACGCGGAGCGCGGGATCTCGATGACGCGCTCGATGGTGACGTCGCCGAACCGGAATGCGCTCATGCCTTCGCCTTCACGCGCCCGACGATGTCGCCGGGCGGCAGCAGATGCCCCTCGGTCTTCTTGGAGAACACCACGCGGCCGTCGACGAGCACGTCGAGGGCGCCGAAGCCACCCATCCGGATGCGTGGCGTGACGCCGGTGGCGCGCTGGATCTCATCGGCGAGGCGCACGGCCTCGCGGCGAAGATCGCCTCAGACCAGTCAGCGACGAATTTCAATCTGCATATCTGTTCGCCTTCCCCTCCGGTTTATCGCGGCAGCATTTGGAGTAGGGGCTCGAGGTTCTTTGGATCGGGCTTCAGGGTGCCCACGCCGTGCTCGTGCACGAGGCGCACGACGGCCTCGTTGAACGGGGTCTTCACGCCGACGCGCCGGCCTTCGTTGACGACGTAGCCGTTGAGATAGTCGATCTCGGTGCGGCGCCCGCGCACGACGTCCTGGAGCATCGAGGGCCGGCCGCCCGCCAGCTTCTTGGCGCCGGCCGTCATGTCGGCGAGCAGCCGCTCGGCGTCGCGCCCGGCCGCCGCATCGACGAAGCGCTGTGTTTCGATGCCGTAGATCGGCTCCACCTCGTACCCGCACTTGCGGCCGACCGTGATGGCCTCCGCGCCCACCTGCACGGCGATGCGCGCCGGGCCCGGCTCGCTGCGGATCTCGGCCGAGCCGAGGCCGCTGAGCCCGCACAGCGGGTTGGCCATGCAGTTCACGGCCAGCTTCGACCAGCGCTCGCCGAACAGGTTCGGAGTGACGACGGCCTTGGCGACGTCGCTGAGCATCTCGGCGAGGCGCCGCGCGCGGTCGCTCTCGCGGCCGTCCAGCTCGCCGATCTTGAAGCCGGTGGCCTGGGTGTCGGTGCGCAGCGCGTGGCCGGGCTCGTACATGCCGGCGCCGATCAGGATCACGCAGCCCAGCGTACGCTCGCGGCCGGCCACCGCGGCTACCCGCTCGTCGTTGATGCCGTTCTGGAAGTCCACGACGACGCCGTCGGGCCGCGCCAGGTAGCCGAGTGCCAGCGCCGTGGCCCACTCGGTATCGTACGACTTCACGGCGACGAAGACGGCGTCGAAGGGCGTGGTGACGAGCTGCAGCTCGTGGACGTGGATCGCCTTCACCCGCACGACGTGATCCCCGCAGGTGCCCGAGAGCTTCAGGCCCTGCCGCTTCATCGTCTCCACGTGCTCGGGCCACTGGTCGATGAGCGTGACGTCGCGCCCTGCCTTCGTCAGCATGCCGCCGACCACGCAGCCGATCGCGCCTGCGCCGATGATCCCGATTCGCATGACGGCCTCCGTTGGCGGGGAGGATATCACTGGTATGCTGCCGCGCGTGATCCGGCTCGCCGATCTGACGTGGCCCGAGGCGCGGCGGCTGGCGCGCAGCCCGCGCAGCGTGGTGCTGCTGCCGCTCGGCGCCGTCGAGCAGCACGGGCCGCACCTGCCGCTGTCGGTCGACTGGCTCGGCGCCGAGGAGCTCGCCCGGCGCGTCGCGCCGCACCTGGCCCGGGGCGGCTGGC
>JBKPRI010000064.1:0-17150 GCA_046734515.1 Candidatus Methylomirabilota bacterium | reverse complement strand
CAGAAAGATCACGCGGAGACGGCCACCGCCGACGGCCCGCGCCGCCTCCACGAACGGCTCGGATCTCAGCACGAGGGTCTTGCCCTGGACGAGCCGCACGTAGCCCGGCCACCACACCAGCGCGAGCGCGAGCATCGCGTTGAGGATGCCGGGCCCGAGCGCGCCGACCACGGCGAGCGCCAGCACGAGGGCCGGCACCGAGAGGAACACGTCGGTGACGCGCATGATGATCTCGCCCGGCGTGCCGCCCGTGTAGCCGGCCACGATGCCAAGCGGGACGCCGAGCAGCGCGGCCAGCACCGTGATGATGAGGCCGATCTGCAGCGAGACGCGTGCGCCGAGAACCACGCGCGTGTAGACGTCGTTGCCGACCTCGTCGGTGCCGAACCAGTGCGCGCGGCTGGGCGGCTGCAGCTTGGCGTCAAGATGCACGGCGCCGCGTGCGTCCTCCGGGTACGGCACGATCCACGGGCCCACCGCCGCCACCACGAGGAACAGCGCCACGATGGCCAGGCCGACCATCGAGGAGGCGTTGCGCGTGTACGCCCGGACATATCGTCGCCATTCGGGCGTGCGCGCCGGCGACGCGGCGGCGTGGTCGAGCGACAGCGCGCGGGCGCTCACGCAGCCCTCGGACGGCGGACGCGCGGGTCGAGCCAGCCGTAGGCGAGATCGACCAGCAGGTTGGCGAGCATGAAGTTGAGCCCGATGAGCAGGGTCACGCCCATGATCGGCTGGAAGTCGGAGGACACGGCGGCATTCACCGCGTAGAGGCCGATGCCCGGCCAGTCGAAGACCGTCTCCACCAGGATGGTGCCGCCGAGCATCCATCCGTAGCGCAGGCCGATCATCGTCAGCGTGGGGATCATCGCGTTTCGCAGGGCGTAGCGCGTGACCACGCGAAAACCCGAGAAGCCCTGGGCGCGCGCGGTCTTGATGTAGTCCTGCCCCAGCGTGTCCAGCATCTCGGCACGGTTCACGCGCAGGATCGAGGCCAGCGCCGGGAAGCACAGCGTGACGACGGGCAGGACGGCGTGCGCCAGCGCGTCGCCGAGCGTGCGCCACTCCCCGCGCAGCAGCGCGTCCACGAACAGCAGGTGCGTGATCGGCGCCGGCGGCGTGGCCGTCAGGCCGAGCCGCCCGCCCAGCGGCAGCCAGCCGAGGTGGAGCGCGAGCAGGAGCTGCAGCATCAGGCCGAGCCAGAACGCCGGCAGCGCGACTCCCGACACCGACACCACGCGCGTCCAGTGATCGACCCACGTGTCGCGGTACACGGCCGAGAGCATGCCGAGCGGCACGCCGAACGCCACCGCCAGCAGCAGCGCCAGCGTGACGAGCTCCAGCGTGTTGGGGAAATAGCGCAGGAGGTCGTCGCGCACGGAATTGCGGCTGCGCAGGGACTCGCCGAGATCGCCGCGGACCAGTCCGCCCACGTAGCGCGCGAACTGCACGGGCAGCGGCCGGTCGAGGCCGTAGCGCGCGCGCACCGTGTCCACCATGGACTGGTTGGCGTCGGGCCCGGCGGCCAGGCGCGCCGGGTCGCCGGGCATCACGTGGGAGATGGCGAACGTCAGACAGAGAAGCCCGAACAGCATGAGGCCGAGAAACGCGACCCGGCCGACGAGGTACTGCGTCAGCGGCGCGTCACCGTCACTTGGCGGAGATCGTGAGCGGGTAGAGATCCACCTCGCCGGTGAGGCGGATCGGGCTGAACACGAAGCCCTTCACGTGGTCACGCATGCCCCAGCGGCGGTTCTGCAGCATGCCGAAGACCTCCGGCGCATCCGCGGCGATCCGCTTCTGGATCTCGGCGTAGAGCGGCGCGCGCTCTTCCCACTTGGTCAGCGTGCGCGCGCGCTCGATCATTCCCCACACGTCGGCGTTGCTGTAGAACGACGAGCCGTAGTACTTGCCCCAGGAGTTCTTGTGGTACTGGTACGCGACCGCGTCGGCGTCGGTGGAGACCGGCGTGGCGAAGACAGCCAGCATGTCGGGCGAGGACTCCACCTTGGAGCCGCGCGCCACCATGTTGGGCCACGTCAGCGGCACCATCTTCACCTTGAGGTTGAGCTTGGCGAGGTTGTCGATGAGGACGAGCCCCATCTTCCGCTCTTCCTCGAGGCCCTGGACGTAGACGTACTCGAGCTCGAGCCCACCGTTGGGATACGCGCTCTTGGCGAGGAACTCCTTGGCCTTGGCGAGGTCCTGGCGCGGGAAGCCGGGCACCGCGACGTACCCCTTGGTCGCGTTGGGGAACGGGCTCGTCTGCAGCACGGCATTGCCGTTGTAGATCTTCACCAGCGCGTCGTAGTCGAAGGCGTACGCGATGGCCTTCCGGAGATTGGCATCGCTCGTGGGCGCCTTCTGCGTGTTCATCTTGAGGCCGAACGTCGTCATGCCCGGGAAGTTCGGCAGCACGATGCCGGGGAGCTTGCCGACGACCTCGTAGTCGTCAGCCGAGAGGCCTTCGACGATGTCGAACTCTCCACGCTGCAGCCCCGCCCGCTGGGCGGACGACTCGCGCACGAGCTTGAGGATGACGCCGCCCACGTGGTCCTTCGCCGGCCAGCCCTTCCAGTAGCTGTCGACCGCCTCGATCTCGTACAGCACGCCCTGCTGCCAGCGCTTGATCTTGAACGGTCCGCTGCCCGCGGCGTTCTCCGTCAGCCACTTCTGGCCGAGGTCGCCCTCGACCTGGTGGGCCAGCACTTCCTTCGGGTTCATCACGTACCACCAGGGCACGAACGACAGGAACGGCGCATACGACTGGGTGAGCGTGAACTGGATCGTGTGGTCGTTGACGACCTTGATCCCGTCCTCTTTCAGGAAGTCCGAGAGCATCCAGGCCGGGCCCTGATTGAGCTTGAGCGTGCGCGCGAACGACCAGCGCACCGCCTCCGCCGTCACCGGATCGCCGTTGGTGAACTTCGCGTGCTTGGCCAGGTGGAAGGTCCAGGTCTTGGCGTCGGGCGAGACCTCCCAGCGCTCGGCCAGCCACGGCTGGATCTCGGGCGGATTGCCGACGTATTTCACGAGACCGTCGTAGAGCGCCTGCTGCATCATGCGGATCGACCAGTCGTACTTGATGCTGGGGTCGATGGTCGGCACTTCCTGGCGGCCCGCGAACACGAGGATCTTCTTGTCGCCGACGCGCTCGAAGGCGGAAGCGGCACTGGCGGCGAGAACGACGACGGCGAGAGCGGCGATGACTGCGCGCGTGGTCTTCATGGCGGCCTCCGCGCGCGCAGGATAACATACGCCCTCGATGACTTCGCTCCGGCCCGTCTCTGCCGAGGAGATCGAGTCGCTCGCGATCGGCGCCTGGATTCTCGGCACCGGCGGCGGCGGCAGTCCCTACCTGGCGCTGCTCAACATGCGCGCGCTCTACCGCGCCGGCGCATGTGTCTCGCTCATGGACCCTCTCGACCTCGCCGACGACGATCTGGTCGCGGTGGTCTCCAACATGGGCGCGCCGCTCGTGGGCCAGGAGCGTCTCACCGATCCGCGCACCATCGCCGAGGCCATCACCATGATGGAGGAGTACCTCGGCCGGCGCTTCCGCGCGATCATGTCGCTCGAGATCGGCGGCGGCAACGCCATCCAGCCCTTCATGGCCGCCGCCCTCCTCGATCGCCCGGTCATCGACGGCGACTGCATGGGCCGCGCCTTCCCCGAGGCGCAGATGACGTCGTTCGCCATCCACGATCTGCAGATGTACCCGCTCACCCTCGTCGACGTGCGCCACAACGCCGTGGTGGTCGCCCGCGCCGCCTCCTGGAAATGGATGGAGCGCCTCTCGCGCACCGCGTGCGTGGCCGTCGGCTCCATCGCCGCCACCTGCAAGGCGCCGCGCACGGGCAAGGAGATCAAGGAGTGCGCGATCCTGGGCTCGACCACCAAGGCCATCCGCATCGGCCGCACGGTGCAGGCCGCGCGGCGCGCCCACGCCGATCCGATCGCCGCGCTGGTGACGGCCGAGCACGGCCGGCTGCTGTTCACGGGGAAGATCGCCGACGTCGCCCGGCGCGCAACCGAGGGATTCCTGCGCGGCACCGCGTCGGTCGATGGACTCGGTGACTTTCGCGGGCATCGCTTCGAGCTGGCGTTCCAGAACGAGTTCGCCGTCGGCTGGCTCGACGGCGTGCCGCGCGTCACCACGCCCGACCTGATCTGCGTCCTCGACAGCGTCTCCGGCGACGCCATCGGCACCGAGACCCTGCGCTACGGCCAGCGCGTCAGCGTCGTGGCCCTGCCCGCCCCGCCCGTCCTCCTCACGCCCAAGGGCCTGGAGCACGTGGGCCCGCGCGCCTTCGGCTACGACCTGGAGTTCACCTCCGTATTCGCATGAGGCGTATCGGCATCGACGTGGGCGGCACGAACACCGACGCGGTGCTGCTCGACGGCGCGCAGGTCGTCCACGCGGTGAAGACGCCGACCACCGCCGACGTGACCAGCGGCGTCACCACCGCGCTCCGCAAGGTCGTCGGGTCGGCCCCGGACCGCGGCGGCCTCGCGTCACCGGCGCCGATCAGCGCGATCATGATCGGCACCACGCACTTCACCAACGCGGTCGTGCAGCGCCGCGACCTCACGCGCGTGGCGGCCATCCGCATCGGGCTGCCGGCCAGCGCCTCTTTGCCGCCGTTCGTCGACTGGCCCACCGACCTGGCCGAGCTCGTCCGCGGCGACGTCATCATGCTCGAGGGCGGCCACGAGTACGACGGGCGCCCCATCGTGCCCTTCGACGAGAGCGGCATGCGGGCGGCGGCCAGACGCATCAAGGCCGCGGGGCTGACGTCGGTCGGCATCGCGTCGGTGTTCTCGCCGCTCAACGCGGAATGCGAGGAGCGCGCCGCCGCCATCCTCCGCGACGAATATCCCGACGTGGCCGTGACGCTCTCGCACCAGCTCGGACGCATCGGGCTGCTCGAGCGCGAGAACGCCACGTTGCTGAACGCGGCGCTGGTGGACCTGGCGCGTCGGACGACCCGCGCGTTCACCGAGGCCATCGCGGCCAGCGGCCTCGCCGCGCCGCTCTATCTCACCCAGAACGACGGCACCGTGATGCTCGCCTCCGTCGCCGAGGCGTTCCCCGTCTACAGCTTCGCCTCGGGCCCGACCAACAGCATGCGCGGCGCCGCCTTCCTGTCGGGCCTCGCCGACGCCATCGTCATCGACGTCGGCGGCACCACCACGGACATCGGCAGCCTGCGTCACGGCTTCCCGCGCGAGGCCAACAGCGTGGTGGAGGTCGGCGGTGTGCGGACGCTCTTCCGGATGCCCGATCTCCTGTCGCTGGGCCTCGGCGGCGGCTCGCTGGTGAGCGACGACGGCGCCGCCGTGGGACCCCGCAGCGTGGGCTACCGGCTCGTCGAGGACGGCCGCGTCTTCGGCGGCGCCATCCTGACCGCGACCGACATCGCCGTGGCCGCCGGGCTCACGGACCTCGGAGAGCGCGCCCGCGTGGCCGCGCTCTCCGGCGACGCGGTCAAGCGCGCCGTGGCGAGGATCCACGCGACGATCGAGGAAGGCGTGGACCGGATGAAGACCGACGCGCGCGAGGAGCCCCTGGTCGCCGTCGGCGGCGGCTGCTTCCTCGTCCCCGAGCGAGTACCCGGTGTGTCCGAGGTCGTCCACGTGCCGCACCAGGCCGTCGCCAACGCCGTGGGCGCCGCCATCGCTCAGGTCAGCGGCGAGATCGACCAGATCTTCCAGAACCTCGGACGCGACGATGCGATCGCCGCCGCGCGGCGGCTCGCCGAGACGCGCGCGATCGAGGCGGGCGCCGACGGGGCCACCCTGCAGGTGGTCGACGTCGAGGATCTGCCCCTGGCCTACCTGCCCGGCAACTCCCTCCGCGTCCGCGTGCGGGTCGTGGGCGACATCGGAAAGGCCTCGTAGACTGAACCGTCCACGCCGGCGTCTGGGGCTGGTGCTGCTCGCCGCGGCCGTGCTCGTCTTCGCGGTCGTCGTCGTGCGCGCGGTGCGTCCGGCTCCGCCGGCGCACGACCTGGTGCCGTCGGTCGCGCTCGACGATCCGTCATTCGTCCCCACCCTCGAGGCCCACGTCACCACGCCGATCTCGCGCGGCAATCGCGCGACCCTGCTGGTCAACGGCGACGCGATCTTCCCCGCGAAGCTCGCCGCCATCCGCGCGGCCCGCACGTCGATCACCTACGCCGAATATTTCTGGGGCGAGGGCCAGGTGGGCGCCGACATCGCCGAGGCGCTCGCCGAGCGATGTCGCGCGGGCATCCCGGTGAAGATCCTCCTCGATGCCGTCGGCGCGCTCTCCATGCCCGACGAGCATCGCGCGGCGATGCTGCGCGCCGGCTGCCGCGTCCACACCTTCCGGCCGCTCGCCCGGCTCGGCCTGCGCCGTCACAACAACCGCAACCACCGCCGGATTCTCGTGGTGGACGGCCGCATCGGGCACACCGGCGGCTCGGGCGTGAGCGACAAGTGGACGGGGAACGGCACGGCCGAGGACCACTGGCACGACATCGACCTGCACCTCGAGGGCCCCGGCGTGCAGTGGCTGCAGTCGGCGTTCGCGGAGAACTGGCGCGAGACCACGCACGAGATCCTCGGCGGCGCCGCGTACTTCCCGGCGCCCGCGCCCGCGGGCGACGTCCGCCTGCAGATCGTCGCCAGCTCCCCGGTGGCCGGCAGCTACGCCGCCTACACCATGGTCCTGCTCGCCATCGCCGCCGCCCGGCAGTCCGTCCTGGTCACCAATCCCTACTTCGTCCTCGACACGCAGATGACCAACGCGATGCTGGCCGCGGCGCGGCGCGGCGTACGGGTGCGTGTCCTGACCCCGGGCAAGATCGATCACAACCTGGTGCGCTCGGCCAGCCGCCACGACTACGGCGCGCTGCTGCAGGGCGGCGTCGAGATCTTCGAGTACCAGGCCTCGCTGCTGCACGCCAAGACCATGGTGGTGGATGCGACCTGGGCGACGCTGGGCAGCACGAACTTCGACAACCGCTCCTTCGCGCTCAACGACGAGCTGAACGTGGGCCTTCACGACCCCGCGCTCGCCCGGCGCATGCAGGAGATCTTCGAGCGCGACCTCGAGCGCGCCCGCCGGATCGACTACGAGAGCTGGCGCCGCCGCGGGATCAAGGAACGGCTGATGGAGACGCTGGTGCTGCCGGTCCGCGACCTGTTGTAGATGGGGGCCCGAAATGGCCCGCTACACCACGCCGGCGACGGCCAGCACGCGGTGCATGCGTTCGGCGGCGAAGTCGGGATCCTTCAGCAGGCCGGCGGCGTCCATCAGGCGGAATTGCTCGGCGAGGTGCGGGATGGAGCGCGCGCTCTCCAGGCCGCCCACCATCCGGAAGTGCGACTGGTGGCCGTTGAGATAGGCGGCGAAGACGACGCCGGTCTTGTAGAAGCGCGTGGGATCGCCGAACACGTGACGCGAGAGCGTCAGCGTCGGCGCCAGGACGTTCTCGTAGGCCTCGAGATCGCCGCGGTCGAGCGCCTTGAGGGCGGCGGCGGCGGCGGGCGCGATCACGTCGAAGATGCCGAGGAGCGCGTCGGAGTGCCGCGTGCCGTCGCCGCGGATCGTCGTCGGATAGTCGAAGTCGTCGCCGGTGTACATGCGCACCGAGGCCGGAAAGCGCGTGCGCATGGCGATCTCGCGCTGCTGGTCCAGGAGCGAGATCTTCACGCCGTCGATGCGCGGCGCGAACTCGTTCACGATGGCCAGCAGGGTCTCGGTCTGCCGCTCGCGCTCGCGTGAGCCCCAGTAGCCGGCCAGCGCCGGGTCAAACATCTCGCCGAGCCAGTGGATGATGACCGGCTCACGCACCTGGCTCAGGATGCGGCCGTAGACCTTCACGTAGTCGTCGGGCGACTTGGCGCACGCGGCCAGCGCGCGCGAGGCCATCAGGATGATGCGGCCGCCGCAGCCCTCGATCCACGCGCACTGCTCCTCGTAGGCGGCTTCCACATCGGCGATCGTCACCCGAGGGCCGGGCGCCAGATGATCGGTGCCGGCGCCCGAGGCCAGCACGGCGCCCGTGACCGTCTTCGACTCCCCCACGCTGCGCTTGATCAGCTCCTTCGCCGATGCCCACTCGAATCCCATCCCCCGCTGCGCGGTGTCCATCGCTTCCGCGACCGCCAGGCCCAGCGACCAGATGTGATGGCGGAACCGCAGGGTGGCGTCCCAGTCGACGGCGACGTCGAGCGTGGGATTGATCGCGGCGAGCGGGTTGGCCACCACGTGCACGGCCGCCATGCCGACGCGGCTCGTGATGGGCCCCGGCGGCGCCGTCACCGGCGCGCGGCCCGAGAGCGTGTACGGCGCGAGCGTTCCGTCGAGGCGCGGGAGCGTCAGGGTGGGTGGCATGGCGAAAGTTTAACATCGCGGGCGGCTCCGGGCGTCGCGTGGCCCGCGCGTTGACAGGCCGGAGGCGAGTCGCTTAAGGTGCGCCCACCAAGGAGGTCGGTATGGCCAAGGTCGACCGCGCACGCACGAAGTTCCTGCTCGACGAGAAGGACATCCCGACCAAGTGGTACAACATCCAGGCCGACTTCAAGACGCCGGCGCCGCCGGTGCTCCATCCCGGCACCAAGCAGCCGATCGGGCCCGCCGACCTGGCGCCGCTGTTCCCGATGGAGCTGATCAAGCAGGAGGTCAGCCGGGAACGCTGGATCGAGATCCCCGACGAGATCCGCGACGTCTATCGCCTGTGGCGGCCCTCGCCCCTGTACCGCGCGCGGCGGCTGGAGAAGGCGCTCGGCGGACCGGCCCGCATCTACTACAAGTACGAGGGCGTGAGCCCGGCCGGCAGTCACAAGCCGAACACCGCCATCGCGCAGGCGTACTACAACAAGAAGGAAAAGGTCACGCGCCTGAGCACCGAGACCGGCGCCGGCCAGTGGGGCTCGGCGCTCTCCCTCGCCTGCCAGATGTTCGGGCTGCAGTGCAAGGTGTACATGGTCAAGGTCTCGTATCAGCAGAAGCCGTATCGCCGGATCATGATGGAGACGTGGGGCGCGCAGGTCGTGGCCAGTCCCAGCCCCGACACGCAGTCCGGCAAGAAGGTCCTCGAGCAGGATCCCAACTCGCCCGGCTCCCTCGGCATCGCCATCAGCGAGGCCGTCGAGGACGCCGCCACGCGCGACGACACGAAGTACTCGCTGGGCAGCGTCCTCAACCACGTGCTGATGCACCAGACGGTCATCGGGCTCGAGGCCAAGAAGCAGCTCGAGAAGGCCGACGACGCCGCCGACATCGTCATCGGCTGCGCGGGCGGCGGCTCGAACTTCGCGGGCCTCTCCTTCCCGTTCGCGGCCGACAAGCTCGCCGGCCGTAACAAGAAGCTCCGCATCATCGCCGTCGAGCCATCGGCGTGCCCCAGCCTGACCAAGGGGCACTACGTCTACGACTTCGGCGACACCGTCGGCCTCACGCCGCTCGTGAAGATGCACACGCTCGGCCACACCTTCATCCCGGCGCCGCTGCACGCGGGCGGCCTGCGCTATCACGGCATGGCCCCGCTGGTCTGCAAGCTCTTCGACGACGGCGTGATCGAGGCCCAGGCGGTGCCGCAGCTCGCCACCTTCCAGGCCGCGCTGCAGTTCGCGCGCGCCGAAGGCATCATTCCCGCACCGGAGTCGGCGCACGCCATCCGCGTGGCCATCGACGAGGCGCTGCGCGCGAAGAAGGAAGGCAAGAAGAAGACGATCCTCTTCAACCTGTCGGGGCACGGTCACTTCGACCTGGGCGCCTACGAGGCGTATCTGGGCGGCAAGCTGCAGGATTACGAGTACCCCACGGCCAAGGTCGAGGAAGCGCTGCGCAGCGTGCCGAAGATCTAGGAGGCGAGCGGGATGACGCTCTCACGTCGCACGTTCATGAAGACGGCGGTGGCGGCCGGCGCCGTCCTCGGCGCGCCCGCGCCGCTCCGCGCCCAGGGCAAGGGCAAGGTGCGCCTGGCCTACCTGCAGCTCGGCTGGGCGGCCACCGAGATCATCCACAAGGAAGACCTCCTCGGAAAGCGCGGCTGGCAGCCGGAGTACTCGGTGGTGCCCGGCGCGCCGGTGCCGCTGCTCAACCAGCTCACCAGCCGCAACGTGGACGCCATCGACATGTCGTTCGCGCTGGCCGCCAAGCAGTTCGAGGACGGCGCGCCCATCAAGGTCACGGGCGTGGCCACCGCGGTGCTGGGCGCCATCGTGGCGCGCCCGAACGCCGGCATCGCGAAGGTCGAGGACCTCAAGGGCAAGAAGGTCGCCGCCATCGTCGGGACCTCGACCTTCTTCGACATCCGCGCGCTCACCCTCAAGGGCTACGGGTTCGACCTGCAGAAGGACACCCAGCTGGTGACGGCGACCGCGCCGCCCGACATGGTGACACTGCTGGGCAAGGGCGACGTGGACGCGATCATCGCCTGGCAGCCGATCACCGACCAGGTGGTGCTGCGCGGCCAGGGCGTGTACCTGGCCAAGCAGATCGACCTGTGGCGCAAGGCGACCGGCCGCGCCAGCGGCTTCCCGGTGCACGTCTGCTACCTCGTGCACAACGACTTCCTGCTGCGCCATGGCGGCTTCGCGCGCGACCTGAACGACGCGCAGAAGGACGCCGTGGACATCTGGTACAACAAGCCGGAGCGCGCCATGGAGATCGTGGCGGAGGTCACCAAGCTGCCGCCGGACGTCATCAAGGTCGCCCACAAGGAGACCGTGAAGATGCTCCACGGCCTGCCCGACGAGCAGGTGGACACGCTCATCGCGCAGCTCAAGATCAACAAGGAGTTCGGCTTCCTCAAGTCGGACATCTGGGACAATCCCGACCGCATCCGCAAAGAGTTCTTTCATCATTAGCTCGAAGGGGGGCTTCGCCCCCCTTCCGCCCCCGCCCGAAGCGATAATCTCCACGCGATGCGAGACTGGCTGACCCGGCTCCATGCTCCGACGCTCGCTGTCGCGGCGCTGATCGTCGCGGGGTGGTGGGCGCTGTCGGTGCACTACGGCGCCTACGTGCTCCCCTCGCCGCGCGCGGTGGTGGCGGGGTTTCGCGAGATCGTGGCCAGCGGCGAGGTGTGGAAGCACACCGGGGCGTCGCTGGGCCGGATCGCGGTGGGGTTCGGTGGCGCGGTCGTCGTGGCGTTGCTGCTCGGGCTCGTGGCGTTCCTGTCGCGGCTGGCGCGCGGGGTCGTGCACGACGTGCTGGTGGTGCTGAACTCCACGTCGGTGTTCGTGTGGATCGTCATCTCGATCATCTGGTTCGGGCTGTCGAGCTGGGCGCCCATCTTCACCACGTTCATGATCACGCTGCCGGTGGTGGCCTCGAACATCGTGGAAGGCGTGGCCAGCGTGGACCGCCGCCTGCTCGAGATGGGCGATGTCTACCGGCTGTCCGGACGGCGGAAGTTCACCGCGATCGTGGTGCCGTCCACGCTGCCCTACCTGGTGGCCGGCATGAAGGTCGGCTTCGGCCTGGCGCTGAAGGTCTCGGTCGTCGCGGAGATCTTCGGGGTCACCTCGGGCATCGGCTACATCATGAATTACAGCCGCGAGATCCTGGCCACGCAGATGGTGTTCGTGTGGGCGCTCGTGATGATCCTGGTCATGACCCTCACCGACAAGCTCGTCTTCGACACCGTGGCCCGCCGTCTCACCCGGTGGCGGACGTGAAGCTGGAGGTCGACGGCGTCGGCAAGGACTACCTGATCCCCGTCATCGACTCGGTGTCGTTCGCGGCCGAGGCCGGCGACTTCGTGTGCCTGCTCGGCCCCAACGGCTGCGGCAAGACGACGCTCCTGCGCATCGTGGGCGGCCTCGAGCCCGCCACGCGCGGGCGCGTGGTGCTCGACGGCCGCCCGGTCGTCGCCGAGCAGCGCCAGTCGCGCAAGGTCGGCATCGTGTTCCAGGAAGACCGGCTGCTGCCCTGGATGACCCTGCGCGACAACGTCGGGCTCGTCCTCACGCCGCTCGGCGCCGGCGTCGCCGAGCGCGCGGCCACCGCCGACCGGTACCTGAAGCTCGTCGGCCTCGGCGGCTTCGAGGACTACTACCCGGGCCGCGTGAGCGGCGGCATGCGGCAGCGCGCGGCGATCGCCCGCGCGCTCGCCATCGAACCCGATCTGCTCCTGATGGACGAGCCCTTCGGCGCCCTCGACGCTCAGAACCGGCGCATCATGCAGGCCGAGGTGCGCCGGATCTGGCGGGAGACCGGCCGCACGATCGTGTTCGTGACGCACGCGATCGAGGAAGCCGTGGCCATCGGGACCACGCTCGTCATGCTCTCCGCGCGGCCCTCCCGCGTGCGGGAGCTGATCCGCAACGACGGCCACGTGGAGCGCGCCAAGCTGGTGGACGATCTGAACACGATGATCATGGAGGAGGTCGAGCGTCAGCAGGGCGCCGGGCCGCCGGGCGCATGAGCGCGTTCCACGTCCGCCGCGTGCGCCTGGCCGCCGCGCTGGTGCTGCTGACCTACGTCGTCCTCCACTTCCTCAACCACGCGCTGGGACTCGTCTCGCTCGGCGCCATGGAGGCCGGGCGCTGGTGGTTCCTGGCGCTGTGGCGCTCGTGGGCCGGCACCATTG
Organism: Candidatus Methylomirabilota bacterium; assembly: GCA_046734515.1. Lineage (GTDB taxonomy): Bacteria > Methylomirabilota > Methylomirabilia > Rokubacteriales > CSP1-6 > AR5. The sequence goes on along the minus strand of JBKPRI010000064.1, from coordinate 4,578 downwards.
CGCTGTACAGCGCCATCAGCGCGCACGGCGTCCTGGCGCTGTGGCTCCTCTACCAGCGGCGCTCGCTGCGCATGCCGCTGTGGGAAGCGCTGCAGTACTCGCTGGGCCTGTTGATTCCGGCGCTGATGGTCGTTCACGTGACCGGTACGCGCATCGCCTGGTGGCTGGTGGGCGCCGACGATCCCTACACGCGCATCGTGCTGGGCCTCTGGGTGCTCTCCCCGCAGTTCGGCGGACGACAGGTGCTCGCCATCACCGTCGTGTGGCTGCACGCCTGCATCGGCCTCCACTACTGGCTTCGTTTCCGCCGCTGGTATCCGCGGGCCCAGTTCTGGTTGTTCGCCCTCGCGCTCCTGCTGCCGGTCCTGGCGCTGCTGGGCTTCGTGAGCGCGGGCCGCGAGGTGGCCGCGCTCGCGCGCACGCCCGGCTGGGTGCCGTCACTGCTGGCCAGCACGCACGCGCCCGACAAGGCGGAGGCCGCGCGGCTGCTGGTCATCCGCGAGGGATTCCTCACCGCCTATCTCGGCGCGCTCGTCGTCGTGGTGCTCGCGCGCGGCCTGCGCCGTCTCTCCCAGCGCCGCCGCTCGCTGCGCGTGGCCTACACGACGGGCCCGATCGTCACCGCGCCCATCGGGTTCAGCATCCTCGAAGCCAGCCGGCTGGGCGGCGTCCCCCACGCCTCGGTATGCGGAGGCCGCGGGCGCTGCTCGACGTGTCGCGTGCGGATCGTGGACGGTCTGGAGGCGTTGCCGCCGGCGAGCGAGGCCGAGCGCCGCGTGCTCGCGCGCGTGGGCGCCGCGCCGGACGTGCGGCTGGCCTGTCAGACCCACCCGGCGCGCGACGTCACCGTGACGCCCCTGGTGCCGCCGTCCATCGACGCCGTCGGCGCGCTGGCGCCCGACGCGCGCCAGGGGCGCGAGCGCGAGCTGGCCGTGCTCTTCGCCGATCTGCGGGGCTTCACCCGCATGGCGGAGCACAAGCTGCCCTACGACGTGGTGTTCGTGCTCAACCGCTACTTCGCCGCCGTCGGCCACGCCATCACCGGCGCCGGTGGCGTGACGAACCAGTTCACCGGCGACGGCGTGATGGCGCTGTTCGGAATCGACGACGGCCCCGCCGTCGGCTCGCGGCAGGCGCTGACGGCGGCACAGGCGATGGTCGAGGCGATGACCCGGCTGAACGCGGAGCTGGCCGGTGAGCTCAAGGCGCCGCTGCGCATCGGCATCGGGATCCACGCCGGCCCCGGCGTCGTCGGCTGGATGGGCTGGGGCGAGAGCTTCTATCTCACCGCCGTCGGCGACACCGTGCACGTCGCCGCACGGCTCGAGCAGGCCACCAAGGATTTCCAGGCCGAGCTGGTGGTCTCGGACGACGTCGCGCGGCAGGCCGGTGTCGATCTCTCGGCGTTTCCCGCGCACCGCCTGACCGTCCACAACCGGACCGAGCCCGTCGCCCTGCGGGTCATCGCGCGCGTGGCGGATCTGCGGCCGATGCTACTATCGCGTCCATGACGACCGCCGGCGACCAGCTCCAGCGCGCGCGCGAGCTGGTGCCCGCCATCGCGGCCGCGGCGGACCAGATCGAGCGGGAGCGCCGGCTGCCGCCGCCGCTCGTCAGCGCCCTCCACGACCAGGGCTTCTTCCGTCTCCTGCTCCCGCGCGCTCTCGGCGGCGTGGAGCTCGACCCGGCGACGTTCGTGCAAATCACCGAGACGATCGCGTCCGCCGACGCCAGCGCCGCCTGGGTCGTCTGCCAGACGACGGGCTGCTCGATGGTGTCCGCCTACCTCGCGCCCGAGGTGGCGCGCGCGATCTTCGGCGATGGCGGGGTGCTGGCGTGGGGACCGCCGGAGCGCTCGCGCGCGGTCGCCGTGGACGGCGGCTACCGGCTGAGCGGGCGCTTCAACTTCGCCAGCGGCAGCCGTCACGCCACGTGGCTCGGCGGCCAGGCGCCCATCGTCGAGGCCGACGGCACGCCGCGCCGGCGCGACGGCGTGGCCGAGCGCCGCACCCTGCTCTTCCCCGCCGCGCAGGCAGTGATGGAGGACGTCTGGCACGTGATCGGGCTGCGCGGGACGGGCAGCGACTCGTTCACCGTCGACGACGTCTTCGTGCCGCACGCCCACACCCTCACGCGCGACGACGCAGCCGCGCGCCGCGTGCAGGCGCCCCTCTACTGCTTTCCGCAGGGCAGTCTCTACGCCTCCGGCTTCGCCGGCGTGGCCATGGGCATCGCGCGGACGATGCTGGACGACTTCCTCGCGCTGGCCCGCGACAAGACGCCGCGCGGCTTCAGCCGCACGCTGCGCGAGAGCGCGGTGACCCAGTCGCGGGTGGCGCAGGCCGAGGCGCAGCTGGGCGCCGCGCGCGTGTACCTGCTCGCCACGCTGGAGGAGGTCTGGCGCGCGGTCGGACGCAGCGGCGCGCTCGGGCTCGACCAGCGCGTGCGCATCCGCCTGGCCGCCTCCCACGCCATCGCGCAGGCGCGCGAGGTCGCCGATTTCGCCTATCACGCGGCCGGCGGCACGGCGGTGTTCACGCGCCAGGCCTTCGAGCGGCGCTTCCGCGACATCCACACGGTGGCCCAGCAGCTCCAGGGCCGCGACGATCACTTCGAGAACGTCGGCAAGTTCCTGCTCGACTTGCCCCCGGACACCACGTTCCTGTGATCCACATCCCGGCCGGCACCGCTCGGGCGGTCACGCTGGGCACGGGGCAGAGTCTGCGCATCGTCAACGTCGAGGGCGGACAGGTCGCCGACTTCATCGCCTACAACGCCGCCGACATGCACGAGGCGCTGAGCACGGTTCACACGCTGGTGTCGATCGGCACGCTCTTCCCGACGACGGGTCACGCCCTGCGCACGAACCGCCGCCGCAAGATGGTGGAGATCACGCGCGACGACACCGGCCGCCACGACATGCTGATCGCCGCCTGCGATCCGTGGCGCTACGAGTACGACTTCGGCGTGACCGGCCATCGCTCCTGCTCGGACAACTTTCTCGAGGTCCTGCGCGAGTGGCGGATCGAGCGTCATCAGCTCCCCCACCCCATCAACTTCTTCCAGAACATGCGCTATCCCGAGGGGCGCGTGGAGTTCGGCAGCTCGCTGGCCAGGCCCGGCGACGTCGTCGAGCTGCGCGCGCTGATGGACCTGGTGGCGGCGGTCAGCGCGTGCCCGATGGACCTGAACCCGATCTCGAACTTCCAGACGCGTCCCGTCGCGATCGAGGTCGTCGGCTAGCGTCGAGCGGCGAGCGCCCGCGCCCGGGCAAGGAGCGGACGCTCCAGGAAGCTGCGCGCCAGCGCCGCGGGTGACAGCTCCCGGGCAAACACCTCGAGGGCAGAGACCACGACCGCGGCGTGCTGCCTGGCCTCCGCCGGCCGTCCGCGCGCGGCGAGGAGCTCGGCCAGCGCGACGCCGGCGCGCCAGCGCGTCGGCTGCAGACGATAACGCTCCGCCGCGCCGATGACCTCCTGCAGGAGGCGTTCGGCCTCCGCATACCGGCCCTGGAGTGCCCACGCCACAGCCTCGATGCGCGCGGCGTCGTGGAGCAGGATGCGATAGCCGGGCGCCGCGGCGCGCACGCGCGCCACGGTGTCGAGCGCCGCCGAGGCCGCTCCGCGCGCCAGCGCGATATCGCCCAGGTCGAGCAGCGGAAAGATCGCTTTCTGGGCGCATTCCGCGGCGGTCGCCACGGCCTGCTCCAGCCACCGGGCGGCCGCGTCCAGCTCGCCGGCGGCCAGGAAGTCGTGGCCGAGATTGCCGAGCGCATCGGCGATCCAGATCGCGCCGCCGAGCTGGCGCGTGATGGCGAGCTCCTCGTCGTGCAGCCGGCGCGCCTCGTCCACGAGCCCGCACTCGGCGTGGACGCGACCGAGCGCGCCCAGCGCGTAGGCCGTCCACTCCCGGTGGCCCAGCTCGCGCGCGATGACGAGCGCAGCCGAGGCCTCGCGATGGCCGACGGTGTACCCGCCGAAGCCCATGCCGAAATCCGCGATGGCCGCACGCATGAACGCCTCGTCGCTACGCGCCTCCAGCGACTCGGCGAGGTGCAGCCCGCGTCGCAGGCAGACGAGTCCCTCGTCGAAGCCGCGCGTCCACGCGAAGGCTGAGCCCAGCGAGACGAGCGCGGGGATCTCCGTGCGGCGGTCCCCGGCCGCGCGGAGGATCGTCAGCGCGTGATCAAGCTCCGCGATCGAGGCGTCGGCGTCGCCGGAGAGCTCCAGGTTCATGGCGAGCACTTCCTGCGCCCGCGCGGCGCCGAGGCCGTCGCCGGCCGCCTCGAAGAGCGCCATGGCCGCCTGGAGCTCGCGGCGGCTCTCCCCCATGCGCGCGAGGTTGAGCAGCATGACCCCGAGTTGCACGCGCGTCTCGGCCAGCGCGCGCCGATCGCCGGTGGGCCCGGCGAGCTCCAGCGCCCGGCGCGTCAGCTCGATACCGCGCGCGTAATCCCGGTGCCCGCCCCACAGCGCCCCGAGCGCGGCGAGGAGGCGGGCCTGGGCCACGGCGTCGCCGTCGCCCTCGGCCAGCGCCAGCGCCGCCTCGAGATCCGCGCGCGCCGGCTCGAACCGGCCG
>JBKPRI010000063.1:0-6041 GCA_046734515.1 Candidatus Methylomirabilota bacterium | reverse complement strand
GTCATGCTCGCCGCCGCCGTGCCGGGTGCCGTCGTGCACCTGCCCGCGCCCGGCGCGATCGCGATCGTCGCCTACACGGGCGCGCTCGGCCTCGGGCTTCTGGCCTGGCGTGCGCGCGTGACGCACCTGCGGCTCGCGCGGCGCCTGGGGCTCGTGGCCGCCGCGCTGGCCCTCGCCAGCGTCCTGCTCACGCTGTGGCCGGCACTGCGGCCGGCTGATGGACGGCTGCGCGTCAGCGTGCTCGACGTGGGTCAGGGCGACGCCATCGTGATCGAGGCTCCCGACGGGCGCGCCGTGCTCGTGGACGCGGGCGCGGGCGGGCCGTACCGTCTCGATGCCGGCGAACGGGTGGTGGCGCCCTTCCTCTGGAATCGCGGGATCCTGCGACTGGCCGCCGTCGTCGTCACGCATGCCGACATCGATCACGCCGGAGGCATGGCCGCCGTGCGCGAGCTCTTCGCCGTGGACGACCCGTGGGACGGCGCGCCCGAGCGGGGCGCGCTGGCGCTCGGCGGCGCGGTCCTCACTCCGCTGTCGACGGCGAGCGTGGGGCGCAACGACGCCGCCCGCGTCCTGCGCGTGGAGCTCGGCCGCGCCGCGGTGCTGCTGACGTCCGACATCGAGGGCCCGGGTGAGCGCGCCCTCCTCGCATCCGGCGCGGCGCTCGGCGCTGCCGTCCTCAAGGTGCCACACCATGGCTCGCGGACGTCCAGCGGCTCCGAGCTGCTGGCCGCCGTGCGGCCGGCCGCCGCCATCGTCTCCGTCGGCGTCCGCAACGTGTACGGTCATCCCGATCCCGCCGTGCTGGCCCGCCTCACCGCCGCCGGGGCCGACCTCTACCGCACCGATCGCGACGGCGCCGTGCTGATCGAGACCGACGGGCGAGCGCTCGACGTCACGCGATGGGTGCCGCGCACGACGACGCGCTATTGCCTCGACCCCGAAAGCCGGTGCTAGAATCACCGGCCTATGGCGAAGATCAACGAGCACTACCTGAAGCTGAAGGCGAGCTACCTGTTCAGCGACATCGCGAAGCGGATTCGCGCGTTCACCGAGGCGCATCCCGACGCGCGGATCATCCGCCTCGGCATCGGCGACGTCACCCAGCCGCTGCCGCCCGCCGTCATCAAGGCCATGCACGAGGCCGTCGACGAGATGGCCAAGGCCGAGACGTTTCGCGGCTACGGCCCGGATTACGGCTACGAGTTCCTGATCTCGCTCATCGCCAAGCACGACTACGGCGCGCGCGGCGTCAGCCTCTCCCCCGACGAGATCGTGGTCAGCGACGGCAGCAAGAGCGACAGCGGCAACATCCAGGAGATCTTCGCCGCCGACGCCACGATCGCGCTGACCGATCCCGTGTATCCCGTCTACATGGACAGCAACGTGATGGCCGGCCGCACCGGCGCCGCCGACGAGCGCGGCCGCTACGCGGGGGTCACCTACCTGCCGTGCACCGCGGAGAACCGCTTCGAGCCGCCGCTGCCCGACCGTCCCGTGGACATGGTGTACCTCTGCTTTCCGAACAATCCGACCGGCTCGGTCATGACGAAGCCGGTGCTGAAGAAGTGGGTGGACTGGGCGCGAGCCAACGGCGCGGTGATCCTCTATGACGCGGCCTACGAGGCCTACATCCGCGATCCCGCCATCCCTCACTCGATCTACGAGGTGGAGGGCGCGCGCGAGTGCGCCATCGAGTTCCGCTCCTTCTCGAAGAGCGCCGGCTTCACCGGCACGCGCTGCGCGTTCACGGTGGTGCCGAAGGAGGTCACCGGACGCACGGCCTCCGGCGAGCGGGTGGCGCTCAACGGCCTCTGGCTGCGCCGTCAGTCCACGAAGTTCAACGCCGTGCCCTACGTCATCCAGAAGGGCGCTGCCGCGGTGTACACCGAGGAAGGCCAGAGCCAGATCAAGGCGCTCGTGGACTTCTACATGGAGAACGCGCGCATCATCCGCACCGGCCTCACGTCGGCCGGCCTGACGGTCTACGGCGGCGAGAACGCGCCCTACATCTGGTTGAAGACGCCGAAGGGTCTCTCGTCGTGGGAGTTCTTCGACAAGCTGCTCAACGAGGCCCACGTGGTCGGCACGCCGGGCTCCGGCTTCGGCCCGAGCGGCGAGGGCTACTTCCGCCTCACCGCGTTCGGCTCACGCGCGCAAACGGAAGAGGCGATCGAGCGCATCAAGACCCGCCTGGCGCGCTGACGGGACGCCGCCAGGCGAATGCGCTTCGGCGTCGCGCTCCCGAACTTCAGGCCGTTCGGGACACGGGCGGTCCTGGCGGAGGCCGCGCAGCACGCCGAGGCGCTGGGGTATGACTCGATCTGGACGACGGACGTGGTCGTCCAGAGCCACAGTCCCGACGACGAGCGCTTCGCGCACGCACTGGAAGCGCTCACCGTCGCCGCCTTCCTGGCTGCGCTGACCACCCGCGTCGAGATCGGCATCTCCGTCCTGGTGCTGCCCCAGCGCAACCCCATCGTGGTGGCCAAGGAGCTGGCGACGCTCGACCATCTCAGCGACGGGCGGCTGGTGCTCGGGGTCGGCGCCGGCTATCACGAGGCGCAGTTCCGCTGGCTCGGCGTCGACTTTCGCCATCGAGGACGACGACTGGACGAATACATCCTGGCCATGCGCGAGCTGTGGACGTCGCCCGAGCCGCGCTTCGAGGGACGGTACGTCACCTTCTCCGACGTGGTCTTCTTGCCCAGGCCCGTCCAGCCCCGGGGGCCTCGCATCATCGTCGGCGGCAGTAGCCCGGGCGCGCTACGCCGCGCGGCCCGGCTGGCCGACGGCTGGCACCCGGTGGGGCTCACGCCGGCGCAGTACGCCGCGGGCATGAAGGAGATCCTGGCGCTGGCGAGCGGGCGGCCGGTGGAGCGCTCGCTGCGGATCCGCACCGTGGTCGACGGCAGGCTGGACGCCAAGGTCGGCGGTGACAACGCCGTCCAGGTCGGCCTCGGCGGCTCCCCGGCCGAGCTGCGCGCACAGATCGGGGACTATCAGGCCGCGGGCGTCGAGCACCTCGTGGTCGCCTTCGAGGCGGACGACCGTGAGGCGCTCTCGAGAGACATGCGCCGCTTCGCCGCCGAGGTGTGCCCGGCCTTCGCCGAGCGGCGGTGAAGCGGCCGCGGATCAGGTCTCGTAGGCGCGCTCGTACTGCGAGCGCAGACGCTCCAGCTCCTCGGGGTCGAGCTTCATGCCGAGCGACAGGCCCATCTCGCCCAGTATAGTTTTGATCTCGTTCAGCGACTTCTTGCCGAAGTTCTTGGTCTTCAGCAGCTCGGCCTCGGTCTTCTGCACGAGGTCGGCGATGGTGCGGATGTTGGCCGTCTTCAGGCAGTTCGACGCGCGCACGGACAGCTCCAGCTCGTCGACGTTGCGGAAGAGGTTGTCGTTGAGCTCGGTGCGCGGGTGCGTCTCGTCGCGGCCGGTCTCTTCCTCCTCGGGCATCGCCTCGGGGAAATCGGTCAGCAAGTTGAAGTGGTCCTGCAGGATGCGCGAGGCCTCGCCCACCGCGACGCTCGGCGACACGCTGCCGTCCGTCCACACCTCGAGCACCAGGCGCTCCGGCGGCTCCTCGCCGGCGGCGGCGGTCCCGATCGGCTCGACGTTGAAGTTCACGCGCTTCACGGGCGAGAAGTCGGCGTCGAGCAGGATGGCGTTGATCGGCAGCGCCTCCGGCTCGCGCTTCTCGGCCGACACGTAGCCGCGGCCGCGCTCGATGCACACTTCCATCTCGAGCACGCCGTCCTTGTCCAGGATGGCGAGCGGCACGTCGCGCGTGAGGATCTCCACATCGGAGTCCTGCTCGAAATCACCGGCCTTGACCGTCCCCGCGCCCTGCGCCTTGAGCCGCAGGATCTTGGGCCGGTTGACGTGCAGCGCGAAGACGACCTTGCGCAGGTTCAGGATGATGTCGAGCGTGTCCTCGGTGACCCCGGGCATGTGCGAGAACTCGTGCAGGACGTTCTCGATCTTCACCCAGGTCGGCGCGGCGCCGTGGATGGCCGACAGGAGCACGCGGCGGTAGGCGATGCCGGCGGTCAGCGCAAAGCCGGGCTCGAAGCCCTCGATGCTGAGCTTTCCGTAGGTGGCATCCGACTGAATCCAGTTGTGCTGCGCAGGGAGCTGAAGCTCCAGCATGAGACCCCCTTCAAGTCCTAGGCTGACCGTGGCGTATGAGTGCGAGATTCCAGGGGATTGACCCCAGGCCCGACAGTATACCAGACGGTCCGGCGTCCTCACGCTCCGCGTCACGCCGGTCCCGGCGGGGTGTCAGGGTAGACTCGAAATATCATGCGCCTGCGGGGTCTGCTCCTGATCCTCCTGCTGCTCGGCGCGGCGGCCGGCGGCTTCGCCTGGCTGGCGCTGGCCCCCGCCCCCGCGCTCGAGGCCGGACCGCTCATCGTCGAGATCCCTGCCCACCAGGGCCTCATGGGCATCGCCAATCGGGTCGCCGAGACGGGCGTCGTCCGTAGCCGCGCCGTGTTCCTCGGCGTGGTGGCGCTCAAGGGCAGCATGCGGCGGCTAAGGGCCGGGGAGTACGAGGTCCCCCGGGATGCCTCCACGTTCGACGTCGTCGAGCTGCTGGAGAGCGGGCGGGTGCGCCAGCACGTCGTCCTCCATCCCGAGGGCGCGACGGTGAGCGAGCTCGCCCGCTTGCTCGAGAGTGAGCGCCTCGCCCGCGCCGACGACGTGGTCAAGGCCGCCGCCAGCGACCGCCTGCGGCAGGCCCTGGGCATCGAGGGACCGAGCCTGGAGGGCTACCTCTTCCCCGACACCTACCAGTTCGTGCGCGGGATGTCGGTGGACGAGATGCTCTCGCGAATGGTGCAGCGAATGCGCGGCAAGCTGACACCCGAGGTGCAGGCGCGCGCCCGCGAGCGCGGGCTGAGCGTGCACCAGCTCCTCACGCTCGCCTCCATCATCGAGCGCGAGGCGGTCGACGCCTCGGAGCAGAAGCTGATCTCGGCGGTGTTCTGGAATCGCCTCCGGCTCGACATGCCGCTGCAGGCCGATCCCACCGTCCAGTACGCAGTCGCCAAGGAGCGCCGCACACTGACCCGGGGCGACCTGGCCAGCGAGAGCCCGTACAACACGTACGTGCACAAGGGGCTGCCGCCAGGACCGATCGCCAGCCCCGGCGAGGGCGCGATCGCGGCCGCTCTCGATCCGGCGCCGGTGAAGTTTCTCTACTTCGTCGCCCGCGGGCCCGACGACAGCCGGCACTACTTCTCGACGACCGTCGCCGAGCACAACGCCGCGGTGGCGCGGTACCGCCTCTCGCGGCGTCAGCTATGAGCTACTTGCAGCAGCGGGTGCAGCGGCCTTCGCGGCAGCGCAGACACAGCATCCGGCGGTCGCATCCACAGACTGAGCATTTCATTGCCCACGACCTCCTGTCGTCCGGTCGTCTCGTCGCCTGCTGATCGGCGAGTTCAAGAGTCGTGCCTGGATCGCCGCGCGTGAACGCCGGTGACGTCGCCTATACACCCCCGGGCGCGCGTGCTATAAAAACCGGCGTCATGTCGCGCTCGACGGCTCTGTCACCGCGACCCCGCGCGACGGCTGCGTCGCGACCGTTTCCCTTCGTCTACCAGCTCCTGCGCCCCCCGGTCCGCGCCGCGCTGTCACGCTGGTTCGACCTGCGCGTGGACGGCCTCGAGCGCCTGCCCACCTCGGGGCCGTACCTCGTGGCGGCCAACCACCACAACTATCTCGACGGCGTGGTGCTGGCGGCGGCGCTGCCGCAGCCGATCGCCTTCCTGGTGATGCCGCGCGTGTGGCGGGCCACGCCGCTGCACCCGTGGCTGCACCGCCGCCTGGGCTCGATCCCGCTGCGCCTGGAGCGGCCGGACGTCGGCGCCCTGCGCGGGGCCCTGCGCGCGCTCGAGGCCGGTCGCGTCGTCGGGATCTTCCCGGAGGGCCCGTTCAGCGTGCGCGGTCGGCTCGAGCGCGGGCTACCGGGCGTCGGGCTGCTGGCCGCGCGCGCCGGGGTGCCGGTGGTGCCGGTCGGGATCAGCGGCACCTATCAGGCC
>JBKPRI010000062.1:0-3709 GCA_046734515.1 Candidatus Methylomirabilota bacterium | reverse complement strand
GGAGATGGTCGTGTCGGCGGGACCCTTGTACGCCGGCCCCGCGTGGATGATCTTGTCGTCCTCGAACACCACGCTGCCCTGCTCGTGGACCTCGTGCGACTTGCCGTTGAACGCGACGACCCAGCCGCCCTCGATGTGCGTCTTCATGCCTTCCCGGCCTCTTTCGCCGCCATCTTCGCCTTCAGCTGCTCGGGCGTCAGGCGCACGATGTCCTCGTTCTGGTGGGCGTAGAGCTTGTAGCCGTCGGTGTCGGGCGCCTCGATCGTGACGCGTCCGGCCAGGACATCGGCCTTCCAGCGTGCGTGCTCGGGCTCGCGGGCGTGGAACTCCGGCATGACCTCGCGGGCGAAGAGCTCGAGGCTCTTGCAGATGTCCGCGTGCGTCGTGCGCCCCGCCTGGTTCAGCAGGATGACCTGATCGACGCCCGTCGCCTCGAACTCGCGCAGCCGCTTGCGGATGGTCTCGGGCGAGCCGATCAGGCCGCTGCGGAGCGTCTCCTGCGCCTTGTCGGTGTGGCGCCACTCCTGGTAGGCCTCCCACATGTTCCCTTCGCCGGGATTGGGGATGCCGTGACGTCCGTAGTGGCTGAGGCAGAAGACGAAGAACGTCCAGCCGGCCGCCTTCTCCAGCGCTTCCTCGTCGGTGTCGGCGCACATGAAGCCGCTCACCATGGCGATGTTGGCGTTGGTCGGATAGTCGGCCAGCCGCGCCTGGTTCTGGGTGAGCTCCCAGTAATAACGGTGCACCCAGGCACGCGCGGCTTCGGCAGACACGAACTGGAAGCCGAGCGCGCCCATGCCCCAGCGGCCGGCGTTGGCGATCGTCTGGATGTTCGAGCACGCGACCCACAGCGGCGGGTGCGGCTTCTGGAAGGGCTTGGGCAGCACGTTGCGCGCGGGGAACTTGAAGTACTGGCCGTTCCACTCCCAGCTCGTCTTCGTGAACGCGGGCACCAGGGCCTGCACCGCCTCTTCCCACACCTCGCGCTTCTCGCGCACGCGGGCGCCGAAGGGATGCAGCTCGACGGGGCCCTGGCCCTCGCCGAGCCCCAGCTCGACCCGGCCGCCCGTGAGGAGATCCAGCGTGGAGACGCGCTCGGCCACGCGGATCGGATGATTGGTCGGAAGCTGGATGATCCCGTGGCCCAGGCGAATGCGCTTCGTGCGCTGGCTCGCCGCGCCCAGGAACACCTCGGGCGCCGAGCAGTGGGAGTACTCCTCGAGGAAGTGGTGCTCGACGCACCACGCATAGTCGAAGCCGAGGCGATCGGCCAGCTCGATCTGCGAGAGCGCGTTCTGGAGCAGCTCGTACTCGCTTCGCTCCTGCCAGGGGCGGGGAAGCTGCAGCTCGTAGAAGATGCCGACCTTCACGGGAGGGCTCCTTTTGTCGCGAGAGTACCATGAGGGCCATGCCCGATCTGACCGGCAAGCAGCGGCGTCACTTGCGAGCGCTGGGCCAGCGCCTGGCGGCCACCCTGAACGTGGGCCACGACGGCGTGAGCGACGCGGTCGTCGCCCAGGCCGACGCCCAGCTGGAGGCGCACGAGCTCATCAAGGTGCGGATGGGCGACAACACGCCGGCCGACCGTCACGAGACGGCCGAGGACCTGGCCGTGCGCACGCGCGCGCACCTGGCCCAGGTGATCGGCCGCGTGGCGCTGCTCTACCGGCGCCGCAAGGAGCAGCCCGTGATCGTGCTGCCGGCGGCCGACCGGCGATGAGGCTTCGTGACCGGGTGGCGGTGGTGACAGGCGGCGGCTCCGGGATCGGTGCGGCCTCCGCGCTCGCCATGGCCCGCGAGGGCGCGCGGGTGATCGTGGCCGACATCGACGAGGCGGGCGCGCGGGCGACGGCGGCGGCCATCGAGAAAGAGGGCGGCCAGGCGCTGGCCATGCGCGCCGACGTCTCCCGCGCGACGGACAACGACACGCTCGTGCACCGCGCGGTCGCCACGTGGAACCGGCTGGATATCTTCTTCGCCAACGCCGGCGTGCCGCAGCCGCAGGCCTCCATCGGCCAGCTCGACGAGGACACGATCGATCGCATCCTGGCCGTCAACGTGAAGGGCGTGCTGCTGGGCGCCCGGGCCGCGCTGCCGATCATGAAGAAGGCGCGCTGCGGCGTGTTCCTGATCACGGCGTCCACGGCGGCCATTCGCCCGCGCGGCGGCCACGTGTACGCGGCCTCGAAGGGCGCCGTCGTCACACTGGCCGGCAGCCTGGCAATGGAAGCGGCGCCCCACGGCGTGCGCGTGGTCGCCATCGCGCCGGTCGCCACCGAGACGCCGATGCTCGCGCAGTTCATGGGCAGGGGCGGGATCTCCGGCGACGCGCTGGCTCGGACGATCGCCTCCGTGCCGCTCGGCCGCTTGAATCAGCCGGAGGATCTCGCGCGCACCGCTGTGTTCCTGGCTTCGGACGAGGCTGCCATGATCACCGGCTCCTGCATCGAGGTGGACGGCGGGCGCTGCATCTAGATCCAGCTGGCCTCGGCGGTGCGCTCGCCACCGACGTCGCCGGTGTTCGGAGTGCCGGCCGGCTCGACCAGCATCATCCGGCACTCCGCCTTGGCCTCGGGCTTGTGCTCGACGCCCTTCGGCACCACGTACATCTCGCCGGACCGCAACGTCACCTCGCCGTCACGCAGGTGAATGGTGAGCTCGCCGTCCATCACGATGAAGACCTCGTCGGTCTCGGGATGGCTGTGCCAGACGAAGTCGCCCTGGATCTTGACGATCTTGAAATGGTAATCGTTCATCTGCGCGACGATCTTCGGCTGCCACTGCTCGGAGAACTTCGCGAATTTCTCGGCCAAGTTGATCGCGGCGTGGCCCATCGGTCCCCCTCATCGCGCGAGATTCGGCCGGCGTGTCGCCGTGCCCATGCCGCCATGCTACCGCGGCAATGGTAGTCTCCGGTGAATGCCGCCCCGTCCGATTCCGCTGCGCGCCGTCGCCGCGCTCTTCCTGGAGCGCCAGCACCTGGCCCGTCCCCGCGCGCGGCCGCTGACCGCGGGCCGCCTCGTGCGCTTCGCCGAGGACGTCGGCGGCATCCAGCTCGACTCGATCAACGTGCTCGATCGCGCGCACTACCTGACGGTGTGGGCGCGCTTCGGGCCCTACGATCGCGCGTGGCTCGATCGCGCGATCTATCGCCGGCGCTTGCTGTTCGAATACTGGGCCCACGCGGCCTGCCTGGTGCCGGCCAGCGCGCTGCCGTGGTGGCGCCGCGCGATGCTCGACTATCGCACGCGCCACACCGGATGGTCGGACTGGCTGCGCCGCAACGCCAAGGTGCTGACGCGCGTGAAGGACACCATCGCCGCCAGCGGGCCGATGGCCCACGGCGACTTCGAGGGCCGGCGGCCGCCCGGCGCCAAGGGCTGGTGGTCGTGGCGCCCGGTCCAGCACGCCTTCCACTATCTGTGGATGACCGGCGCCCTCGCGGTGCACTCGCGCCAGCACTTCAACAAGCGTTTTGACCTGATCGAGCGGTGCCTGCCCGGGGTGAACGGGTGCGAGGAGTTTTCCGCGGAAGAATTCCGGCGCTGGCACGTCGAGCGCTCGCTGCACGCCATGGGCGCTGCGACCGAGCAGGACATCACCGGCTACATGACGTTTGCGCGCTTCGGCCCCGGCGTGCGCCGGGCCTCGCTGGCGGCGCTGCTGGAGCGCGGCGAGGTGAGCGAAGTGACGGTGGAGGGTGCGGCCG
>JBKPRI010000061.1:0-11893 GCA_046734515.1 Candidatus Methylomirabilota bacterium | reverse complement strand
TGCGGAAACTCGTCGCGCACGGCCACCGGCCACCGGTAGAGCAGGTTGAGCGCGGCGCCGGTGATCTCGATGTCGGCATGCTGTACGCGGATCTGCCGGTCGGCCGCGACGCCGCCCAGGGTGCCGACGAAGCGCGCGGTCTGCTGGCGGACGTTCGGCTCGAAGTGGAAGCCCTCCGCCTCCAGGCCGAAGTTGCTCCAGAGCTCGCGCCCCTCGAAGAAGTACCCGACCTTGCCGCCGAACAGCAGCGAGGTCTCGAACTTGAGGTTGCGCGCCTCACCGTCGAGGAACGAGGTGCCGTTCAGCTCGAGGCTCGTCTCGAGGTCCTTGTTCTGCGAGAAGGCGGCCCCCACGTAGGCGGCCACATAGGGCTCAGCCGACAGGGCGACAGGCCATGCGAGCCAGACGAGGGCGAGGACACCCCCAAGCGAGAAGTTCGGGCGGAGCGACAAGATTTGCCCAGGCTATAGCACTTCGCGCCGGGAATGAAACTTCCTGGGCGACGGGCTAGGCGGCGGCGACCAGGCAGATCCGGGCCTTGCCCTCCCGCACGAGGTGCGCCAGGAGCGAAGCCGCGGCCTCCTCCGACATGCCCAGCCGCTTGCCGAGCTCGTCCGGCGACATCGGCCCATGCTCGACGAGGCACTGCACGGTCTCGCGATCGACGGTCGTCCACCAGCTCTCTGCGTCACTCATGCCGACGCTGATAGCACCCACCCTGCCAACGCACGCGATCAACGATGGCACACACTTACGCGACGTGGCGATCTGGTGGTGCTGCCTCGACTTTCGACATCCGGCTCGCCTTGCCGGAAAATACGGCAGGTTCGTGAGGCCATTTCACGTTGCCGCCGCCCCGGTGTCTCATAGGGCGATGGGAGAGACCGTGCAGCTCGACGAGGCCGGCTTCGAGACCATCGTGGCGACGCACCACGGCGAGATCTATCGCTATCTGCGCCGGCTCGCCTGGCGCGCGGCGGAGGCCGACGATCTCTCGCAGGAGACGTTCTTGCGCGCCTACCGGGCGCGCCAGCGGCTGACGCCCGAGGCCAACGTCCGCGCGTGGCTGTTCGCGATCGCCACCAACGTGTTTCGCAACCACGCCCGCTCGGAACGGCGCCGCCGCGCCGCGCACGACACCGTGCGCGCCACGCGCCGCGAGCTGGAGCTCGACGGGCCGGAGGCCGAGGCGGTGGCCGGCCAGGTACGCACGCTGACGGAGCAGGCCATTCGCGGCCTGCCGCTCAAGCAGCGCCTGGCCTTCACGCTGCGCAAGATGCACGAGCTCGACTATGAAGTGATCGGGCAGAGTCTCGACTGTTCACCGGAGAGTGCCCGCGCCCACGTGTTCCAGGCGCTGCGCAAGATCCGCACGATGCTGAACGGTCACGCTCTGCCCCCCACGGAGCCCACGCGATGAGCAAGCCCCAGAAGCCACGGACCTGCGTCCAGATCGAGCCCGACCTGATCGCCGCCGCCACCGGCGAGGCGACCGGCGAGGCCGAGGCCCGCGTGCAGACCCACGTGGCCACGTGCGTGCCCTGCCGGGACGACTTCACGCGCTACCGTGCGGTGGACGCGGTGGTCGGCACGCTGAGGGGCGAGACACCGGCGGCCGTCGATGCTGAGGCCGCCCGCGCACGCCTCATCGCACGGCTGGCCGACCTGAAGTCGCGCCTGGTGAGCTACAAGGTGTTCCCGTCACCGCTGGGCCCGATCCTGATCGCGGCCTCCGAGCACGGGGTGGCGCTGGTCGAGTACCTGCGAGGCGCTGCAGCCGATTCGCGGCTATTCCGCATGGGCGATGTCGACACGCAGGAGGGCGGCGGCGCGCTGGAGCGCCTGCACGGCGAGCTGCTGGACTACCTGGCCGGCCGGCGTACGCGGCTGGAGTGGCCGCTGGACCTGCGCTTCGCGCGCAGCGACTTCGAGCGGGCCGTGCTGCAGGCGACGGCGGCGGTGCCGTACGGCGCCGTGTCGTCGTACACCGGCATCGCGGGCGACATCGGCAAGCCGGGCGCCGTGCGTGCGGTGGCCCAGGCGCTGCGACACAATCCGGTGCCGATCGTCGTGCCGTGCCATCGCATCGTCGGCATCGGCGGCGACCTGGTCGGCTACGCCGGAGACCGCATCGGCCTCAAGGAGCGCCTGCTCGCCGTGGAGGGCGTGCCGACGGTGCACGAGCGCGCCCGCATCGCGCGCGAGGCGATGTATCACTACGATCCGAATCCGGATCGCCAGTATTGCGTGCCGACCTGCGGCAGCATCTTCACGCGTCCGCTCGGCCAGGTGCGCCTCTTCGCCAGCCGCGAGCTCGCCGAGACCACCGGCCTGTCCCCCTGCGCCGACTGCCGCCCGGATCTTCATCCCCTCGCTCACTGATCTCGCCTGACCGTTTCACGCGCGTACCTCTGCGGGGTCGTAGAGGGCAAAGGAGGCGCGCGATGGAGACGATGATCGGATTGATGTTCGCGGCGTCGCCCATAGTTCTCACGGTGGCGCTCCTGGCGGCGGCCGAGCGACGGCAGCGCCGCGTGCAGTCGGAGGTGTCCCGCCAGATCGCCCTGACCGACGCGCTGCACGCGCGATTCGGCGCGCTCCTGGCGCCGGTGGTCCGGCGTCGCGGCGGCGTGTGGCAGGTGAGCGTGGCGCTGCCCGCCGGAGATTCGCGGATCGTCGGCGCCGTGCTCGCCACGGTGGACGAGGTGTTCGGACGCGTGGCCTACGAGCTGCGGCTGAGCCGCCGGGCGCCCCTGGCGGCGGTGACCCCGGCGCGGCGGCGGACGCACGCGGCGAAGGAGCTGTCATGGACGTGAACTACTATCTTCTCGGCGCACTGGCCCACGAGCGTCTCGAAGCCATGCGCGCGGAGGCACGGGCCATGAGCCTGCGCGCTGCTGCACACCCGGCGCGACCGCTCCGCGTCATCGTCGGCGAGCTGCTGATGAAGGTCGGCCATCGCCTGGTCAGCCGCGGCGCGCCCGTGCGCGCCGCCGCGTGATCGTGGTACAAGCACAGCCGTGCTGAAGCATGTCGCGGCCGGGGTGCTCAACGTCGCCTTCGAGGAAAGCGGGGCGGCAAGCGGCCGGCCCGTCGTGCTTCTGCACGGCTTTCCCTACGACGCCCACGCCTACGACGAGGTGGCGCCGCGCCTGGCCGCCGCCGGCTGCCGGGTGATCGTCCCCTACCTGCGCGGCTACGGCCCCACCCGCTTTCTCTCGGCGGACACGCCGCGCTCGGGCCAGCAGGCCGTGCTCGGCCACGACCTGCTCGCGCTGCTGGACGCCCTGCAGATTCGCGACGCCGTGCTGGCCGGGTACGACTGGGGCGGCCGCGCGGCGTGCATCGTCGCCGCCCTGTGGCCGGAGCGCGCCCGCGGCCTCGTGTCCGGGGGCGGCTACAACATCCAGGACGTCGCCCGCGCCATGGAGCCGCAGGCGCCGGAGGTCGAGGTCGGCTACTGGTACCAGTACTACTTTCACAACGAGCGCGGCCGCGCCGGCCTGGCGAAGCATCGCTACGACCTCGGCAAGCTGCTGTGGCGAATGTGGTCGCCTACGTGGCGCTTCGACGAGCCGACCTACGCGCGCACCGCCGCCTCGTTCGACAACCCCGACTTCGTCGAGGTCGTCATCCACTCGTATCGTGTTCGCTACGGACTGGTGCCCGGCGATCCGAGCGCCGACGACACCGAGCGCCGCCTGGCCGTCCAGCCGCCCATCACCGTGCCCACGATCGTGCTGCACGGCCATGACAACGGCGTGAGCCCCGTCGCCACCTCCGAGCGGCACGCGCGCATGTTCAAGGGCTCCTATGAGCGCCGGGTGATCGACGGCGTGGGCCACAATCTCCCGCAGGAAGCGCCTGCCGAGTTCGCCGCCGCCGTGCTCGCGCTCGCATAGCCGCTTAGCCCCTCGCCCTCTCGAGCCACTCGGCGATCTGTGCCGGCAGGGCCTTCCGCGTGGCCCGCAGGATCGTCCACAGCTCGGCGTCGGGCCGCCGCTTGACCTCCTCGATGAACCCGGCGCCGCGTAGCGCGATCGTCGCCGCCACCGGCGCGCGGCCGTCGAGCAGCGCGCGCATCGCCGTCACGAACGCGGACGAGAGGCACTCCATCTTGCCGATCTCGTCCACCAGCCAGACATCCACACCGCGATCGGGCGCCAGCCGGGCGGCCAGCGCGTCCATCACGGCGAGGTCGATGCCGTAGCGACCCACGCGCGGCTGACCTGGGCGGTCAACGCGCGCCAGGTCCCACGCCTGGCCGTCGAACGTCACCGCGCGAAATCCCACGCGCTCGCCGCGCCGGCGGATCTCTTCCGTGTAGAAGCCGCCCAGCCGGCGATCGCGCAGGCGGTCGGCGGCGTGGCGCAGCGCGGTCGTCTTGCCGCTTCCGGGCGGCCCGGTGAGGAGCAGCACGCTCATGCTATCTTCTTCTATCTCATGGCCCTTCCCCGTACGGCCAGTGTGGTCATCGTCGGCGGCGGTGTCGTCGGCTGCAGCATCGCGTATCACCTCGCGAAGCGCGGGCAGAAGGACGTCGTCGTGCTCGAGCGCGAGACGGTCGGCAGCGGGACCACCAGCAAGGCGGCCGGCGGCATCCGCTCGCAGTTCCCCACCGAGACCGAGATCCGCTTCTCGCTGGAGGCCATCGGGGTCTTCGAGCGCTTCCAGGAGGAGTTCGGCGTCGACATCGGCTACCGGAAGATCGGCTACCTGTTCCTGGTGTCGGACCAGGAGGACCTGCGTGGGTTCCGCGAGCGCATGGCGCTGCAGCGGCGGCTCGGGGTGGACGTGCGCGAGATCAGCCCGGCCGAGGCCAAGGCCATCGTCCCCGCGCTCCGGGTCGACGACCTGATTGCCGCCGTGTGGGGGCCCACCGACGCCATGGCCGGGCCCGCCGAGGTGACCAACGGCTTCGCACGCCGCGCCCGCGAGCTGGGCGCGCGCATCGCCGAGGGCGTGGATGTGACGGCGATCACCGTCGAGCGCGGCCGCGCCACCGGCGTCAAGACGAGCGAGGGTGACATCGTCACGCCGCTGGTCATCAACGCGGCGGGCCCGGCCGGCGGGGCCATTGGCCGCCTGGCCGGCGTGACGCTCGCGGTGCAGCCGCGGCGGCGCCACATCTTCTACACCGAGCCGTTCCCGGAGATTCCGGGCCCGGTGCCGCTCACCACCGATCGCGCCAGTGGCTTCTACTTCCGCAAGGAGATGGAGCAGCTCCTGCTCTCGCCCGGCGACGTGGAAGACATCGGCGAGGACTTCAGCGTGCCGGTGGACCGCGCGCGCATCGACGAGACGGTGGAGAAGGCACTGCACCGCATCCCGATCGTGGAGAAGGCGCGCATCGCGGGCGGCTGGGCCGGCCTGCGGCCGCTGACGCCCGACGATCACGCGATCATCGGCTGGGCACCAGGCGTCGAGGGCTTCTTCGTCGCGGTCGGCTTCGGCGGCCACGGCTTCCAGCACTCCCCGGCCACGGGCCGGTACGTGAGCGAGTGGCTCCTGGACGGCAAGCCCTCGCTCGATCTCTCGCTGTTCGATCCCGGCCGCTTCGCACGCGGCACCGCCGTCCACCACGACAAGGGGCCGGACGCCGAGTGATCATCGGCGACGTCCGGCTCATCCTCGCCGACATCCCCGTCCGCCGCCCCCATAAGATGTCGTTCACCACGCTGGAGGCGGTGAACTTCGTCTTCGTCCGCATCGAGACGCGTGACGGCCTGGTGGGCTGGGGCGAGGCGGCATGCCTCGGCGGGCCCACGTGGAGCGAGGAGTCGGCCGAGTCCATCGCCGCCACGCTCGAGCGGTACGTGATCCCCTGGCTGCGCGGGCGCGACGCGCGCGAGCTCGAGCCCCTGCGGCTGGAGATGGCCAGGCGCGTGCAGGGCAACCCGTTCGCGCGTGCGGCCGTCGAGATGGCGCTGTGGGACCTGAACGGCCGCGCGCTCGGCGTGCCGGTCCATCGCCTGCTCGGCGGGCGCGTGCGCGATCGCGTCCCGCTGTCCTGGTCGCTGGCGGTCGCCGACGGCGGCGCCGAGATCGCCGAGGCGCGCGAGAAGGTCGCCCGGGGTCACCGCATCTTCAAGATCAAGACGGCCGCGCACCCGGTGGCCGAGGACGTCGCGCGCGTGAAGGCGATCCGCGAGGCAGTCGGCCCCCAGGTGCGGCTGCGCGTGGACGCCAATCAGGGCTGGGATCGGCCGGCCGCGCTCAAGGCCATCCGCGCGATGGAGCCGTACGACCTCGACTTCGTCGAGCAGCCGGTGCCGCGCTGGGACCTCGACGGGCTCGCCGAGATCGCGCGCAGCGTGAACGTGCCCATCATGGCGGACGAATCGTGCGGCTCGCCGCAAGACGCCCTCGCCATCGCGCGCCGGGGCGGCGTGTCGATCCTGGCGCTCAAGCTCACGAAGTCGGCGGGCCTGGCCAATACGATGGCGATCGCGCGCATCGCCGAGGCGGCGGGTCTCGGCTGCTACGTCGGCTGTATGATCGAAACCTCGCTCGGGACCGCCGCATATCTGCAGGCCGCGCTGGCGGCGGCACCGGTCACCTGGGGCTGCGAACTGTTCGGCCCGCTGCTGCTGCAGGGCGATGTCGTCCGGGAGCCCGTGCGCTACGCCGATGGTTGCATCCTCGCGGTGGACGGTCCTGGTCTCGGCGTGGACGTCGATGAGGCCAGGCTGAAAGAGTGGACCCGATCCTTATGAGGAGGAGACCCATGCGACGCTTCGCGATTCTCGTGCTCGCCCTCACGGTGCTGGCGGCCGCGCTGCCGGGCGAGGCCCAGCAGGGCAAGAACATCACCTGGACAGCCGGCCAGGTCGGCGGGGGCTGGTACTCGCAGGCCGGCGGCTTCGCCGAGCTCATCAAGAGCAAGGATCCGGCGTTCAACATCAAGGTCATCCCGGGCGCCGGCATCCAGAACATGACCAAGCTGCAGCAGGGCGAGACCGAGATCGCCTGGGGCCTGCCGCCCTTCATCATGGCCTCCTACCAGGGCCAGGACCCGTACAAGGACAAGCACTCCGACATGCGGCTGGTGATGAACGGCCTCGGCTTCGTGCACATCCAGTGGTGCGTGCCGGCCGACTCCCAGTGGAAGTCCATCCGCGAGATCTTCGAGTCGAAGAAGCCCATCACCATCGGCACCACGCCGCCCGGCGGCTCCGACGAGTGGGTGATGCGCAAGGTCTTCGAGTTCTACAAGACGACCTACGCCGACGTGCGCGGCCGCGGCGGCAAGGTCATCCTCGTCTCCTACACCGACCTCGCCAACCAGTACCGCGACCGCAACATGGACATCCTGTTCGCCAACCTGGCGGTGCCGGGCGCGGCGATCCAGGAGGCGTCGCTCGGGCGCAAGATGCGCATCCTGCCGATGGACGACGACCTCATCAAGTTCATGGAAGGCCACGGGCTCTCGCGCGGCGTGATCCCCAAGGGCTCCTACAAGGACGTCGTGAACAACGACGTCGACATCCCCACGATCGCCATGGCCAACACGATCGTGGCCAACGCCAAGGTGTCGGCCGACGTCGTGCACGACTTCACCAAGGTGCTCGTGTCCAACGTGGACGGCGTGCGCAAGGTGCACCCGGCCTTCAAGGACTTCGATCCCAAGGACGCGCCCAAGCTCTCGAGCCTGCCGCTGCATCCGGGCGCCGAGCGCGCCTACCGGGAGGCCGGGCTGCTGAAGTAGGAGCCGAGGGCAGGCCATCGTGCGCAAGCTCGACGGCTGGGTGGGCTGGGCGGTGGGCGGCTGGTGCGCCGCCGCCGCCCTGTTCCACATCTGGACGGCCTACGCCGGCGTCTGGGAGCCGCGCGAGATGCGCGGCTGGCATCTGCTGTTCCTGATCCCGCTCGCCTTCCTGCTCTTCCCCGGCTCCGAGAAGAAGCCGAGCCCGCGCATCACGCGGCTCGACGTCGCGTGGGCGATCGTCTCGTTCGCCGCCTGCGCGTGGGTTATCGCCAACGCGCACGAATTGACCGAGCGCTGGGAGGGCGTGCACCCGGTCACGCTCACCATGACGATCGTGGGCACCGTGCTGGTGGTGGCGGTGCTGGAGGCGTCACGCCGCTCGGTCGGCTTCTGGTTCTTCGTCACCACGCTGCTGTTCATGGCGTACCTCGTGCTGGCGCCGTGGCTGCCGGGCTTCCTGCGCTCGCCGCGCGCGTACTCCTACCGGCAGCTCGTCGAGATGTTCGCCTTCTACGCCGACGAGGGCGTGCTCGGCTCGCTCACCGGGATCTCGTCGAACATCCTGATGATCTTCATCCTGTTCGCCTCGTTCATGCTCCACTCCGGCGTCGGCCAGTTCTTCATGGACATCTCCATCGCGCTGGCCGGGCGCTTCCGCGGCGGACCGGCCAAGGTGGCGGTGGTGTCCTCGGGACTCTACGGCACCATCAGCGGCTCGTCGGTGGCCGACTGCTATGCGACGGGAACGTTCACCATCCCGCTCATGAAGCGGATCGGGTATCGCGCGGAGATCGCCGGGGCCATCGAGGCCTGCGCGTCGTGCGGGGGGCCGCTGATGCCGCCCATCATGGGCGCCGGCGCCTTCATCATGGCCGAGCTGACCGGCATCCCCTATTCCAAGATCATCGTCGCCGCCGCGCTGCCGGCCATCCTCTACTACGCGGGCATCATGGCTACCGTGCACTGGGAGGCGCTCAAGCACGGCATCGGCACGATGACGGCCGACATCCCGCCGATGCGCTCGCTGGCGCGTCGCGGGCTGCTGTTCACGCCGTTCTTCACGATCGTCTACTTCCTGCACGCCGGCTACTCGCCGTCCAAGGCCGCGCTCTACAGCATGCTGACGGCGATCGTGGTCTCGTGGGTGGCCGGCGACTCGCCGATGACGCCCCGCAAGATCTTCGAGACGTTCACCGAGGCCATGCGCTCGGGGGTGATCATCGCCTCGGTGCTGGCCGCCTCGGGGCTCATCGTGGCGTCGATGAGCCGCACCGGCTTCGCGCTGGCGTTCTCCAGCGCGATCATCAACCTCTCGGGCGGCTACGTGATCGTCGCGCTCTTCCTGGTCTTCGTCGTGATCTCGGTGCTCGGCACCGGCATCCCCACCACGCCGGCCTACATCCTCGCCGTCACCGTGGGCGGCGCCGCGCTGACCAACATGGGCGTGGACCTGCTGGCCGCCCACCTGTTCGTCTTCTACTACGCGGTGCTGGCCGACGTGACGCCGCCGGTGGCGGTGACCGCGGTGGCCGGCGCGCAGATCGCCGGCGCCAATCCGATGACGACCGGCTGGCACGCCACGCGGATCGGCATCGGCGGCTTCCTGGCGCCGTTCCTGTTCGCCTTCCAGCCGCCGCTCCTGTGGAGGGGGACGTACGTCGAGATCGCGATCGCGTTCATCTCCGCGCTGGTGGGGATCTCGGCGCTCTCGGCGGCGGTGGCCGGCCACATGTTCGGCCCGCTGACGTGGCCGCGCACGATCTTCCTCGTCATCGTCTCGCTGGCGGCGATCAGCCCGTATCTGAGCGTGTCGCTGGCCAGCAGCGTGATCCTGATCGCCTACATCGTATGGGATTACCGCCTCGCCCGTCCCTCCGCCGCGCCGACGCTGCGCGTGACGGAGCGCCCCACCATCGCGTCCACCACGGACGCGCCGCCCCTCACCTAGCGCTACTGCACGGGCAGGATCGCGCGCACACGCACGGGGAAGGTGCCGTCCGCGTAGAACTGCCACGCGCGCGTCCGGTAGCCGGGGGCCTGCACCTGGAGGACGTGCGGGCCGAGCGCGACGGGCACCGCCTGCGCCACGAGCTCGCCGGCGGTGCCGAGCGGCCGGCCGTCGAGGAAGACCTGCGCGCCGTGCGGCGCGACGTCCACGATCAGCGTCGCCGGGTCCTCGTACCAGGCGTCAACGGACGTGCCGATGCCGAGCGGGAAGCCGCCGACCGCGAACCCGGCGACCGTGACCTTGCTCCCGCCCGACGAGCCGCGGAAGACGAACGCCGCGCCGGCACCGGCGGCGCCGGGCAGGGCGAGCGCGAGCAGCATGACGAGGGCCGGCAGGGCTCGCGTACGCATGGGTCGCCTCCTCAGCTCGTGGACAGCGTCTGTCTCCGGCCGCGATGGTAGGCGGCCAGGGTGTCGTTGGCGGCGACGATCGTCTCCAGCGCATCGACCACGCGGGCGAGATCGCGGCCCGGGACCATGACGTAGAGCTCGTCGTCGCCCAGGTCGGTGTAGATGCGGTTCCCGATGCAGGCCGTGCTCGCCGTCGTACCGCCGCCGAGCGCGGCCGGCAGCGCCATGCACGTCGGGCGCCCCAGCATCGACGGCTGCGCGGCGACCCCGGCACGGCCGGCGGCTTCCAGCAGCAGCATCACGCGCCCCGGCCGGCCCGCCACCATCACCACGTCGGGATCGACCGGCGTCTCGCCGAGCGGCGCATAGACCACCACGCCGGGCGCACGCGACAGGCGCGGAATACCCGGCACCTCGTCCATCCGCACGTAGCCCAGGCTCGACATCAGCCCGAGCGTCTGCTCGAGCTCGGCCGCGCGGCCGGCCGGGAGATCGATGCCGTGCGTGTAGCTGCCGATCGGACAGTTGTGATGGTCCGACGGCACCGTGTAGAAGACGCGGCCGTCGCCGGCCAGCCGCCAGAAGCTGCAGCCGGACGGCTGCGTGCCCTCGAAGCGGCCGACGCCGGAAGGCGCCGTGTCACGAAACGCCACCGCCACGGGGCGGCGGGCAATGCCGAGTCGACTCGTGAGCTGCCGCTCGATGTCCGACCATGGCGCCATGGACGACCCTCCCGCGCGGTCCACCGCGCGGGCCCGATGGTACACCCGCGGCGAGCAGGTCCTGACCCCCCTGGGGGCCGTTGACCCCGAGGCCTCCAAAATCGTAGGGTAGTAGCACATCTCACCAATGAGGAGGCGACGTGGCCAAGACCAGCGCGAAGGAGCGTCGCGAGTATCCCCGCACGACCGTGTCGTTGCCGGTGCGCATGTGGGTGGACGAGCAGATGATCCTCGGCCGCGCTGTTGACGTGAGCGAGCAGGGCCTGTGCGTGATCACCGCCCCGACGGACGCGCTCAAGCGCGGCGACTGCTTCCGCATCGACATGGTGGTGGGTGCGGAGGACGAGGTCGCCCTGCAGGGCGAGGTACGGCACGTGACGTCCTCGCTCGTCGGCCTCCGGACCTTCGAGCGCCTGAAGCTGAGCTAGACGCCGGGCACGTAGTCGTACTCGCCGATTCCCTGTAAGACCAGGAACGTGGCCGACCCCGGGCCGGGGTTGGTCACCAAGTGCGGGCGGCCCGCCCGCACCGCGTACGTCTGCCCCGGCGTGACGCGCGCGTCTTCCTTCGGGTCGCGCAGGAAGAGCCGGATCTCGCCCTCCAGGACGTAAAAGGTGTCCTGCACGTTGGTGTGGGAATGCCACGGCACCTGCTGCGTCGGCGAGATCTGCAGCTCGGTGATCCGGAAGCCCGGGCGCTCGGCGTGTCGCGCCCGCCGCTCGACCTCGTAGAGATGACTGGCGTCCTTCACGCCCGGCATCGCATACCTCCTCGTGTCAGGGTGATCGTCACGACTGCCGGCTCAGTATCGCCGACGGCGAGCGGCCCGCCAAGATGATCACCGCCAGCCCCGCCAGTACCAGGGCCATGCCCGCCAGCCGCAGCGGGCCGAAACGCTCGCCGAAGACCAGCGACGACGACAGCGCGCCGACGAACGGCACCAGCAGCGCGAACGGCGCCACCGTGGCCGCCGGATAGCGCCGCAGCAGCGCGCCCAAGAGCGCGTAGGCCAGCGCGGTGGCCACGAGCCCGAGGAAGAGGGCGGCGGCGATGCCGGCCGCCGGCGCCGCCGCCAGCGCCCGCGGCAGCGCGAGCGGGCCGTCGA
>JBKPRI010000060.1:0-6448 GCA_046734515.1 Candidatus Methylomirabilota bacterium | reverse complement strand
GCACCCATCGCGGCGAGCCCTGCGGCAACTTGCAGGAACTGGCGGCGGCCGAGGCCGCCCGCGCTCAGGCGCTCGGCCAGCAGGTCCATCTGGGCGTCGGTGATCCGGGGACGACTCATGAGAAGCCTCCTGTGTGGGAATCTACTTCAGCTTGGGATCGAGCGCGTCGCGCACGCCGTCGCCGAAGAACGTGAAGGCGAGCATGGTGACGGCGATGGCGATCGACGGGAACACGCAGAGATGCCAGTACGAGCGGATGAACTGCTGCCCTTCGCCGACCATCTGACCCCACGACGGCGTGGGCGGGTTGATGCCGACGCCGATGAACGACAGCGCCGCCTCGGTGAAGATCGCCTCGGGGATGCCGAAGGTGACGGCGACCACGATCGGCGTGAGCGCGTTGGGCAGGATGTGACGTCCGAGCAGCCGGCTGAAGCCGGCGCCGATGCCGCGCGCGGCATCCACGAACTCCTTCTCCTTGAGGGCCAGCACCTGGGCGCGGGTCTGGCGCGCGATGCCCACCCAGCCGGTGAGCCCGATGGCGATGAAGATGTTCATGAGGCCGGCGCCCAGCATCGACATGACCAGGATCACGAACAGCAGGCGCGGGAAGGCGTACATGACGTCGATGAAGCGCGTGAGCACGAGGTCGGCGCGCCCGCCGAGATACCCCGACAGCGCGCCGATGGGCACGCCGATCGACACCACGATGAGCTGCGCGCCCAGCCCGACCAGCATCGAGACGCGCGCGCCGTAGATCATGCGGGAGAGCAGGTCGCGGCCGAGCTGATCGGTGCCGAGCGGATACTGCCGCGTCGGCGCCTCGTTCAGCCGGCCGAAGTTCGTCTTCGTGTAGGGCAGCGGGGCCAGGTAGTCGGCGAAGATCGCGACCAGGCACAGCAGCACGATGACGACACCGCCGGCCATGGCGAGCTTGTTCCGCCGCAGCCGCCGGATGCCGTCGCGCCACAGCGAGGTCCCGCGCGGGGCCGCCCGCGGCACGGTCGGCGCCGCCGATTCCCGGGGCTCGGCCGCGACGATGCTAATAGCGGATCCTCGGGTCGAGCGCGCCGTAGGCGAGATCGACCAGCAGGTTCATGACGGCGAGGAAGACGCCGTACGACAGGACCACGGCCATGATCATCGGATAGTCGCGCCCGGTCATGGACAGCACGAAGAACCGGCCCATGCCCGGCACTCGAAAGATAGACTCGACGAAGAAGGAACCGGTTCCCACCGCCGCGAACAAGGGCCCGAGCAGCGTGACCACGGGGATGAGCGCGTTCTTGAGCGCGTGCTTGAAGATCACCGGCAGCTCGCTGAGGCCCTTGGCTCGCGCGGTCAGCGTGTAGTCCGCCCGGATGACCTCCAGCATGCTGGCCCGCGTGAAGCGGGCGATGATGCCCATCGGCGCCATCGCCAGCGTGATCGTGGGCAGCACCCAGTTGCGGGGCGAGTCCCAGCCGCCCGTCGGGAAGAGCGGGATGATGAACGAGAACAAGATGATGAGGAACACGGCGAGGACGAAGTTGGGGACCGCCACGCCGACGGTGGCCAGCGACACGGACACGTAGTCCCATCCCCGGTTCTGGTACACCGCGGCCAGGATGCCCAGGGTGAGCCCGCCGGCCACCGCGAGCACGAGCGCCATCGAGCCGAGGAAGAGCGAGATGGGGAACGTCTCGCGGAGGATCTCCGCCACCGTGCGCGTCTTGTAGACGAAGGAATAGCCGAAGTCACCCCGGACTGCCTTGCTCACGAAGATCCAGAACTGCTCGTAGAGCGGCTTGTCCAGCCCGTAGTGCTTGGCCAGGGCCTTCTGGCCCTCCGGCGACAGGGGATTGGCCCCTTCCGCGACCGGATCCAGGGGACTCCCGGGGGTCGCGTGCATCACGAGGAACGTCACGAGCGCCATGGCCAGGATCGTGGGGATCAGCCATAGCAGTCGTGAGAAAACGTATTGAAACAACTGGGCCCTCCGTCGACTCGCTCAGCCGGTCAGGGGCAGACGAGTGCGCCTACTATCTTGGTAATTGCTGGGGGTAGTCAAGGAGTTAACGGGCGGTTGACTCGGGGGCGCTGCTTGCCGCAGAGTCTCCGGGCACGGTCTCGACGGGGCCGGCAGGTTGGGGGGACGGCAGGGCATGAAGGCCGAAGAGTTACGCCTGAAGGAGGCCCAGGAGCGAACGGCTCACTGGCGCCGCTGGGGCCCCTTCCTGAGCGAGCGGCAATGGGGTACGGTCCGCGAGGATTACAGCCCCTACGGCACCGCGTGGGAGTTTTTCCCGCATGAGCACGCCCGCTCGCGGGCCTACCGCTGGGGCGAGGACGGGCTGGCCGGCGTCTCCGACAACCATCAGCGTCTCTGTCTCGCGCTGGCGCTGTGGAACGAGCACGACCCCATCCTCAAGGAACGGCTCTTCGGCCTGACGGGTAACGAGGGCAATCACGGCGAGGACGTGAAGGAGTACTACTTCTACCTCGACTCCACGCCGACCCACTCGTACATGAAGTGGCTCTACAAGTACCCCCAGGCCGCGTATCCGTACGCCAAGCTCCTCGAGGAGAACCGCCGGCGCGACCGGAGTCAGGGCGAGTACGAGCTGCTCGACACCGGCGTCTTCGACGGTGACCGCTACTTCGACGTGTCCGTGGAGTACGCCAAGGCCGCGCCGGACGACATCCTCGTGCGCATCACCGCGACGAACCACGGACCCGAGCGGGCGCCATTGCACCTGCTTCCGACGCTCTGGTTTCGTAACACGTGGTCGTGGGAGCCGGGCGCGCCGCGTCCGCGGCTGCGCGAGAGTGCCTCACGGCCCGGCTGGCGGGCGATCGAGGCCGAGCACGTGACGCTGGGCCGCCGCTGGCTGAGCGTCGAGGGCGCCGCCGAGCTGCTGTTCACCGAGAACGACACCAACAAGCAGCGGCTGTGGAACACCCCGAGCACCTCGGCGTACGTCAAGGACGGCATCAACGACTACGTCGTCCACAACAAGCTCGACGCCGTGAATCCCGCGCACGTCGGCACCAAGGCCTCCGCGCACTACAAGCTCTCGCTCGCGCCCGGCGAGACGGCCACCGTGCACCTGCGGCTGTCGGACGCCGCGCCGACGCGGGATCCCTTCGGCAAGGCCTTCGACGCGCTGATGGCCGAGCGCATCCAGGACGCCGACGAGTTCTACGAGCGATTCGGCAAGCAGGGCGTCTCCGACGACACCAAGCTGGTGCTGCGCCAGGCGTTCGCCGGCCTGCTGTGGAGCAAGCAGTTCTATCACCTGGACGTCAAGCGCTGGCAGCAGGGCGATCCGACGGAGCCGGCGCCGCCGCCCTCGCGTCTCAAGGGCCGCAATCGCGAGTGGCTGAACCTCTACAACGAAGACGTCATCTCGATGCCCGACAAGTGGGAGTACCCCTGGTACGCCGCCTGGGACCTGGCCTTCCACTGCATCCCGCTGTCCATGGTCGACCCGGAGTTCGCCAAGTCGCAGCTGATCCTGTTCCTGCGCGAGTGGTACATGCATCCGAACGGGCAGATCCCCGCCTACGAGTGGGCGTTCGGCGACGTCAACCCGCCCGTTCACGCGTGGGCCGTCTGGCGCGTCTACAAGATCGACCGCAACATCAACGGTGTTCCGGATCGGCTGTTCCTGGAGCGGGCCTTCCAGAAGCTGCTGCTGAACTTCACGTGGTGGGTCAACCGCAAGGACTTCCAGGGCAACAACGTCTTCGAGGGCGGGTTCCTCGGACTGGACAACATCGGCGTGTTCGATCGCTCGGCGCCGCTGCCGGGCGGCGGGCGTCTCGAGCAGTCCGACGGCACCTCGTGGATGGCCATGTACTGCCTGAACATGCTGGCCATCGCGCTGGAGCTCTCGGCGGAGAATTCGGCCTACGAGGACGTGGCCTCCAAGTTCTTCGAGCACTTCGTCTACATCGCCAAGGCCATGAACGAGCTGGGCGATGGCCAGGCGCTGTGGGACGAGGAGGACGGCTTCTACTACGACATCCTGAACATGCCGGGCGACGTGCGCCGCCTGAAGGTGCGCTCGATGGTGGGGCTCATCCCGCTCTTCGCGGTGGAGACGCTCGAGCCCGAGCTCGTCGACCGCCTGCCCGGCTTCAAGCGCCGCATGCAGTGGTTCATCGACAACCGGCCGGAGTTCCGCGGCCACGTGGCTACGCGGGTGGGCGCGGGCGGCGGCGTGCGCCGGCTGCTCTCGATCGTGCGCCGGCCGCAGCTGCTGCGCGTGCTCCACTACATGCTCGATCGCGAGGAGTTCCTCTCCTCGCACGGCATCCGCGCGCTGTCGCGCGTGCACCGGGACCATCCCTACGTGCTGAACATCGCCGGCTCCGAGCACCGGGTGGACTACGAGCCGGCCGAGTCGTCGACCGGCCTCTTCGGGGGCAATTCGAACTGGCGAGGGCCGATCTGGTTCCCGGTCAACTTCCTGCTGATCGAATCGCTGCAGAAGTTCCACCACTTCTTCGGCGACGACCTCAAGGTCGAGTGCCCGACGGGCTCGAGCCGGCTGCTGAATTTGTGGGAGGTGGCGGCCGAGCTGTCCCGCGGCCTCACGCGCCTGTTCACCCGCGGCCGCGACGGTCGCCGGCCGATCTACGGTGACTGCGAGCGCTTCCAGAACGATCCGCACTGGCGCGACCTCATCCTGTTCTACGAATACTTTCACGGCGACGACGGCCGCGGCATCGGCGCCAACCACCAGACGGGCTGGACGGGGCTGGTCGCCAAGCTGATCGAGCAGAGCGGCGAGTGACGCTCACGCCCGGCACCGGCTCGCGCTGGACGACGCGCGATCGCCGTGTACGCTCGGGGTGACGGGACATGCCCCGGTCCCCCCGGGGCCTGACGAACGGGGCAGCGTCCGAGCCCCCGAAGGAGGACATCACGTGGCGACCACCGATCGTGTGCGCGAGATCCTGAGCTGGTACGGCAGCGACAGTCCCGGCACGCTCACCAATCTGTCCCGCATGCTCAGCGCCGGTACGCTGGGCGGCACCGGCAAGATGGTGATCCTCCCGGTGGACCAGGGCTTCGAGCACGGACCGGCGCGCAGCTTCGCGCGGAACCCGGCCGGCTACGACCCGCGCTATCACTTCCAGCTCGCCATCGAGTCGGGCTGCAACGCCTACGCCGCGCCCCTGGGCTTCCTCGAGGCCGGCGCCCGGGAATTTGCCGGTCAGATCCCGCTGATCCTGAAGCTGAACAACCACGACGTGCTCTACGAGGAGAAGGATCCCGAGCAGGCCATCACCGGTTCGGTGCGCGACGCGCTCCGGCTCGGCTGCGTGGGCATCGGCTACACGATCTATCCAGGCTCCTCCGCCCGGATCGAGATGTACAGCAAGCTGCGCGAGCTCGGCGAGGAGGCCAAGGCGAACGGCCTCGTCCTCGTGGTGTGGTCATACCCGCGTGGCTCCGGGCTCTCCAAGGAGGGCGAGACGGGCATCGACGTCACCGCCTATGCCGCGCACATCGCCGCGCAGCTGGGTGCGCACGTCATCAAGGTCAAGCTGCCGTCGGCGCACCTCGAGCAGGCTCCGGCCAAGAAAGTCTACGAGACGGAAAAAGTGCCGGTGGGGACGCTGGCCGAGCGCGTGCGCCACGTGGTGCAGTCCACGTTCGCGGGACGGCGCGTGGTCATTTTCTCGGGCGGGCCGGCGGTCGGCGACGACCAGGTGTTCGACGAGGTCCGCGCCATCCGTGACGGGGGCGGGTTCGGCTCGATCATCGGCCGCAACTCCTTCCAGCGGAAGAACCCGGAGGCGCTCAAGTTCCTCGCCACGGTCATGGCCATCTACAACGGCACCCAGAAGTGATCGTTCTCGCGGGGGACGTGGGCGGCACCAAGACGGACCTGGCGCTGTTCGAGAAGGACGCGCACGGTAAAGAGCTGAAGATGGTGCGGGACATGACGCTGTCCAGCGGGGATTCTCCCTCGCTGGAGGCGATCATCGAGCGGTTCCTCGACGCGGGGCCGCGGCCGGTCGTGGAGGCCGCGTGCCTGGGCGTGGCCGGGCCGGTGGTGGACGGCCGCTGTCAGGCCACGAACCTGCCGTGGGTGGTCGACGAGCGCCTGCTCACGTACTCGATCCCGTCCCCCCGCGTGAAGCTTCTCAACGATCTCGAGGTGGCGGCGCACGGCGTGCTCGGCCTGCCCGACGAGGATCTGCGCTCGCTGCAGCAGGGCGTGCCGCGGCGGGGCAACCTGGTGCTGATCGCCGCCGGCACTGGCCTCGGCGAGGCGCTGATCATCCGCGACGGTGACCGGCGCATCGTCATCCCGAGCGAGGGCGGCCACGGCGATCTGGCTGCGCGCAACGACCTCGAAGACGATCTGCTGCGGTATCTGCGCAAGGAGTTCGGGCGCCTGTCCTACGAGCGCGTGCTGGCGGGCGCGGGCCTGTTCAACGTGTACCGCTT
>JBKPRI010000059.1:0-3294 GCA_046734515.1 Candidatus Methylomirabilota bacterium | reverse complement strand
GTGTACCAGCGCGGCGGCGCCGGCGGCGCGGGGACCACCGGCGGCGCGCTCACAGCAGCCACGAGTAATACATTCGGAAGGCGCGGATCAGGCCCGGCTCGGTATCGTAGATGCGGCTGGCGCGGAACCGGCTCGCCGCGGAGTCGAACGTCATGATGCCGGGCTCGGCCGGATCGTTCGGGTCCCACACGACGAACTCCACGCCCTGCGCGCCCGGCCGGTAGGCGAAGGCCACGACGGTGTGGTTGAGCTCGGGCTTGGGCCAGTTGGTGACGAGGAGCTGCACGAGGTGGCCGGCATCGAGCTCGTCCATCACCTCGCGCGCCACGGTCGCCTGGTGGCCGCCCGTCACCGGGAAGGTCACGCGCCAGTTCGTCCAGTGCACGAGCGTCCAGAAGCGCCCGCCCAGGCCTTCCTTCACCGCGGCCTCTTGCGCGTGCGAGAACTCGCGCAGGTTAGCGTAGCCCGGGATGACGACGCGCGCGTCGGCCGGCGCCGGCGGCTCCCACGGCGCGTGCGCGGCCAGCGCCCGCACGCGCTCGACGTACTCCGCCTGCGTCAGGGTCGGCGCGGCCGGATCGAAGCGGGCGAAGCCGAAGAACTGGCGGAGCCCGCGCGCCAGCACGAAGCAGTAGTTGGCGTAGAGGTCGTCGCGGTCGGGATTGCGGGCGCGAATCTCGTTGGGGAAGGCGAACGTGTCCGTCGCGAATGCGAAACCGGTGACGCTGGTGCCGTGAGGCCGCGCCGCCGAGGGGGCGGGAGGCACCGAGACGCAGGCCGCGAGCAGGAGCGCCACGCCGATGGCCAGCCAGCGACTCATCCTGGCTACCGTAGCGGCGCCTCCGGCGCAGGTCAAGCAGCGTGCTATCCTCGCCTCGCCCTGATGACCCGCGCCCTCGCCGCGCTCTATCGAACGTTTTACGACGGCGTGCTGTCCCGCATGCCCGAGCCCGCGGCGATCGCCCTCGGCCAGGCCGCGCTCCGGCGTTTGCCCCTCGACCGCCTCGGCGTGTTCCGCCTGGAGGATCCGCGGCTGGCCACGACGCTGGCCGGCGTGCGGCTGCCCAATCCGGTGATCCTGGCCGCGCAGTACTACGATCCTGCGATCCTGCGTCGCGCCATGGGCCTCGGCTTCGGGGCCGTCACGGCCAAGACGATCACGCTCAATGCGCGGCCGGGCCATCCGCAGCCGAACCTGGTGCGCACGCGCTCCGCCGCCGGCCCGGGCCTCGTCAACTGCAACGGCTTCCAGAACCCGGGCCTGGCCGCCTTCCGCGCCTCGCTGGCCGGCCTGGAGCACCGCGTGCCGCTCATCGTCAGCGTGGCCGGCGAGACGGTCGAGGACTACGCGGCAATGGTGGAAGGCCTGGCGCCGCTCGGCGACCTCGTCGAGATGAACATCTCCTCGCCCAATACGAAGCTCGTCTACGCCTGGAGCGAGCGGCCACAGGAGCTGCGCGCGGTGCTGGAGACGCTGGGGAAGCGTTCGCCGCGCCCGCTCATCGTGAAGATCTCCCCGGACTTCGCCGAGGTGAACGAGCGCGACATCATCCCGGCCGCGCTGGCCGCCGGCGTGCGCGTGATCAACTATGGCAACACGCGACGCATCGACGAGCCGCGGCTGTCGCAGAAAGCCGGCGGCCTCAGCGGGCCCGACATCTTCCCCGCCACGCTCGACAACGTGCGCCGCACGCGCAAGCGCTTTGGCGACGCGGTCGAGATCATCGCGACCGGTGGCGTCGATTCCCCCGACAAGGCGGTCGCGCTGCTGCACGCGGGCGCCCGCGCCGTGGGATATTTCACGGGATTCATCACGCGGGGCCCGATCCTGGCGCGGCGCATCCTCGAGGCGCTTCAGGCACATGCCTGAGTTGCGCACAGGTTATCCACTTGTCCACACTCATCCACAGACGACAAAATCGACCGGTCTGATGCGGGCTCCCGTGAGGTGGGTAACGAATTGCCGCGTCATTCGTCCACGAAATGCACAGGCGCTGCGATTTCTTCGATGATCACTGGGCGAAGTCCGCACGACACGCACGAACCACGCATTTGACGGGGGCAAACGAAGCCTTGACGACACAACACGACGCTCGTAATTTCTCCGTCGTGCTCGATAACACCCCCACCACCCCGGTAGTTCCGACAATCCCGACCGGCACGGTCTGAACGAGAGGGGCGAACCGCGATGGAAGGCCGGAAGCCACTCGCGAAGGTAGAGGGTCGTCGCAGGATGCGCCTGAGCGGCGTGACGGTGGCCTATCGCGGCACGCCCAACCTCGATGACTGGGTCGCCTACATCGCCAACGGCAGCCGATCGAAGAAGCTGATCCTCGCGGACCACGCCTCCGAGCGAAAGGTGAAGGGCCTCCTCACGCGCTGTCAGACGATGTCGCGCAAGGAGATCGAGAAGCTGGCGAAGAACTAGAGCGTGAGAGGTCCTACCGAAGCGACGCGGCTGGGATCCTCCCGCCAGATCGCCGGGTCCGCATCCACGTAGAGCTCCACCCCGTTGCCGTCCGGATCGTTCAGATAGATCGACTGGCTGACGCGATGGTCCGTCAGCCGCAGCTTGGCGTAGCCGTGGGCTTCCAGGTGCGCCTTGGCGGCGCGCAGCTCGTCCAGCGTGCTCCCGATGCGCAGGGCCACGTGGTAGAGCCCGACGTCGCCCGCCTGGGGCAGCGGCGCCTCGGCCCCCACTTCCATGACGGCCACGTCATGATGGTTCTCCCCCGTCGAGAAGAACACCATGGGGCGGCCGAAGTTGCCGCGGGCGACCTCTTTGAGCCCCAGCACGTCGCGATAGAACCGGGCCGCGCGCTCCGCGTCCCGCACCTTGAGCACCACGTGCCCCACGTTCCGGACCTTGATCGCCATCGCCGTAGCCTCCGCCTTCAGATGATACCCTTCTCGGCGAGGCTGACCCAGCGCCCGCGGCCGATGACCACGTGGTCGTGGATTCGCAGGTCCATCAGGCGGGCCGCCTCGACGAGCTGGCGCGTCAGCCGCAAGTCCTCGCGGCTCGGGCTGGGATCGCCGCTCGGGTGGTTGTGCAGCAAGATGATGGAGGCCGCCGACTCGAGGATGGCCGGCTTGAACACCTCGCGTGGGTGCACGAGGCTGGCCGAGAGCGTGCCCTCGGAGATCACCACGTCGCGCAGCAGGCCGTTCTGCGCGTCCAGCAGCGCCACCCGGAACACCTCGCGCGGCAGGTCTTCCATGAGCGGGCCGAACGCCGCGTAGACCTCGGCGGGGCTCGACAGCACGGTGCGCGCGCCCGGTGTGCGGGCGCGC
>JBKPRI010000058.1:0-15299 GCA_046734515.1 Candidatus Methylomirabilota bacterium | reverse complement strand
GGGCGCGAAGGTCTCGAGGAAGTAGCGCACCTCGGGCTGCGGCAGCGCCTCGACGGTGGCGCGCAGCGCCTGCTCGGCCCGGGAGAACTCGCGGTTGCCGGCCGCCACCTCCTCCACGCACTTGAGGTAGGCGCAGAGCTTGTCGGCGGCCTTGACCAGCTCCCAGCACTCCTTGTCGCCCTCGACCGCCACGAAGAGCGCGCGGTACTCCTCGCGCAGGGCCTCCGGCACCATGCCCAGCAGGCGCTGGTTGGCGGCGGTCTCGATCTCGCGATAGGCGCCGCGGATCTCGGGGTTGAAGTACTTCACGGGCGCCGGCAGGTCGCCCGTGAGCACCTCGCTCGCATCGTGGTAGAGCGCCAGCACGGCCGCGCGCGCCGGATCGAGGTGGCCGCCGAAGAGGCGGTTGCGGATCGTGGCCAGCGTGTGGGCGATCACCGCCACGCGGTGGCTGTGCTCCTGGATGCTCTCGGGATACGTGGTGTGCATGAGGCCCCACCGCTTGATGAACTTCATGCGCGCGAGATAGGCGAACAGGTGGCTCACGACCCGCGATGGTACCTCAGGAGCCGGGCGCCAGGCGCTCGGCCAGCGCGCGCAGCGCACCGGGCTCCACGTCGGACACGAGCGCGTAGCCCAGGTCGTCCCGGCGCCAGAGCAGCGTGTTGAAGCCGCGCGTGGCGTCCGCGTAGGCCTCGACGGCGCCGAGGCGCGTGAGGTTGCGGGCGGGCCAGCGCAGGCCGTCCGCACGGAAGACGAGCAGCGAGATCGTATGGCGGCGATAGCCGTACACGAGCACCGCAGCCTTGCGATCGAGGAAATAGCCGACCGCCCCGCCCTGCAGCGCGAACTCGGCGTCACTCTCGAACGGGATCACGGGGGCGAAGTCGACACGGCCGGCGAACCACGGGCGCACCTGGTGGATGCCGCCGCTCTTGACCTCGAGCGGCTGTGGGCTGATGAGCACGCGCACGTGGTCGTTCACGGCCTCGGCCACCAGCCGCCCCGCGCTCTCGCGCTCGGGCCGCGTGACCATGCGATCCCAGGCGACCGGCGCCACGACCCCGGCGGCGGCGACCAGCGCGAGCGCGGGCACGAGCACGCGCAGGCGCCGGCGCCACGGGCGCCGAGGTGGCTGGGCCGGCCACTGCTCCCGCAGGCGGCGCTTGAGCGTCAGCGAGGCGGGATACTGCGGCAGGCGCTCCAGCGCGGCATCGAGGGCCTCGTCGCGCTCGTTCGGGCTCATCGCGCGTAGTCCTTCAGGCGCTCGCGCAGCGCCGCCCGCGCCCGGGCGAGCCGCGACTTCACCGTGCCCACCGCACATCCCATGACGTCGGCCACCTCGTGCTCCGTCAGCCCTTCCAGGTCCAGCAGGATCACCGTGCGCGCGTCCTCCGAGAGCTGCAGCATCGCGGCCTCGATCTCGGCAGCGACCACGCGGCGCAGGCGATCGAGCTCCACGTCGTCGCGCAGCCACGCCGGCTCCGGCGCGTCCGCGGCGGACGGGATCACCGTGTCGAGCCCGCCCAGGACCGGGTTGGCCCGGCGCCGGCGCGCGTCGCTCAGGAACGTGTTGCGCAGGATGCGGAACAGCCACGCCTTGAGGTTGGTGCCGGGCGTGAACTGCTCGGCCGCGCGCAGGGCCCGCGCGTACGTCTCCTGCACGAGGTCCTCGGCATCGCTCGCGTGGCCCGTGAGGTAGCGCGCAAGATTGTGCAAGGCGTCCACGTAGGCCAGGGCCTCGCGTCCGAGCGCATCGTGCTCCCGCCCGCCTCCTCCCGCCATGTCCGCCGATGGTACTGCGCGCCGCGCGCGCTGTCCCTTCCAGACTGCAAACGCATCACCACGCCATTCGTTCCATTGCGGGTGTCATGGAACGCGCCCGCGCTCGATGCGTTCGCACGAGTGGAGGCACTGCGATGACGAAGCATGCACGCGTGGGGTTCGTGGGGCTGGCCGCGCTCCTGATCACCGGCGCCCAGGCGCCGGCGGCCGGGCCGCCCCGCGTGGAGATCCAGGACTTCAAGTACGGACCGGCGGAGCTCACGGTGCCGGTCGGCGCCCGGGTGACGTGGACCAATCACGATGAGGAGCCCCACACGATCACCTCGACGACGGGCGCCTTCGGCTCGGCCGGGCTCAGCCACGACGACACGTTCATGCAGACCTTCACCCGGCCCGGGCGCTACGCGTACTTCTGCGCGCTACACCCGCAGATGAAGGCCGTCGTGGTGGTCCGCTAACCCTTCACAGAGCGGAGGACGAGATGGATCGCATGGATCGACGGGGATTCCTGCAGTGCGCGGCGTGGACGGGCGCGGCGGTGGTGTGGACGGCCAGCGGCGGGGTGCTGTCCTCGCGCCTGGCAGCCGACGCGGCGGAAGCGCCGGCGGGCGCGTTCAGCTTCGTGCAGATCAGCGACACGCACGTGGGCTTCAAGGGCCAGGCGAACCCGGACGCGGCCGTCACGCTGCAGCAGGTCATCGAGCGTATCAACGCCGCCCCCACCCGCCCGGCGTTCGTGCTGCACACGGGCGATCAGACGCATGGGCAGAAGGCCGGCGCCTTCGACACCGTCGCCGAGCTCCTCAAGGGCGTGAAGACGGAGCGGACGTTCTACGTGCCTGGCGAGCACGACGTCTTCCTGGATGGCGGCAAGGAATACCTGGCGCGCTACGGCGCCGGCACCGTCAACGGCCGCGGCTGGCAGAGCTTCGATTACCTGGGCACGCACTTCGTCGGCCTCGTGAACGTGCTCAAGTACAAGGGCGAGGGCATGGGCGCGCTCGGCGAGGAGCAGATCGAGTGGCTGGCCAAGGACGTCGGCCCGCTCGGCAGCAGCACGCCGATCGTCGTGTACAGCCACGTCCCGCTGTGGGCCGTTCATCCGCAATGGGGCTGGACCACCGAGGACGCGGAGCGTGCGCTCGGTCATCTGCGGCGCTTCGGCTCGGTGACCGTGCTCAACGGCCACATCCATCAGGTGCTGCAGAAGGTCGAGGGCACGGTGGTGTTCCACACGGCCATGTCCACCGCGTTCCCGCAGCCGGCGCCGGGCAGCGCGCCCGCGCCGGGGCCGATGAAGATACCGGAGGCCGACGCGCGGCGGATGATCGGCCTGACGGACGTGCGGTACGTCCCGGGCAGCCATCCGCTGGCCGTGGTCGACTCGACGCTGGCCTAGCGCGCGGCGAGCGCCTTCAGCACGAGGCCCGCGGGCGCGTTCGGAAACGGCCAGCCGGGGATCCACGCGGAGAAGCGCCCGGCGGTGCCGCCGGCGACGACGATCTTGACGTTGGCGGGCTCGCGGAACTTCGGCACCCGCGCGCCGTCGGCCTCGGCGCGCGTGTGCTCCCACACGAACTCGCGCACCTGCGCCTTCGTCCATCCGTCGCCGGCGATCGTGCGGGCGTGTTCCGGCGCGATCACGAGCACGGTGTCGCCGAGCGTGCCCTGGCTGTGGCTGGCGATGGCCTCCCCGCTGCGCGCCACGGTCGTGAGGATCTCGCGCGCGGTGCGATGGCGGGCGTCCACCACGACCTGCGGCGCCTCGGCGGCCAGCGCGGCCACCGTGCTCGCGTCGGGGGCGAAGCCGTGCTCGACGTGCAGCGGCTCCCACGGACTCTCCTCCTCGTACTCGCCGATGCAGTACGAGTAGCGGCCCGTCTGCGCGAACGTGGACATGCTGGTGGCGGCGGCCCCGCCCACGTTGGCCCACACCAGGCGCACCGCGCGGCCGATGGTGGCGTTGGCGCGCCAGCCGGGTCCGAACACGCCGGCCGCGCAGTTGATCTGGAGCGCCGCCCGTACGGGCCCGTTGAGGATCAGCAGCGGCGCGACGGCGTCGGTCGTGCCGGAGACGCCGACCAGCGCGAAGGCCGGGTCGCTGATCGCCTCGACACCCGCGATCACCGCGGGCAGATACTCCGGACGGCAGCCCGCCATCACCGCGTTGACGGCGATCTTCTCGACGGTGGCCCGGCCCAGACGCGGCGCCACCAGGCCGATCAGCTCCTCGGGGGCGCGGCCGCTCGCCTCCACGGCCGCGCGCACGCGGGCCGCGGTCGGCGGCACCACGGGCAGGCCGTCGGTGACGCCACGGGCGTAGAGGGCTTCGATTGCGTCGCCGTCGTCGCTCATGCGGGCGGATCTTACGATAGGATCCAGCGCGTGCGCGCCGTCATCGCGCTCGTCGTTCTGCTCCTGACCGCTCCGGCCCTGGGTGCGGCGGGCGGCACCGACATCGTCGCCGTCGACGACTTGATCAACGCGCCGCGAGCGCTGTTCGGGCGCACGCGCGCCGCCGTCGAGCAGGCGCTCGGTCCCCCGCTGAGCGTGCGCCAGCGGACGCTACCGGCCACGCCGACCGCGCCGGCGGAGCCCGCGCTGGCGCTCGCCTACACCGGGCTCGTCGTCACGGTCTCGACGCGCACCACCACGGTGCGCGGCGTCGAGATCAGCGAGCCCCGCTGGCCGCTGCCCCGCGGCCTCAACGTGGGGACGACGCGGGCGCGCGTCGAGGCGGTGCTGGGTGAGCCGCAGCTCGTGTCCGACGGCAGCGTGCTCTATCTCGACGCGGATGGGTTTCCGAACACCGTCGAGCTCCAGTTCCGCGGCGACGCCGTGCGCCGCATCGAATGGAGCTACGCGCCGGCCGACTAGCGTGCCTCGATCGCGCGGACGGCCGCCTCCACGACCTGCTCGAGGTCGTACGGCTTGCCGATGATCTCGAGGGCCTCGGTGGGACCGACCAGGCGCTCGAGGTTGGCCTTGTGGGTCGTGGTCAGCACGACCGGCCGCCCTCGCATCACCTCGCTGTTGCGGATGAGCTTCAGAAACGTCCAGTTGTGATCGTAGGGCGGGGCGATGTCGTACACGACCGCCTGCGGGTCATGGGTCTTGACGAAGTCGACGAAATCCACCACGCCCCGCTTGATGTGATCGATGTGCTCGCTCACCGTCTCGAATCCACGGTGTTCGAAGACCAGGCGCAGGGCCTCGACGGTGTCCTCACTGCTGTTGAAGATCGCGATCGTCGCCATCCGGCCTTCCCTGGCGCCCCTCTCACAGCAAGGTCGAGGCCAGCGGCCCGCGCCGCGATACTCTGGGCGTCGTGCCTGTTCCGCCCTTCGACCACGCCGTGACCCTCGCCATCTTCACCGCCGCCTACGTGGCGCTCGGTCTGGGCCGCGTCCCCGGGCTCCGGGTGGACCGGACCGGCGTCGCCATCATCGCGGCCGCCGCCATGGTGGTGACCGGCAGCCTCGCGTGGGACGACGCGGTGCGGAGCGTGGACGCCCACACCCTCGTGCTCCTCTTCGGGATGATGATCGTCGCGGCCTACTTGCGCCTGTCGGGGTTCTTCAGCCTGGTGACGCTGTGGGCGATCCGCCGCGCGCGCACGCCGCGTGGGCTGCTCGCCGCCATCGTCGGCGCGGCAGGCGTGCTGTCGGCCCTGTTCGTCAACGACGTCGTCTGCCTCGTCCTGGCGCCGCTCGTGCTGGCGATCACGCGACGCCTGGGGCTGCCGCCGGTGCCCTATCTGATCGCGCTGGCGACGGCCGCCAACGTCGGCAGCGTGGCCACGCTGACCGGCAACCCGCAGAACATGCTGGTGGGCAGTTTCTCGAGCGTGACGTACCGCGCCTTCCTCGTCCGCCAGGCGCCCGTGGCCCTCGTCGGCCTCGTCGCCGTGTACGGCGTCGTATGGCTCGTCTACCGACGCGCGCTGCCTGCCGAGATCATGGAGGGCGCGCCGCCCGCGCGGCACGCGGTGCACTACCCGCTGATGATCAAGACGCTGCTCGCCGTCGCCGTGATGCTCGTCGCCTTTCTGGCCGGCGTGCCGATCGCGCTGGTGGCGATCGCGGGGGCCGCGTACTCGCTGCTCACGCGGAGGGTGAAGCCGGACAAGGTCTACCGCGAGGTGAACTGGGGGCTGCTCGTCCTCTTCGTGGGCCTCTTCGTCCTGACTGGCGCGCTCGAGCGCTCGGGCTTCGTCGAGGAGCTCGCCGCCTGGGCGGGACGCCTGGGTCTCCACCGCCCGATGATGCTGACGCTCGTCGCCGCCGTCGTGTCGAACCTCGTGTCGAACGTGCCGGCCGTGCTGCTCTTCAAGCCGATCATTCCGACCCTCGGCGAACCCGATCGGGCGTGGCTGATTCTCGCCATGGCGACCACGCTCGCGGGCAATCTCACCTTGCTCGGCTCCGTCGCCAACCTGATCGTGGCGGAAGCCGCGCGCGAGGGACGCGTGGAGATCGGCTTCGTGGAGTACTCTCGGGTCGGCGTGCCCCTGACCATCCTGACCCTCGCGGTCGGGTGGCTCGTCCTGATCCTGGTGCCGGTCTGACAGGAGGAGTCATGGCAGACGCGATCACCGTCCTCGGGTTCGCCGGCAGCCTGCGCAAGGGCTCGTATAACGCGGCGGTGCTGCGGGCCGCCGTCGAGCTGGCGCCGCCCGACGTGAAGCTCGAGACCTTCGACCTGCACGGCATTCCGCTCTACGACGGCGACGTGGAGGCGGCGGGGATGCCCGAGGCGGTGCGGCGCTTCCGCGAGCGCATCGCCGCGGCGGATGCGCTGCTGATCGTGACGCCCGAGTACAACTACTCCATGGCGGGCGTGCTCAAGAACGCCATCGACTGGGCCTCGCGCCCGCCCGATCAGCCGTTCCGCGGCAAGCCGGTCGCCATGGCCGGCGCCTCGGCGGGCGGCTTCGGCACGGCGCGCGCGCAATACCACCTGCGGCAGACGTGCGTGTACCTCGACATGCTGCCGCTGAACAAGCCCGAGGTCTTCGTATCGGCGGCCCACCAGAAGGTCGACGCGGACGGCCGGCTGACCGACGAGGCGTCACGGACCGGGCTGCGCGCGCTGCTGGAGGCGCTGTCGGTGTGGACGCGACGGCTCAGGTCGTCCTGAGGCCCTCGATCACGTTCATCACGCGCACGATCTCCTGGCCGTCGCGGATCATCTGGCGATCGCCGGCTTGGCCCCAGCGCAGCACGCCGTCGCGGTCCACGACGAAGGTCGAGCGGTAGGCCACGTTGCGCTCCTCGTCCAGCACCCCGTAGGCGGTGATCGCCGTGCGGTGCAGGTCGCTGAGCTGCGGGAACGTCACCCCGCGCGCCTTGACGAACGCCGCGTGGCAGGGCGGGCTGTCGCCGCTGATCCCCACCACCACCACGCCCCGCGCCTGCAGCGCCTGCACGGCCTCACCGAGGCCGGCCAGCTCGGGCGTTCAGATGCTGCCCCACGCGTAACAGTAGAAGATCAGCACGACGTCCTTGCCGCGAAAGTCGCTGAGCGCGAGCGGGCGCCCTTCCGTCGAGGGCAGGCTGAACTCCGGAGCAGGCTTCCCGTACCGTACCATTGGCGCCTCCAGTGGGATCGGGCGCCACGAAAATACCAGACCTTACTTCGCCAGCACCATCACCGCCTGCGTCCGGCCGCAGACCGAGCACCGGCCGCCCGTCTGTTCCACGGCCGCGCTGCGCGTGAGCTCGCTCGCGGCAGTCAGGACGCGCTCCGCGCTGAGCGCGAGCTTGACTGCCGCGCAGCCCGTGCAGATCAGCGGCGAGCGGCGCAGCAATCCCAGGAGCTGAGCGGCGTCGCGGCTGGGTGCGGTCACCGCGCGCGTTGGGGGCCGGCGTCGAGCGCCCGCCGGACGTGTTGCTCGAGCTCGTCGGGCAGACAGGGCTTCGTGAGAAATCCATCCGCGCCGGCCTCCAGCACACCCTCCTGGACCGCGCGCATCGGATAGCCGGTCAGGATGAGGATCGGGATGTGGCGCAGCCGGGCATCCCGCTTGAGGGTCCGCGTCGCGGTGATCCCGTCCATCCCGGGCATGGACAGGTCCATTACGATCACGTCGGGCCGCTGGGCGGTGGCCACGTCGAGGCCGTTGCGGCCGTCGAGCGCGGTGAACACGGTGAACCCCTGCTTGCGAAAATAGAACGCATACATCTCCCGTGTATCGGAGACGTCGTCCACGATCAGGATCGAGACGGGTTGATCGGGCCGCGGGGCCTCGCGGGCGGCGGCGTTCATCACCGCCCTCGTGCGTGAAGGGCTCGCATGCGTTGACCTTACTCATACCACTCGGGCGAGACGCGATTCGATAGGAAACATTTTTCCTACTGCGCTTGCAGAATCGGCCGCCTTGGACGACACTGCTGCGGCCAACGGGGAGGACCGCGGACCATGAAGATCCATCGGTTGTACGCCGACAAGAACGGAGAGTCGCACTTCGAGACCGTGGAGATCCCGCTGACCGAATCCTCGCGCGCCGGCCGCCTGTCCGAGCGCATGCCGGCCACGGGGATCATCTTCCGCGAGGTCATGCCCGACTACGATCTCGACTGGCATCCCGCCCCGCGCCGCCAGTACATCGTGAACCTCGACGCCGGCGTGCAGATCACCGCCAGCGACGGCGAGAGCCGCAAGATCGGCGCGGGCGAGATCATCCTGGTCGAGGACACCTGGGGCAAGGGCCACCTGTCCAAGGCCATCGACGGCAAGATGCGGCACTGCCTCTTCATCCCGATCGACTGAGTCATGCCCAAGCTGGACGGCAAGGTCGTGCTCGTCACCGGCGCCAGCCGCGGCAT
Organism: Candidatus Methylomirabilota bacterium; assembly: GCA_046734515.1. Lineage (GTDB taxonomy): Bacteria > Methylomirabilota > Methylomirabilia > Rokubacteriales > CSP1-6 > AR5. The sequence goes on along the minus strand of JBKPRI010000058.1, from coordinate 6,687 downwards.
CGGCGCGGACGTGGCGCGCCTGCTCGCCGCCGAAGGCGGACGCGTGGTGTGCGCGGCACGCACGCTCAAGGAGGGCGATCACCGGCTGGCCGGCTCGCTCGAGACCACCGTCGAGGAGATCAAGAAGACCGGCGGCCAGGCGCACGCCGTGGCCGCCAACATCGCCGATCCGGCCGAGTGCGAGAAGCTCGTCGAGGCCGCGCGCAGGATCTACGGGCCGATCGACGTGCTCGTCAACAACGCGGCGCTGACGTACTTCATGCCCGTCCGCGACTATCCCGTGAACAAGTGGCTCGCCTCGTGGGCCGTCAACGTCCACGCGCCGTTCGTGCTGAGCCAGCTCGTGCTCCGCGACATGGTCGAGCGCAAGCGCGGCGCCATCGTCAACATCGGCTCCGGTGCGGCGATCGGGCCCGGGCGCGGGCCGTACAGGGAGCCCCTCAAGATCACCCGGGGCGGGACCTGCTATGGCGCCGAGAAGGCCGCGCTCGAGCGGTTCACGCAGGGGCTCGCCGCCGAGGTGTACGAGTTCGGCGTCTCCGTCACCTGCGTGTCGCCCTCGCAGGTCGTGCCCACGCCCGGCACCGTCTACCACAAGCTCGTGAAGGATCTCGACGACCCGCGCGGTGAGCGCCCCGAGCTGATGGCGAAGGCCGTCCTGCTCCTGGCCACCGAGCCGCTCGATCGCGTCACGGGCCGCGTGACCTACAGCCAGCAGATCCTCAAGGAGTTCGGCTGGATCACTGCGGCGCGCGGCCGCGGTGTCGAGACGCGGGGCACCGGGTACTCGGAGATCTAGCGCCGATGACCTACGGCTTTCGCCCCGAGCACTGGCCCACCTTCGAGTGGGAGATGGACCATCGCGGCATCCGCCCCGCCGACATCGAGAAGGTCGAGTTCCGCGAGGGCACGACGCCCCCCGACATGACCGTCGTCGTCACCCTTCGCTCCGGCCGCGTGGAGTCCTGGGAGCAGCCGCAGACGCCGTCGCGCTAGGTCGCGCTCGGACTCACCGGCCACGGGATCTTCATCGTGTCGAGCCGCCGCAGCCGATCCTGACCGAGCGTGCGGTCCCATACCTCCGCGAGGTCTTCCGGCGTCCACGGCGTGGCCCGCGTGGCCGTGCGCAGCGGCGCCTGGTGCGAGTAGACCGTGACCTCTTCTCCGCGCACGCCCACGATCTGGCCGGTGATGTGCGCGGCGCGATCGCTCGCGAGGTAGGCCACGACCGGCGCGATGGCCTCGGGCGGCGTGGCCGTCGCGGCGCCGCGCCGCTCGCCGGGCAGGCGCTGGGTCATGCGCGTGTCGGCGGTCGGTGAAATCACGTTACAGCGCACGCCGTACTTGGCCATGGCGAGCGCGGTCGAGCGCATGAGGCCGACGATGCCTTCCTTGGCGGCGGAGTAGTTCGGCTGGCCGGGGCTGCCCTCGAGCCCCGCCGTGGAGGTGAAGCCGATGATGCAGCCGCGCTTCTTCTCGCGCATGTGCGCGGTGGTCGGCTGCATGACGGTGAAGTGGCCCTTGAGATGGACGGCGATGACCGCGTCCCACTCCTCTTCCGACATGTTGAAGATCATCCGCTCGCGCAGGATACCGGCGCAGCAGACGAGGATGTGGAGGTCGCCGAACTCCTTCAGCGCGAGGTTCACGACGTTGCGGCCGCCGGCCATGGTGGCCACGCTCTCGGGGCTAGCCAGCGCCCGCCCGCCGGCCTTCTTGATGGTGGCCACCACCTCGTTGGCCGGCTCGCTGGACGGATCGCGGCCGTCCACGCTGACGCCGTAGTCGTTCACGATCACGGCCGCGCCCGCCGCCGCGAGCCCGATGGACACGGCCCGCCCGATCCCCGTTCCCCCACCCGTCACCACCGCCACCTTGCCGTCCAGCATCCCCATCGCGAGCCCTCCTGAGGGACCCGAGTATACGGCGGCCATCTCGGGGCCCCCATGTCTGTAGTACGATTGGGCGCAACAACGACCCGCAGTGCCCCGCAGTGATGGTGAGAGGAGCGAGCGCATGTCGTACGACCTGGTGATCAAGAACGGTACGGTGATCGACGGCTCCGGCCTTCCCCGCTTCCGCGCCGACGTGGCCGTGCAGGACGGCCGCATCGCGTCCATCGGTCGCATCCGCGAGAGCGCGAAGAAGGTCGTCGACGCCGAGGGGCACGTGGTCGCGCCCGGCTTCATCGACGGGCACACCCACATGGACGCCCAGATCTTCTGGGATCCGCTCGGGACGTGCTCGTGCTGGCACGGCATCACCAGCGTCGTGATGGGCAACTGCGGCTTCACGCTGGCGCCGTGCGCCGACAAGGACAAGCACCTCGTCATGCGCAACCTGGAGCGCGCCGAGGACATCTCGGCGGACGCCATGAACGTCGGCATCGAGTGGTCGTGGACGACCTACCGCGAGTACATGGACACGCTCGAGCGCCTGCCCAAGGGCATCAACTACTCGGGCTACATCGGCCACTCCGCGCTGCGCACCTACGTCATGGGCGAACGCGCCTTCGATGGCGCCGCGACCGAGGACGACCTGAAGGCGATGGAGGCCCAGCTGCGCGACGCGATCGAGGCCGGCGCCATCGGCTTCACCACCTCGCGCTCGCCGAGCCACGAGACGCCCGACCGCCGCCCGGTGGCCAGCCGCATGGCCGAGTGGTCGGAGGTTCGCCGGCTCGTCAACGCCATGGGCGATCTGAACGCCGGCATCTTCGAGCTGGCCGGCGAGAACGTGGACCGCAGCAAGGACGTCGACCCCGCCCTGCGCCACGATTACCACCGGCGCCTGCGGGAGCTCGCCGTCGAGAGCGGGCGACCGGTCACGTTCGGCCTGTTTTCCCGCAAGGATGCCCCCGGGGTCTACAAGGATTACGTGAGGCTACTCGACGACACCGCGGCAGCCGGGGGACGCATGTTCGCCCAGGTCCACAGCCGCGCGCTCTCGGCCGTGCTGTCCTTCCGTACCCAGCTGCCCTTCGACAAGCTGCCGGTCTGGAACGAGATCCGGAAGCTGCCGCTCGCCGAGCAGCGGGCGAAGTATCGCGACCCGGCCGTCCGCGCCCAGCTCGTGGCGGCTGCCGGGGCGAAGTACGACGGCAAGGCACGGGGTACCGAGGCCAAGCCGACGCCGTTCGACCGGATCTTCGTGATGGAGAGCGTGCACGGCACCCACCGCTCGGTGGCGGAGATCGCCCGCGAGCGCAACAGCGACCCGGTCGAGATCATGCTCGACCTCGGGCTCGAGACGGACTTCAACGTCTTCTTCCTCACCCCGATCGCCAACGAAGACCAGGACATCGCGCTGGACCTCATGAAGCTGCCGCGCGCGGTCGTCACCTTCTCGGACTCCGGGGCCCACGTCTCGCAGCTCATGGACTCGTCGCTCCAGACGCACCTGCTCGCCTACTGGGTGCGCGAGCGCCAGGCCTTCACGCTGGAGCAGGCCGTGCGGATGCTCACGCTGGTGCCGGCCACGCAGTGGGGCTTCGCCGACCGGGGCCTCATCCGTCCCGGCATGGCGGCGGATCTCTGTGTGTTCGACCCGGCCACGATCGCGGCCGAGATGCCGGAGGTCGTGCATGACCTGCCGGCGGGCGCCAAGCGGCTGACGCAGCGCTGCCGCGGTATCAAGAACACGGTCGTGAACGGCCAGGTGCTGCTCGACGACGGCAAGCACACGGGCGCACTGCCCGGCCGCCTGCTCCGCGGTCCTCTCGCCCGCGTCTAGGCCACAAATACGAAGCGCGCGGCGCGAAGTCGAGACGGGGTGTCGACCTCGCCCGCGCGCTGAAATCTCAGTGCGGAGCGGTTACCGGTACGCCGGCGGTGGCGGCGGCGGCGTCCCCGCCGGTGGCGGGGGGACGGCCCCTGCGCTCGGCGGAGGCGGCGGTGGCGTGCTCGACGTCGTCGGCGTGTACGCCGGCGGCGGAGGCGGAGGAGGTGGCGCCGCCGCGCTGGGCTGGTGCGAGTAGGGCTGCTGTGTATACGCCGCCGGTACCGAGCCGCGCGCGACCGGCACCTGGTTGCCCTTCGAGTACATGCACTGGACGTAGCTGGCGTCGTAGCGCTTCTGCACCGAGTACTGCGCCGTCTGGGCGTTCCCCGAGCCGACGGCGGTGCCGCCGAAGAGGCCGGCGCCGGCGCCCACGGCCGCTCCCGTCGCGGGGCTGCCGGCGGCGGCCCCGATCGCGGCGCCGAGCGCGGCGCCGATCACCGTGCCGAGGGCCGCTCCCGTGGCGGTGTTCCGCGCCCCGCTCTCGTTGACGCTCGTGCCCACCTGCTGACTGGCGAACTGGCGGCAGTCGGTGTCGTCGACCTGGAACTCGTTGAACGCCTTGCCGCTGCCCGGGAGCACCATCACGCTCGGTCCCGACGGCACCGAGACGCATCCCGCGGCGAGCACGCTCACGACCAGGCAGAGCGCGATCGGCTTGTTCATGGCGTCAATCCTGTCGCGGCGGAACCTTGACCCACGGCTCCGGGCAGGTCTGCACGCTCGGGTAGTACCCCTTCGAGCTGGGGCAGTAGTACCAGAAGGCGTCCGCCGGGCCCGGCGACACCTGCACCTGCGGCTGCGGCTGGGCCTGCTGGGGCTGCTGGGGCTGCTGCACGTACACGGGCGGCTCCTGGACGACCACGGGCGGCGGCGAGTACGTGTAGTACGGCGGCGGATAGTAGTAGTACGGGTAATACGGATAGTACGGATAGTAGGCCCCGAACCCGACGTAGACGCGGGGGCCCCCGTGATAGTGGCCACGCCAGGCCAGGCTCGGCTCCGCAGACACGAGAAGCAGGGCCACCATCAGCAGGGCGACCGTGGCGATCCTCTTCATGGCACCCTCCTCCGGCGACTTAGACGCACGAGCATCGCAACATGTTCAGTATAGCCAACGCGGCCCCCTCCCCCAACCTCGGCAGGTGGTAGGACGATCGGGGCTGGGGTAGAGTCGCGGGCATGCGATTCGGAACCTACTATTTCCTGCAAGCCCCACCCGCGCTGGCGCATCCCGAGGTCGTGCAGCGCGAGATCCAGCAGATGGTCTGGACCGAGGAGCTGGGGTTCGACAGCATCTGGCTGACCGAGCACCACTTCATCGAGTACGGCCTCTCAGTATCCCCGGCGATTCTCGCCACCGCCGCGGCCATGAAGACCCAGCGCGTCCGGATCGGCCTGGCCGCTGCCATCCTGCCGTTCCACGATCCGATCCGGCTCGCCGAGGAGCTGGCCATCGTCGACATCCTCAGCGGCGGCCGGCTCGACGTCGGCGTGGGCCGTGGCAACCGCCCGGTTGAATTCGAGGGCTACCGGATCCCCCAGATCGAGAGCCGGGAGCGCTTCGAAGAGACCCTGGCAATCATGGTACGGGCGTGGACCCAGGAGCGGTTCTCGTTCGAGGGCCAGCACTTCACCATCCCCGAGGTCCGGGTCATTCCCAAGCCGGTGCAGCGCCCGCATCCCCCGCTCTACATCGTCTGTGTCAGCCCGGACACCATCGAGGCCACCGCGCTGCGTGGATTGCCCATGCTGAACTCGATCCTGCGCGGACCCATCGAGCAGCTCGCCTCGCAGCGCGACACGTACGTGAAGGCGTGCAAGAAGGGCGGGCGCAGCGACGCCGAGATCGCCGGCCTGCTGAGCCGCTGGGGCGTCTCGCGTCACATTCACGTCGCGCCCACCGACGCGCAGGCGCAGGCCGAGGCCCGCGACGCGGAGATGTGGTACCAGGATGCGCTGCGCCGGTTCCTCATCCCGGACAACATCGAGCGCGTGCACCCGCTGTTGCAGCCCGGCTTCCGCACGCTCGCCGAGCGCATGGGCACGATCACGTGGGAGCAGCTCGTCGCCGAGACGCTCGCGATCGGATCGCCCGATACCGTCGCCGCGAAAATCGAGGAAATGGATCGACTCGGTGTCGGCGAAGTGCTTTGCTGGATGAATTTCGGCGGCCTGCCGCAAGATCAGGTGCGGCGCTCGATGGAATTGTTCGCGCGCGAAGTGATGCCGCGCTTCCGCTGACGTACATCGGTCGTCAGCGTGCTGACGGCATCCGCTCGTCAGTGCGCTGACGGCGTTCGCCGCGAACCTGACACGGGATCCGTCGTGCTGTCGCCGTAGTTCTCGATTTTCTGCGCTCCCCGCTCTGGCATATCTCGTGCGCTCTCCCGCGCGCCGCCACAAGGCGGTCGAAGGGGGTGTCCATGAGACGACACGCGCTCGTGCTCTCGCTCACGGTCGCGCTCGCGCTCGGTGCGAGCCAGGCGCCTGGTCAATTCATCGCGCGCGATCCCGGCGTGCGCGGCGGCGCGCCCGGCGCCGGCGGAATCCTGGACGGACTGTCAGCGGCGCAGACCGCCGTGTTCGAGGCGGGCCTCGAGGATTTCGCCGAAGAGGATGGGATCGGCAGCGGCCTCGGTCCACGCTTCAACCTCGACAGCTGCGCCGGCTGTCACACCCAGCCCGCCGTGGGCGGCAGCAGTCCGGCCGTGAATCCGCAGATGGCGGTGGCGACCGCGTTCGGCGCGCGCAATACCGTGCCCTCGTTCCTCCGGCTCTACGGCCCGGTGCGCGAGGCGCGCTTCAAGTACAAGCCCGATGGCTCGCGCGACGGTGGCGTGCATGCGCTGTTCGTCATCAGCGGCCGCGTGGATCCCACCGGCGACGCCACCGACTGCACCATCAAGC
>JBKPRI010000057.1:0-11191 GCA_046734515.1 Candidatus Methylomirabilota bacterium | reverse complement strand
CTACTTCGGCGTGGCGACGATCGCCGCCTGCTCGTTGAACACGCCGTTGAAGAGCGTGGCCCGGAACGAGATCTGGCCGTCGCTGTTGATCCCGCCGAGCTCGACGTCGGTGACGATCCGGCCATCGATGACGTCGCCGGTGGCCACGACCTTGTCGTTGACGAGGTCGGGGCCGATGAAGATGCCCTTGTCCTCGCCGCCGAAGATCGCGACGAAGGCCACCACCCCGCTGTTGCTGATCACCGGGGACGCCGAGCCGGGCGCGGAGAAGGAGCTGAAGCCGGCCGGGCTCGTCGTGACGAAGGGCGTGGTGCCGCCGTCGTCCGCGAGGACGATGGACGCCTGGCCGTTCGGCCGGAAGCCCAGGAAGGCGACGGTGCCGGCGTCGTTGATCGACACGCTGTCGCCGTAGCCGCTGTAGACGTCGTCGCTGGTGGTGCTGATGTTGACGATCGCCCCATGACCGATGGTCGTGAACACACCGGTGACGCCGCTGAACGTCGTGCCGGTGAACGCCACGGTGGCGTTGCTGTTGACGGCGGTGTTCGGCCGGATGGTGTTGAGGAAGCCGATGCCGGGCACGGTATCACCGTTTCGGACCGCGATGCCGACGCCCGTCGAGCGGGTGCCGAGCAGCACCGCGTCGCAATTCGACGAGCACTCGGCGACGAGAGCCTGGAAGGCCAGGTTGCCGTTGTCGCTGAAGGCGGGCTCCCCGACGCTCGCCCCGGTCGTGTACACGATCGTCGGTGAGTTGTTGGTCGAGACCACGACGCCGGAGCCGCCGAACTCGAAGTCGGCCAGGAACGCGACGTTCTCGCCCGCGTCCACGGGGAAGCGGATGCCGCGCAGGTTGCTGACGTCTCCGTTGGGCAGCGCGGCCGCGGTGTGCAGGTCGATCGGGAAGGTCTCGAGGTTGGCGGAGAAGACCGTATTGCCCCCGCCGTTCGTGGAGAAGGCCACGTTGAGGCTGTCGCTGATCGAGGGCAAGCCCACGGTGACGCCGCCGGAGTAGAGCACGAGGAAGTCGTAGTTTGCGGCCGAGGCCGCGGGGTCATTGATCGTCAGGACCGCCGTCGCCTGCGGACCCAGCGCGGCATTGCTCGAGGGGTTGCTCAGCGTCAGGTTGACCGTCTCGGGCCCTTCGGCCGCGCCGTCGTCAGTGACCTCCACGTTGAAGGTGAGGTGCTGGTACGAGCCTTCTGACGCCGGGAACGTCAGCGTGCCGGAGGTGGGGCTGTAGTCCTCGTTGCTCGTCGTGGCGGTGCCGTTGCTCGTCGCATAGTGCACGGTGGCCGGCTGGGAGAGATTCCCCGAGCGCTTCACCGTGATGGTCGCGAAGCCTTCGTTCTCGAAGACGGCGTAGGTCGGTTGCGCGAACTGGATCACCGAGGTCGGCGCGCCGAGGATGGTCAGCGTCGAGACGTTGGCGGCGCCGAGCCTGGACGACGCGGGCGTCGTGTTGAAGCCGGGGGGCGTCAGGCCGAAGACGATGGTCTTGCCGGCTGCGGTCGCCGCCTCGCTGATGTTGACGGAGAAGCTCTGGCTCGCCTGGTTCGCCAGGAAGGTGAATCGGCCGGATGCCGGGGAGAAATCGCTGTCGGGCACGGCGGTGCCGCCGATGGCCGACCAGTCGACGGTCATCACGGTGCCGAGACCGCCGGTGCGTGTGACCACGATGGACTTGGACTGCCCCATCACGGCGGTGGGGCTGGTGTTGGCGAAGTTCAGGATGCCGCCGAAGTCGTTGTCGTCGAGCGTGAAGATCTGCGTGAAGTTGGGCCCGAGCTGCGCCGGCGGGCTCGGGTTCATCAGCGTGACGGTGAAGGTCTCGGGACCCTCGGCGACGTTGTCGTTGAAGGTCTTGATCGGGATGGTGCGGACGCTGACGCCGGGCGGGAAAACGAGCGTGCCCGGCTGGAGGTCGAAGTCCTCGCCCTGGATGGCGGTACCGCTGCTGGCCATGTACTGCACGGACACGTTGGCCGTGAGCGGTCCGGTGCGGACGACGACCGGCTGGTTGTTCTGAAAGCGGTTGGCGAACTGGATCACGATCTCATCGTCGGTGATCGTGACCGGCGCGCTGGCCGGCGCGCCGAGCTTGAGACCCCCCTGCGGGTTGCTCAGAGTGACCGTGAAGACCTCATCACCCTCGGCCAGGCCGTCCTGGAAGATCGGGATGACGACGGTCTTCTTCATCTCGCCGGCGCCGAAGTTCAGGGGCATGGAGACCGCGCCGTAATCCGAGCTGCCGCCGTCGAGGATGGGGAACCCGGGCGCCGGCCGCGGGGCGCCGCCGCTGACGCCGTCGGTTGCCGTGCCCGGCACGGTGGCGAAGTGCACGGAGGCGTTGGCCGTGCCGCCGGTGCGCATGACGGTGATGCTGATGTTGCCGGCCCCCTCGCTGACCTTGTAGGCGGTCTGACTCAGGAACACCACGCCGGCTGAGTCGTCATCCTGGATCAGGATGTTCGCGGTGGACGGTGCGCCGAGCGTGGCGCCGCCGCCGGGGCTGCTGAGGGTGAAGACGAAGCTCTTGTTCGGATCCACGATGGTGTCGGGCAGGGTCTGGATCGGCACACTGCGCTTGGTCTCGAGCGCGCCGAAGACGACGGTGCCGGAGGTGTGGACGAAGTCGGTGCCGGCGCTGGCGTTGCCGCTGCTGGTGGTGAAGTTGATGGAGATGTTGGCGCCGAGCGGCCCGCTGTTGCCGGTTGCGGGCAGCCGCAGGATGTCCACCATCACCGAGCCGCCTTCCTTGACCGCGTAGCCGCCGGCGCCCATGCGGAAGACGCCCGCCTGATCGTCGTCGACGATGGTGAAGGTGGCGGTGGAGGGGCTGGCCAGCTGAGCGCCGCCCGTGGGGTTGCTCAGGGTGACCGTGAGGCTGCGGTTGCCGTCCACGATCTTGTTGTCGATGGTCGGGATCATCAGGAACAGCTGGGTCACGTTGGGTGCGAAGCTCAGGGAGCCGGAGACGGGACCGCTGAAGTCCACCCCGGGCAACGCGGTGATGCTGGAGATGTTGTAGGTCACCACCGCCGGGGTTTTCAGGGCCCCCGAGCGCGTCACGGCAATCCGTCCCGACGTGCCCTCCTTCGCCGAGAAGGCAGCCTGCGCGAACGTGATCGCGGACTCGTCGTCGACGATCGTGACGACCGCCGTGGACGGGCTGCCGAGCGTGGCGCCGCCCTGCGGATTGCTCAGGGTCACATTGAACGTCTCGTTGCCCTCGGCATCGGTGTCCTGGAAGATCGGGATCACGACGTTCTTCATCGTCTCGTTGAGCCCGAAGACGACCGTGGTGTTGACGTCACCGTAGTCCACGCCGTCGCTGGCGGTGCCGCGGCTGGTGGTGAGCCGTACCGACACGTTGGCCGCGGTGCCGCCGGTGCGCTTGACCGTGATGCTGATGTTGCCGGCGCCCTCGCTGACCGAGTAACTGCTGGCGCTGAGCGTGACCACGCCGCCCTTGTCGATGTCGTTGATGTTCACGCGCGCGACCGAGGGCGAGCCGAGCGTGCCGGCGCTGGGCGTGCCGAGGTTGAACAGGAAGTGCTCGGGGCCCTCGGCGATGTTGTCCTTGGTCAGCGGGATGCTGACCGTCTTCATCGTCTGTGTGCCCGTGAACGTCACGGTTCCGGCGGTGCCCGTGTAGTCGAGGCCGCCGATGGCGCTGTTGTTGTTGGACGTGAAGTAGTCGACGGAGACGTTGCCGCCCAGCGGGGCGCCGGCGGTGGCGGGCGCGCGCACGATCGTGATGATGACGGAAGTGCCCTCGTCACCACTGTAGGTCCCGCTGCTCAGCTTGAAGACGCCGGGGGTGTCGTCGTCCGTGATCGTCAGGATGGCCGTCGGGTTCGCCACCTCGGCGGGCGCCGCCCCGGCCGGGCGCAGCAGCAGCGGCGTCGGCGGGAACAGCTGCAACACGACCGTCCGCGCACCGTCGAGATCGCTGTTGTCCTTGACCGTCACATCGAACTTGGCGGTCGCGACGTTCTTGGCGAAGGACAGGTTGCCGCTGATCGGCACGAAGTCCTTGCCGGCGACGGCAGTGCCTGGGGTGACGGTGAACGGCACGCTCGCCGGGAAGCCGAGGCCACCCGAGCGGTTGACCATGATGGTCGCCTTGCCGGCCTTCTCGCTGACGGTGAAGGTCGGCTGGCTGAAGGCGAACGTGGAGTCGTCGTTGAGGACGATGAGGTTGGCGGTGGAGCGCGCGCCGAGCGTGGCGCCGTTGGTCGGGTTGCTGAGCGCCAGGCTCAGGATGCGGTCGGCGTCGGGATTAAAATTCCCGGACGTCGGCACCGGGAAGGTCCGCGACGTCGCGCCGGCCGGGAAGGTCACCGTCCCCGTCGCCACGGCGCCGTCGAAGAGCGGATCGATGGCGACGTAGTCCACCGTGACGGCCGTCGTGGTGACGCCGCTGCGCGTGAGCGTGATGGTGGCGGTCAGACCCTCCTGGACGCTGTAGTTCCCGGTACTGAACTGCACGACCGAGGCCGGGGGTGGCGGGCCCTGCTTGAACATGACGAACAGGCCAGCGGTCTGAAATCCGTTGCTGTCCTCGAAGAGGTTCACGCCGATGATCTGGTTCTTTTCCTTGAACATCGTGGCCTGGGCTTCGAGGAAGGACTCGTCGTCGAACTCTGCGAAGCCGCTGATGAAGCCCTGCGGGCCGAGCTGGAACAAGCTATCGACGACCGACGAAAATGTTCCGAGCGGCGAGATCAGATTCGAGCCGGTGACGACACCGCTGCCGTTGAACGTCAGCGTTCCGAGGAACGGAACCCCGTCGCTGCTGTCATCGGTCCCCCCCTGGAGCGCGAACAGGTTCCAGGTGCCCGCCAGGTTGGCCTGGGTGTAGGTCGTCCCGGTCGGTTCCTTCTGGAGGAAGAACATTCCGTCCTGGGCGCTGCCGAATCGCTCGCTATGCGTGACGCCCGCCACGAAATTCTTGTCCGGGGCCATCAGGCCCTTCACGTCGATGTCCCGGAAGACGTCACCCAGGAAGACGGTGGTGAGGGTGCCCATGAGCTCGCCGGCGGACGACAGGCTGAGGATGCCGTCGGTGATCGTTTCGAGGTGGCCGTCGGAGAAGTTCAGCGTGCCGGTGACGCTCTTGTTCGCGAAGATCCTGATGGAGCCGAAGATCGAGTTCGTCTGGCCGCCGGGACCGTCGGGGAACTGGTCGGCCGCCAACGCCTTGACCCGCCAGGTCCCGGTCAGGTCGTTCTGCGTGAAGGTGGCGCCGTGGCGCTCTACGAGGGCGGTCAGGCCGACCCCGGTGAGGCCGCCGGCGATCTCGCCGTCGCCGGGAACCGCCATGATGTCGAGCGCGACGATGGCGTGTCCGTTCGGCACGAGCTGACCGAGCAGGAACTCACCGCTCCCGATGACGCCCGAGACGCTGTTGTTGCCCGTGAGGATGCTGAGCGCGCCGCCGCTGACGACTTCCGAGCCGAGGTCACCGCAGAAGCTGTTGTTGCCGGACAGCAGGGTCCCGATGACCGCGCCGGCGCCCACGCTGCGGCTGAAGTTCAGGAGCCCGGTCGAGCAGAGGCCGCCTACAGGACCTTGATTGGTCAGCCCGAGCGTCACCCGTGGCACGGCCGCAAAGTCGAAGTCCTGACCCAGTGCCGGGACAGCCCCGGCGGCGAAGACGAGGACGGCGACGATCAGGCTCAATGCGCCACGGCGTGCGACCAAAGGGGCCTCCGTTTGGTGTCTCAGCGCTGCTTTTACGGATACTTCCGTCACAGCAGGTCGGACTACCAGCCCCCGGCAACCCCGGGCAGGCGCGATTGCAAGACTTCCAATCGGCTCGCGCGTTCGCCCACAGTCGCAAAATCGCGGGTGTCGAGTCAAGGGGCGTACGCCGCGGGTCGGGGGCGGGTCGTGGCCCGCCCACGGTATACTGCGGAGCAGGAGGTTCCCCCCCGCCGATGAGACGAATCGCAACGCTCCGGCTAATCGCGGCTGTTGCCCTCCTGCTGGCCGCAACGCCGGCCTGGGCGGGTGCCCCGACCGACAATGTGAAGGAGTACACGGACGCCGTGGTGAAGGTGCTCGAGGACCAGAACCTCAAAGCGTCCGACCGCCGGGCCGCCGTCCGCAAGCTGGCCGTCGAGGCCTTCGACGTCCAGGAGACCGCCCGCCGGGCGCTGGGGCCCCACTGGCAGCAGCGCACCCCGACCGAGCGCGAGGAGTTCGTGGGGCTGTTCGCCGACCTGCTGGAGCGCACGTACATCGCCAAGATCGATCTCTACGGCGGCGAGCGGCTGAAGTTCACGGACGAGAAGATCGACGGCGACATCGCCACCGTGCGCGGCAAGGTCACGACCAAGCAGGGGACCGAGGTGCCGGTCGAGGCCCGCATGCACAAGCGCGGCGAGCGCTGGCTCATCTACGACGTGGCCATCGAGAACATCAGCCTGATCTCGAACTACCGGGCGCAGTTCGACCGCATCATCCGCACCAGCTCCTACGGCGAGCTCGTCAAGCGCCTGCGCAACAAGGGCGAGTTCCTCCAGGAAAAGGACCGGCGGGCGGGCGGGTGACCACGGTCCCGGTCGAGATCGTCGGCTGGCCTACCAAGTTCGTCGGGGGCGACGGCAGCACGCGCCGTCTGTTCGAAGAACCGCTGGCCGACGGCGCCACGCTGCGCAGCATCCTGCGCGGTCTGAGCGCCCGCTTCCCGGAGCTGGAGGCCGCGCTGTGGCACGGCCAGGATCTGGGCGAGCACATCGAGATCCTGGTCAACGACGCCGTGCTGGGCATCGATCACCATCTCGACTCGCGGCTGGCGCCCGGCGACCGCGTCGCGCTCCTCGCGCAGTTCATGGGCGGACGGTGATGGCCCAGTACCGCATCATCGCCTGGCAGGACATCCCGGCCTCCGTCGAGGCACGCGACGCCGCCGACGCCGTCACGCTGCCGCTGTCCGAGCGCTTCCAGGCCCTGATCGACTCCGTCGCCATGCAGCAGGGCGTGCACGACGACGCCTACCTCGAGGCGTGGGGGGCCACCGACGGCGAGCGTCCCGGCAGCGCGCGCGAGGTCTCCGCGGCGATCGCGGCCGAGCTCGAGGAGCGCTTCCCCGAGTTCATCGCCCGCGCCTTCCGCCGGCCCTAGCGTCATGGCGAGGGCGATCCCCGCCAAGCTGATCGAGGACGTCGCCCGCGAGCTGACCTCGCGGGCCGCCATCGACATCCCCGAGGACTATCGCCAGGGCGTCATCGCCGCGCGCGACCGCGAGGACAACCGCATCGCGCGCTTCGTGCTCGACGAGATGCTGCGCAACTGGCAGATCGCCACCGCCGAGCGGCGGCCGATGTGCGCGGACACCGGGCTGCCGCGCTACTACGTGCGCGCGGGGAACGAGGCGGTGGTGGAGGGCGGCTTCGTGGCGGCCGAGCGCGCGCTGCGCCGCGCCACGGCCGATGCCACCGCCAGCGTGCCGCTGCGGCCAAACCGCGTGCATCCGCTCACGCGCGTGGACTACAACAACAACGTCGGCGCCCACGCGCCCGAGGTCACATGGGCCTTCGAGCCGCATGCCGAGTGGCTCGACGTGACCACGGTCCACAAGGGCGGGCTCTTCGGCAGCGATTACCGCATGCTCTTCCCGGCCGACGGCATCGGCGGCCTCAAGCGCTTCTTCATCGACACGCTGATCGAGCACGGCAAGCGCGGGCTGGCCTGTCAGCCGGCCATCGTGGGCATCGGCATCGGCGGCTCCAAGGACACGTGCGTGCGTCTGGGCAAGGAAGCGGCGTGCCTGCGCGTGGTGGGCAGCCGTCACCCCGATCCGGAGATTGCGCGCCTCGAAGCGGAGCTGACCGCGCTCGGCAATCACATCGGTCTCGGCGCCATGGGCTTCGCGGGGACATCGATGGTGGTCGGCACGCACGTGGAGATCGCGTTCTCGCACACGGGCGGCATGCCGGTCGGCATCCATCAGTTCTGTCTGTCCTCGCGCCGCGCCACCGCGCGCATCCATCCCGACGGTCGCGTGGACTTCCGCGCCGACCCGCAATGGTTCACCGACTACTACCGGCGCGAGGGCATCGAGTAGTGCTCGACGTCCGCATGCGGGAGGTGACGCTGACCACGCCGATCAGCGACGAGGCGATCGCGAGCCTCGAGCTGGGCGACGTCGTGTACCTCGACGGGTTTCTCTATACTGCGCGCGAGGGCGTGTACCGCAAGGTCGTCGACGAAGGCCGCGGCGTGCCGGACTCGGTGCGCGCGCTGACCAACGTCAACTTCCATTGCTCGCCGGCGGCCAGCGTGCGGCCCGACGGCACGTACGCCGTCGAGGCCGTGACGGCGACGGCCAGCTTCCGCTTCGGCAAGTCGATGCCGCGCTGGTTCGAGCGCTCGGGCGCGAAGGTCATCGTCGGCAAGGCCGGCCTGACCGAGCTGGCCTACCGCGAGTGGTTCGTGCCGCACGGCGCGATCTACCTCACCACTGTCGGCTATGGCATGGGCGCCGCCTATGGCCAGGCGATCAAGGGCGTGCGCGAGGTGCACTGGCTCCAGGAGCTCGGCATCGCGCAGGCCATGTGGGTGCTGGAGGTCGAGCGCCTCGGGCCGTTCCTGGTCGAGGGCGATCGCCAGGGCCGGAGCCTGTTCGCGCTGGCCAACGCCGAGATCAATCGGCGGATTGCCGACGTCTACGCCGGCTTGCCGAAGTTCGCCCTCGGGCGCTTCGGCGAGACGACCGCGCGCACCGACGAGGTCGTGTAGCGCAGCAGCGCCCGGTAACGCCCCGGGGTCATCCCGAACGCCGCACGGAACGCCCGGGTGAAGTGTGCCTGGTCGGCGAAGCCCGCCTCCGCCGCGATACCGGTCAGGGAGGCATCGATCGCCAGTCGAGCCCGCGCAAAGTCGAGGCGGCGCATGAGCAGGTAGCGGTGGGGGCTCGTACCGAGCGCGATCCGGAACTGGCGCGCGAGATCATGGCGGGTGAGCCCGGTGATCGCTTCCAGCTCGCTCGAGCGGACGACGCGGGTGCACTCGGCCTCGAGCAGCTGCCGCGCGCGCTCGACGGCGCGGGCGTCCACGCGCCGAGTGACCTCGCGCGGCGCGCCGCCGCGCTCGCCCGCGATCAGGCCTTCTGCGAGACGCACGACCAGCGCATCGACGGCGAGCGGGTCGAGCCCTCCGGCGAAGGCCTCGCATACGGCGCGCGACAGCATCGCGTTGTTGGAGACCGGCTCCCGCACGAACGGCAGCGGATGGGCGCGCCCTCGCACCGCGCGTAAGCCCTCGCCGAGCACGGCCGGCTCGACGTAGACGATGCGATAGCCGAACCCGTCCGCCGTGCCCGCGCGCCCGTCGTGAGCCTCGTCGGGATGGAGCACGACCACCTGTCCCGCTCGGCTGGTACGCCGGGCGCCCCGGTAGTCGAAGACCTGCACGCCGGAGTCGGTGAGGCCGACGGCATACGTGTCGTGACGGTGGGTCGCGTACGGCGCGCCGGCAAACCACGCGCGAAAGATCTCCACGCCCTCCGCCGAGCGCGCGCTGGTGATCCAGCCGGCGTCCGGCTGGCACGATCGTTCAAGACCCTCGCCGGCCGATCTGGTGTGCTGGGGCATGGGGGACAAGAATATGACGCCCGATCAGGCCTTGGCGTTTCTCGTCTTCGCGGTCGTGGCGGCGGTCACGCCGGGGCCGAGCAACATCATGCTGACGGCGACGGGTGCGCAGGTGGGGATCCTGCGCGGCCTGCCGTGCCTGCTCGGAGTCACCACGGGCATGGGCGTCATGATGTTCCTCGTCCCGCTCGGGCTCGGCAGTCTCGTGGTCGGCCGGCCGGGCGTGCTGCGGGCGCTCCACTGGAGCGGAGCCGTCGTCCTGCTCTGGCTCTCGTGGAAGATCGCGACGTCGTCGGAGAGCCCGGACACCGCCGGCGGCAGGCCGGTCGGCTATCTGGGCGCCGCGGTCTTCCAGTGGGTGAATCCGAAGTCCTGGCTGGTGAGCGCGAGCGCGGCCGGCACGTTCCTCGGCGCCGGCGCGGGCAGCCCCGTCGGACAGGCGACTGCCCTCGGCGGGCTGTTCGTGCTCGCCGCGCTGCCGAGCGGCTTCGTCTGGCTGGCCTTCGGCGCCGGCGCGCAGCGCCTGCTCCACGACCGCCGCCGTCTTCGCATCTTCAACGTCGGCATGGGCGTGCTGCTGGCGCTGTCGATCGTGCTGATCCTGCGCTGAGGCTAGCGCGCGCGCGACGCTGGGCTGGGCGTCTCGCTCAGCAGGGCCAGATCGATCAGGCGGCCGACGTCGGCTAACCCGAGCGTGGGCCGCGCGATCCCCGCGCGCGCCAGCACCGCGGCGGCCGCCGCGTCGTCGAAGCGCACGTCCTGCAGGAAGTAGTCGCGGTACGGCTCGATCAGCCGCGCGACCTGGCGCTCGAGCGGAGTGGGATCCTCGAGCGCGTCGCGCGCGGCGTCGAGCAGCGTGAGGCCGGCCAGTCCCAGCCGTTCGGCGAGCATCTCGGCCATCAGCGACTGGCGGGGCGCGTCGCGCACGACGATGTGGAAGACACCGCCGGCGGCGTCCGGATGCTCGGCCAGCGCCAGGGTCGCCTCCACGACGTACTCGAGCGGCACCAGGTTGAACGGCGCCCGGGGCGCGCCGGCCACGCGCAGCCGCGCACCCGCCGCATCCGGCCACTGCGCGAGCGCGGCCGCCAGCCGGATGAACGCGAAGAAGATGTTGGAGGGCTGGCCGCCGGCCGTGGTGGGCGCGGCGCCGACCACGATGGAGGGGCGCACCACGCGCACGTCCACGCCCGCGGCAGCGCCGGCCGTGCGCACGGCCGCCTCGGCGCGCAGCTTCGCGCGCTCGTACGCGTTGTGGAAGGCCTGGCCCACGTCGCCCTCACCCTCGTACGCCGTTCCCTCGCGCGCGCCGCACACGAAGGCCGTGGAGACCTGCGTCCAGCGCGCCAGGCGGCCGCCGGCCAGCGCCTGCAGGAGCGCGCGCGGGCCGTCGACATGTGCGCCGGCGAACGCCATCTCGTCCTTGGGAGCGAACGAGGTGTCGCCCGCGCAGTGGATGACAGTCTCCACGCGCTCACGCAGGCGCCGCAGGGTCGCGGGGGCGACGTCCGCGCCGGCCGCGCTCAAC
Organism: Candidatus Methylomirabilota bacterium; assembly: GCA_046734515.1. GTDB lineage: Bacteria > Methylomirabilota > Methylomirabilia > Rokubacteriales > CSP1-6 > AR5. The sequence goes on along the minus strand of JBKPRI010000057.1, from coordinate 58 downwards.
TCGCCTTCCACGACCTCGACGCCCTCGGCCGCATCGCCGAGCGCGCCCGCCACGCGCG
>JBKPRI010000056.1:0-7027 GCA_046734515.1 Candidatus Methylomirabilota bacterium | reverse complement strand
GCGCGGGGGCGGCCGGCGGCGGCTCAGCGGCGATCTCGCGGGGCCGCTCCGCGGGACGCGGCGCCTTGGCCTTTGGCGGCGGCGGAGGCGGCGCGGTCAGCGGCGCCTTCAGCTCATCGTAGAAGGTCAGCGCCGGCAGCGCGTCAGCCGGCTTGCGCTCGGCGACGCCGCGCTTGCCGGACGACGGCTCGCTCGCCGGCGCCTTCTTGGCCTCGCCGAAGAGCACCGGCCAGTTGTGGCCGGTCCACACGCCGGCCAGGAACGTGGCGGTGAGCACGCCGACGATGCCGCTCAGCACGAGGAAACTGCCGGTCCGGCTGCCGCGTCGGCGCGCCGCCATCACATCGTCTCCGGCGCCGACACGCCGAGCAGCTCGAGACCGTTGGCGATGACCTGGCCGACCGCCGCGCACAGCGCGAAGCGGGCCAGCATCAGGCGCCGGTCGTCCTGGATCACCCGGTGCGCCTTGTAATAGGGATGGAAGACGCCCGCCAGCTCCGACAGCCAGAACGCGATGCGATGCGGCTCGCGCGCGCGGGCGGCGCCGCGCACGACCTCGGGATAGTCGAGCAGCCGCTTGATGAGCGCCTGTTCCTCGGGCTCGGCGAGCGGCGCCAGGTCGACCGCGTCCCAGGCCGGCACCGCGATCCCCTGCTCCGCCGCCTGCCGCGCGATCGAGCGGATGCGCGCGTGCGCGTATTGCACGTAGTAGACCGGGTTGTCGCTCGACTGGCGCGTGGCCACCGCCAGGTCGAACTCGAGCGGGCTGTCGTGGCGCCGCGTGAGGAAGGTGAAGCGGGCGGCGTCACGACCGACCTCCTCGAGCAGCTCCTCCATCAGCACGAACTCGCCCCGCCGCTTGGACATCCGCACGGGCTGGCCGTCGCGAAGTAGCGTGACGAGCTGCACGAGCATCACCTCGAACGCGTCCGGCGGATGCCCGAGCGCCTGCATGGCGGCGCGGATGCGGGCGACGTAGCCGTGGTGGTCGGGGCCGAGGAGATTGATCAGGCGGTCCGCGCCGGCGAACTTGACGTAGTGGTGATAGGCGATGTCCACCGCGAAGTAGGTGGGCCCGCCACCGCTGCGCCGGAGCACGCGGTCCTTGTCGTCGGTGTCCGCCTCGCCGACCTCCGAGGAGCGGAACCACAGCGCGCCATCCTGCTCATAGGTGAGGCCGCGCGACGTCAGCTCATCGAGGATCTTGTCGGCGAGCCCGCGGTCGCGCACGTCGTGCTGCTCGGAGGACCACACGTCGAACGTCACGCCGTAGTCCGCGAGCACGCGCCGCTGGCCCTCGACCATGCGCGCCACCGCCCAGCGGCCGAGCCGCTCCGTCACGCTCGCCCCGCCTTTCGCCAGCTCCGCGAGGTGCGCGTGCAGCGCCGGCACGCCATCGAGGCCGTGCTGCCGCACGTAGTCAGCGGCCAGGTCGACGAGGTACTCGCCGGGATAGCCTTTCTCCGGAAACGGCGCGTCCTCGCCGACCGCCTGGCGCACGCGCGCCTCGAAGGAGCGCGCGAGCGCCTCGAACTGATTGCCGGCGTCGTTGATGTAGTACTCGGTCGTCACGCGGGCGCCGCGCGCGCGCAGCACGCGCGCCATCGCGTCGCCGATGGCGGCGGCGCGCGCGTTGACGATCACCAGCGGCCCCGTCGGATTGGCTGACACGAATTCCAGCCGCACCCGCTGCCCCGCAAGATCCGTCGCGCGGCCGTAGTCTCCGCCGGCGGCCAGCACATCGCGCAGCGCACTGGCCACCCACGCCGGCGCGAGGAAAACGTTGATGAAGCCGGGGCCGGCGATCTCGAGCCGCGCCACCTCGGGCATCGACGGGAAGTGCTGGACGATCGCCTCGGCGATCTGGCGCGGCGCCTTGCGGGCGGCCTTGGCGGAGGCGAGGGCGATGTTGCTCGCGTAGTCGCCGTGCTCGGCCTGGCGCGGAAGCTCCCACTGGCAGTCGGACACGGGCGGCAAGCCTGCGGCGGCCAGCGCCGTCTGCACTCCTTGCGTCAGGCGTTCGGTCAAGCTCATAGACAGAAATCGCCGCTCGGCGGCGGCGTTCGGCCACATCATACGGCGCGCCTCCAACTCGTCACGCATAAAAAGCCCTCGCGCATACGAAATCTTTTCCGTGCGGGCCTTCCCGCGTTCGCTCGCCGCGGCGCCACTTCACTGCCCCCGATCGCCCACGCGCAGCGACAACTCGACGCGGCGAGAGGCGACCGCGCCGGGGGCGCGAGGGCCGCCGACCACAAGCGCGGAACGCAGAACCGTTAACGCGATCCTTCGCTTCGTTGCCCCTGCCGGCGTCGTGCGGGAAATGGGTCGGCAGCCCTCGCGCCCCCCGGGCACGGCCGCCCCTCGCCGCGCCACGTGGCGCCGCACGTCACCAAACCGCCGCATCGAAGGCTGCCTCGCAGCGAACCCTCAAAACATGCTCAGTGTGCTTCTTATGCGCTGCATCTTAAATGCCTGTCTTGTCGTGCCGATTATATGAGCAGACGGACGGCGGCGGCCGTGGCGACGGCGATCGCGGTTGCTCGAGCGATGAGGGCGACCGCGCGGGCTATGTCATGGGCCTCGGGCGCGCGACCGTCGCCGAGCCGATAGTGGTGGGGCTTGGCGAGGGTGAGGTCGAGGGCGCCGGCGGTGGCGGACATCGTCCAGCCGGCATTGGGGCTGGCGGTGTTCGCGTGATCGCGCAGCATCACCGTCCAGGCGTGGTTGGTACGCGATCCGGCGGCGAGGACGATCGAGAGCGCGGCGAGCGGGGCAGGAATCAGGTTGGCGAGGTCGTCGAGCCGGGCGGCGAGCTTGCCGAAGTACTCGAGCGGGCCGGCGTGATAGCCGAGCATCGTGTCGGCGGTGTTGAGCGCGCGATAGGCCAGCGCTCCCGCGAGACCGAACGTCAGGTAGAAGACGAGCGGGGCGACGAGGGAGTCGGTGAGATTCTCGGCCACGGATTCGATCGCGCCCGACGCCACCTGGCTCGCATCCAGCGTGGCGGTGGGACGGCTCACCAGGTGAAAGCCGAGGCGCTCGCGCGCGCCCGCCAGATCGCCGGCCTCCAGCGCGCGCGTCACGTCGCCCGCGGCGTGGACGAGACCGCGGAGCGCGAGCGTCGATTTCAGCGCGGCGGCCTCGAGCGCGAAGCCGGCCACACCCAGCGCGACCGCCGCCAGCGTGACGAGCCCGCCCGCGAGCGCCGCCACCGCCATCACGCCGAGCGTGAGCGCGCCCCCAGCCACGAACAGCCGCACGGGCGAGCCCTCGGAGAACCGCGCGCGCCCGCGAGCGAGCGCGCGGCCCATCCACGCCACGGGATGCCAGCGGTTCGGCGGGTCGCCGAGCAGGAGATCGGCGCCCACCGCGAGCAGGACGACGAGGACGGCGTGGAGCGCGGGTGACAGACCGCTCAGAGTGGACGGCCGACGAGCTTGCCGATCGTCACGACGTCGAGCGCGCCGCCCACGATGTCGGCGAGCCGGTCCCAGCGTGCGAGGCGCGGCGCCGCGCTCCCCCACCCGGGGTGCGGGGTGCGTCCGGCGCGCGCGGCCAGCCGGTCCAGCAGGGCACGCCGCACCGAGGGATCGGCGAGCACGCCGTGCAGATACGTGCCGCACACGGAGCCGGCGATGGCGCCGTCGAGGTCCGCGGCGGGAACCCCGCCCCGCTCGACGATGGCGAAGGGTTGGGCGGTGGCCGGCGCGATCAGCCGCGTGAGGCCCGCGTGGATCTCGTACGCCTCCGCCGTCGCGCCGGCGGCGCCGGCGAACGGGCCCGCGGTCGGCAGCACCCGCGCGCGGACACGCTCCGTGGTCTTCTCCCGCGCGAACGTGGTCTCCACCGGCAACAGGTCGAGCCCCGGCGCCTCGGCCATGGCCGACTCCACCCCGTCGGGATCGCGCACCACCCGGCCCAGCATCTGATAGCCGCCGCACACGCCGAGGACCACCCGCCCCGAAGACGCGGCGCTCACGATGGCGGAGGCCAGGCCGCGCTCGCGCAGCCAGGCGAGATCCGCGACGACGCTCTTGCTGCCGGGCAGTACGATCAGGTCGGCGTCCGCCAGCATCCGGGGTGTGGTGATCCAGCGCACGCGCACGCCGGGCTCGGCGGCCAGCCACTCGAAATCGTCGAAGTTGGCGATGCGCGGCAGCCTCGCGACCGCGACGTCCACGATGGCGGGGCCATCCGTGGCCGATGGCTCGTCGAGATCCAGCGAATCCTCGGCCGGCATGAGGCGCTCCGCGATCCACGGCACCACGCCGAGCACGGGCACGCCGGTACGCGCGCGCAGCTCATCGAGGCCGGGCGTCAGCACGCTCGCGTCGCCGCGCAGGCGGTTGATGATCAGTCCCGCCACCCGCGCGCGGTCCGCCGGCGGCAGCAGCGCCAGCGTGCCGACGAGCGCGGCGAAGACGCCCCCGCGATCGATGTCGCCGACCAGCAGCACCGGCGCATCGGCCAGCCGGGCCACGTGCATGTTCACGAGGTCGGCGTCACGCAGGTTGATCTCGGCGGGGCTGCCCGCGCCCTCGATCACCACGACGTCGGCCGCCGCTCGCACCCGCGCCAGGCTCTCGGCGACGATCGGCGCGAGCTCGGCCTGGCGCGCCGTGTACTCCCGCCAGCGTACGGAGCCAATGGCGCGCCCGCGCACGACGAGCTGCGAGCGATCGTCGCCCTCGGGCTTCAGCAAGATGGGGTTCATGTCCACGCTCGGCTCGACGCCGGCGGCCTCCGCCTGCGCGGCCTGGGCGCGGCCGATCTCCCCGCCGTCGGCGGTGACCGCCGCGTTCAGCGACATGTTCTGCGCCTTGAACGGCGCCACGCGGTGGCCGGCGCGCGCGAAGAGGCGGCAGAGCGCCGCCGCCAGCAGGCTCTTCCCGACGCCGGAAGACGTGCCCTGGATCATCAGGCACGCCGCGGGCGACTGCGCCGTGCGCGTCACTTTCCGAAGCGCACGCTCACTCCTGCGCGCACGGTCCAGTCCGGCGCCTGGCCGGCCAGCGAGGTGACGACGGAGGCGTCGAGGGCGACGTTGCGTGCCGGCCAGTAGATGATGCCGCCGTCGAGGATCACCGTATCGCGCCCGTCGCGCGTCTCGCGCGAGGTGTAGACGAAGTCGGTGAAGAGCGCGATGGCGCCGAAGTCCTTCGAGAGCCCGGCGCCGACGAAGGCCTGCAGCCGATGGCCCGACGGGTGGTTCTGGCCGATGGCGTACATGCCGGCGTTGAGGTCCAGTCCCACCTGCCACGGCAGATCGAAGCTCGCGAGCAGGATCGCGCCGAAGTCCGTCTTGCCGGAGCCGAACGGCTCCTCGGTCACCGGCAGCGTCACCGACGGCGCCACGGCCAGCTGCGGCCACGGCGAGCCCTCCACGGGCTTGAAGAAGCGCCACTTGGCGAGAAGCGTGAAGTCGCCGTGGCCGGTGTCGTCCACGTCGCCGCGTAACCGGACGAACGGCTCGGCGGCGATCGCGAGCTCGAGATCGTCGGTGATGCCGGCCCTCACGGCCGCCTCCACGCCGAACCGCGTCTGGGTCGGCAGGCCGCCGATGCGCTCGTGGCCGTAGTTGAAGCCGGTCTCGAGCTGGACGGCACCGGCGCCGACGGTGCTCGTCGCCGTCGAGGCGCCGGAGCGGTCGGGCTGGATCTTGCTGTCCTCGTCCTGGGCGGCCGCCGCCGTCGTCGCAAGCAGCACGAGGGCGGCGGCGAGCGCCGCCGCCCTCATGCGGCGCCGTAGCGCTTGCGCAGGTCGTCCCAGAGCGCCGTCAGCGCCCAGCGCGGCTCGCGCACGCGCTCGAGGTCGTCGTCGAGCCACGGGTTCGGGAAGTACACCGTGATCATCTGCTCACCGCGGCCGTTCCAGAGGCGCAGGCCCCACGCGCCGGGCACGCACGAGCCGCCGTCGGTGCGGAAGAACGCGGCGCGGGCCACACGGCGCACGCGGGCAAGGTCCGGCGTGGCCGCGCCCCGATGGTCGTTGACGCACAGGTGGAAGTGCCACGGGCCGGTGTCGACCGTGAGGTAGCCGTCCAGCATAGAGAGCTTCGGAGTCTCCGTGAAGCGAATCTCGTAGGCGGCGCCGTCGATGACCGGCCCGGCGGAGATCGCCGCCCAGTGCTCGCCGAAGACTTCCGTCAGCAAGCGCTCCACGGTGTCGCCGGTGACGGCGACGTCGGTGTACTCCGTGACGCTGCCATCCGGCTCGCGCACCACTTCGGCCATGGCGCGCATCCTACCGCGAAAGCCGGCTTCGCCGCGAAGGCCATCCCGGCCGTCACTGCAGGACGAAGTCGACCGGCAGCCTCATGGTCAGCGGCCGCGGCTGCAGTCCGGCGGGGAACGGCACGCGGCCGAGCCGGCGCACGGCCGCCAGCGCCTCGGCATCGAGCAGCGGGTGCGAGGAGGACCCGACGACGACGGCGCGATCGATCTCGCCGCTCGCCGTCACTCGCACCTCGAGCTGCACCCGGCCGCTGACGCCACGACGCCGGGCGGCCGCCGGATAGCGCAGCACGTCGGCGATCCGGCTGCGCAGCAGCGTGAAGTACCCCTCGTACTCCGGTGCGATGCCCGCGCCGTCGCCCGGCACGGCGAGGGCGACGGCACTGCCCTGGTGGGCGCCGACCCCCGCCCCGAGGCCCCCGCCGCTGCCGGTGCCGCCCTCACCGACTCGTTCTGCGCGTTCCCCGCCCGAGCCGCGCGTGTCGGCCCCACCACCCCTGGCGGACGGCGCCATCGCACCGGTCGTGCCCGAGGCGGTATCAGTGGACGTCGAGTGCGGCGCGCTCGGGGCCGGCCCGGCGGCGGGCGGTGTCGGCCGCATTTCGGTGGTTGGCGGCACAGTCGGGGGCTCGGGTGCCGCGACGATCGGCGGCGACGGCTGGGACACGGGTGGCTCCGGTGCCGAGCGTTGCGGCTCGACCGCCATCGGCGGCGCGGGCGCGGTGGACCGGGCGGCCGGCGCGGATTGGCGTGGCGCCGACGGCCGCGGCGCCTTCGCGACCGTCCTGGGC
>JBKPRI010000055.1:0-5943 GCA_046734515.1 Candidatus Methylomirabilota bacterium | reverse complement strand
CTGGTGTCCACCGCGACCAGCCGCAGCGCACCGCCCGCGCGCGCGACCTGCATCGCCAGCAGCCCGATGGTGCCGCAGCCGATCACCACGACGGTCTCGGGAAACTGCGCGGCCAGCCGCGCCCACACGTGCACGCCGTTGGCGAGCGGCTCGATCAGCGCGCCCTGCAGCGGCGAGACGCGCTCGGGCAGCGGCATCAGCACGCGCGCCGGGACCGCCACGCGCTCGGCGAACGCGCCCGGCCGGTTCATGCCGAAGATGCCGCGCTCGGGGCACAGGTGCGTGCGGCCGCGGCGGCAGTCGGCGCAGCGTCCGCAGGGAATGAGCGAGTTGGCCACCACGCGATCGCCGAGCTTGACGTCGACGACGTCGGCGGCGACGGCGATCACCTCGCCACAGAACTCGTGTCCCATCACCAGGGGCGGCGTGCGACGCGGACTGCGATGCGCGACGGCTTCGAGCTCGGAGCCGCAGATGCCGACGGCGGCCACGTCGAGGATCACCTCGCCCGCGGCGAGGACCGGCTCGTCCACCTCGGCGATGTCGAGGACGTCCCAGGCCGGATAGCGCAGCGCCTTCACGGCGCCTACGCTACCACGTTGCCTGCGTTCCGGTCAGCGTCGACGCAGCCGCCCGTCGGCGTCGAAGTCGAGCGCGGCGCTGCCCAGGGCTGTCAGGTCGCGCCGCTTGTCTACCTCGGCCGCGAAGGCCTCGGAGACCTCGAGCTCGCCGAGCATCAGCGTGTTCTTGATGCGCACGACACGCGCGCGCTCGGGCGGCGTGAGGCCGATGCAGTCCAGCGCCGTCTCGATCGCCTCGCGGTCCGACTCGTAGGTGGCGGGAATGCGCGCGCCCCACGGCGCGCACGCGGTGATGCAGTTGATGAGCGTGGCCTTCATGTCGATCTTGTCGACGAGCCGGCGCGTCGTGAAGTCCGCGTTGCCGAGCCCGGTGGCGTTGCCGTAGCTCTCCTCGGTGATGTCGAGCGCGACGATCCAGAGAATCTTGGGATCGGCGGGGAACGGCTCGAACGGATTCGTGGGACGCCCGATGATGTTGGTATCCATGCCGCTGCCCGAGATGTTCTTGCCGATCTCCTCGACGATGAGCACGTCGATCGGCGAGAAGGGCAGCTTCGCCATCCACTCGCGCGCGCTCTTGAGCAGCCGCCGCTCGCCCGCCTCCAGCTCGGCGGCGGTGAAGGCCTCGATCTCCGCCGTCTCGTCGTAGCCGTTCTCCACCACGCCGAGCCCGAAGCCGATGCGGGCCTTGGCCAGCATCTCGCGGCCCACGCTGGTGATGACGGTCTCGTAGCCGTGATTCACGTTGGCCCGGTGGTACTGGACGGCGCCCTTCCACTTCCCGAGGCCGATCGTCATCATCTTGAAGAGGCCGGACTCGATCGTGCCCTTGAAGTCGGTGTGCGGCTTGATCCGGTTGACGAGGCCGATCCAGTCGGCGCCCGCCGCGAAGCGATCCAGCCAGACCGGCAACCCCAGCGCCTCGCCCACCTGCTCCACCTCCATGGTGGCCCGCACCGGGCAGCCCATGGTGGCCTCGGTGATGCCGTAGTGCGCCAGCACCGAGAGCTGGCCGTCGGCAGTGCCGCCGCCGTGGCTCCCCATGGCAGGGAAGACGAAGGGCCGGGCGCCGAGGTCACGGAGGTAGCGGACGGTGGCGCCCACGATCGTGTCGATGTTGGCGATGCCCCGGCTGCCGGCGCCCACCGCGACCGTGTCGCCCCGCTTGACGGGCAGGCCGGCGGCCTGGAGGCGCTCGGCCACGGTCCGGGGGATGTCCTCGACGCGGGGGCGGGCGAAGGTCTGGCGGAGGCGGATCATGGTGGGGAGCATGGGCGGATTATGCGCGAATCGGGGGGAGGGGAAAAGCCTGACGACCTGTGCTATATGTATGGGCCAATTTTGCCGATGCTCCCCGTCTCGCTGACGCGCGCTCTCCTCATAGGCTTCCTGCTGACGGCGGCCGGCTGCTCGTATCTGCGCCCGGCCCCCACGCCAATCCTGCCGCCGGACGAGCTCTACTCGCAGGGCGAGCAGGAGATGGGCCGCAAGCGATACCTGGAGGCGCGCGAGGCCTTCCGGAAGATCAGCGAGCGGCACCCGAACTCGGCGTGGGCGCCGCGCGCGCGCTTCCTGATCGGCGAGGCCTACTACCGCGAGGCGGAGTTCGACAAGGCCATCAAGGAGTTCGAGACGTTCCTCTCCTTTTATCCGCGGCACGAGATCGCCGACCTCGTGCAGTACCGGCTGGCCATGGCGTACTACGACCAGCTCAAGCCCATCGAGCAGGACCAGGGCCTCACGGCCAAGTCGCTCGAGCAGTTCAAGAAGCTGGTGAAGGAGTATCCCGACAGCCGCTACGCCACCGATGCGCTCGCGAAGATCGACATCTGCCGCGGCAAGCTCGCGCAGAAGGAGCTCTGGGTGGCCGGCTACTACTTCAACCAGGGCAACACGGCGGCGGCGCGGCCGCGGCTGGAGTTCGTCATCAAGGAATACCCGCGCACCCTCGTCATTCCCGAGGCGCTCTACACGCTGGCCGAGGTCAACGTCGCCGAGGGGAAGACGCGCGAGGCGAACGACCTCTTCCGCCAGCTCGTCAACGAGTACGGCTACACGGAGTTCGGCAAGCGCGCCGCCCAGCGGCTGCGCGCCAACCCGGGCGCCCAACGCTAGGAGACCCGCGTGCACGACATCGTCGACCTCCGCTCCGACACGCTGACACTGCCGACGCCCGAGATGCGCGAGGCGATGGCGCATGCCGAGGTGGGCGACGACGTGTGGGGCGAGGATCCGACCGTCCAGCGCCTGGAGGCGATGGCGGCCTCGCGGCTGGGCAAGGAGGCCGCCGTCTTCGTGGCCTCCGGCACCATGGGCAACCTGGTCTCGGTGGTGGCGCACACGCAGGCCGGCCAGGAGGTCGTGCTCGACCTCGACTCGCACATCTACAACTACGAGGTGGCCGGCGGGACGATCGTGGGCAACGTCCAGATGCGCCCGGTCAAGACCGAGCGCGGCTTCCTGACGCCCGAGCAGGTCCAGGACGCGATCCGGCCGAGCAACATCCACATCCCGCAGACGGGCCTGGTGTGCCTCGAGAACACGCACAACCGCCACGGCGGCACCTGCCTGGCCCCGGAGGCGATCTCGGCGGTGGCCGCGGTCGCCCACGCCGCCGGCGTCCCCGTGCACATCGACGGCGCGCGGCTGTTCAACGCGGCCGTCGCCCTGAAGCGGGACCCGCGCGACTTCGTGCGCGACGCCGACTCGGTCACCTTCTGCCTGTCCAAGGGCCTGGGCGCACCGCTCGGCTCGGTGGTGTGCGGCTCGGCCGCCTTCGTCACCCGCGCGCGCCGCGTGCGCAAGATGGTGGGCGGCGGCATGCGGCAGGCCGGCATCGTGGCCGCCGCCGGCGTGGTCGCGCTGGAGCGCATGGTCGACCGGCTCGCCCAGGACCACACCAACGCCCGCGCGCTGGCCGAGGGTCTGGCGAAGCTGCCGGGGATCGAGATCGACCTGGCCAGCGTGCAGACGAACATCGTGATCCTCCGCGTGAACAAGGGCGATCGCGCGCAATCCGTGAAGGCCACCGAGGCGCTGGTGGCCGGCTGCGCCGCGCGCAAGGTGAAGATCCATGCGATGGGGCCTGCGGCCATCCGCTGTGTCACGCACAAGGACGTCGACGCCGACGACATCCATCGCACGCTGGACGCATTTCGGGAGTTGACCGCGCGTTAGGGAGGGTACCCCCTCCCCAAGAGGCTCAGAGGAGGCTCCATGGCCGAACGGCTCCTGGACGTCAAAGGACTCAAGACGCATTTCTTCACCGACGAGGGCGTCGTACGCGCCGTCGACGGGGTCGACCTCTACATCAACAAAGGCGAGACCCTGGGCGTGGTCGGCGAGTCCGGCTGCGGCAAGAGCGTGACGGCGCTCAGTATCATGCGCCTCATCCCGCAGCCGCCCGGCCGCATCGTGGAGGGCTCGATCACGTACAATGGGCGCAACCTCCTCGATCTCTCCCCCGCCCAGATGCGCAAGATCCGCGGCAAAGAGATCTCGATGATCTTCCAGGAGCCCATGACCTCGCTGAACCCGGTGTTCACCTGCGGCGAGCAGATCGCCGAGGCCATCCGGCTGCACGAGGGGCTCGGCCGCCGCGACGCCATGGACAAGACGGTCGAGATGCTGAAGCTGGTGCACATCCCCAATGCCGAGCGGCGGGTGAAGGAATATCCTCACCAGCTCTCGGGCGGCATGCGGCAGCGCGTGATGATCGCCATGGCGCTGTCGTGCAATCCGAACCTCCTGATCGCCGACGAGCCCACCACCGCGCTCGACGTGACGATCCAGGCGCAGATCCTCGACCTGCTCAACGAGCTCAAGGCCAAGCTGAACATGGCCATCCTGCTCATCACCCACGACATGGGCGTCATCGCCGAGACCGCGCAGCGCGTGGTCGTGATGTACGCGGCCAAGGTCGTGGAAGAGGCGCCGGTCGGTGAGCTGTTCAAGGAACCGCTGCATCCCTACACGCAGGGCCTCCTGCGCTCCATTCCGCGCATCGACCTGGCGGCGACGAAGCGGCAGAAGCTCGAGCCCATCGGCGGCACCGTGCCCACGCTGCGCGGCGTCGAGAAGCCGGGCTGCCGCTTCGCCCCGCGCTGCTCGCTGGCCAAGCCGATGCATTTCGAGCAGACGCCACCCTTGAAAGAAGTCCGGCCGGGCCACAAGGTGGCCTGCTTCCTGTACTAGAGGAGGCCACCCATGGCTGAGCCGCTCCTGCGCGTCAAGAACCTCAAGAAGTACTTCCCCATCCGGGGGGGCCTGCTCTCGCGCGAGGTCGCGCGCGTGCACGCGGTCGACGACGTGTCGTTCGACATCCTGCCGGGCGAGACGCTCGGCCTCGTGGGCGAGTCGGGCTGCGGCAAGTCCACCACCGGCCGGACGATCCTGCGACTCATCGAGCCGACCTCCGGCGAGGTTTCCTTCCAGGGCAAGAACGTGACGACGCTCGACAAGCGCTCGCTGCGCGCCCTGCGGAAGGAGATGCAGATCATCTTCCAGGACCCGTACGCATCGCTCAATCCGCGGATGACCGTCGGGTCGATCATCGGCGAGGCGCTGGTGATCCACAAGCTGGCCAAGAGCCGCCGCGAGCGCGAGGAGCGTGTGGTGCAGCTGCTGGAGACGACGGGCCTGTCGGCCGACCACCTGCGGCGCTATCCGCACGAGTTCTCGGGCGGGCAGCGGCAGCGCATCGGCATCGCCCGCGCGCTGGCCGTCAATCCCAAGCTGATCGTGGCCGACGAGCCGGTGTCGGCCCTCGACGTGTCGATCCAGGCGCAGATCATCAACCTGCTGGAAGAGCTGCAGGCGAAGTTCGGCCTCACGTACCTGTTCATCGCGCACGACCTCTCGGTCGTGGAGCACATCTCCACGCGCGTCGCCGTCATGTACCTCGGCAAGATCGTGGAGATCGCCCCGGCCAAGGAGCTTTACACCAACCCGCGCCACCCGTACACCGAGGCCCTGCTCTCGGCCGTGCCGATCCCCGACCCCACGGTGAAGCGCAAGCGGATCATTCTCGAGGGCGACGTGCCGAGCCCGATCAACCCGCCGTCGGGGTGCCGGTTCCACACGCGCTGCGGATTGCGCGTGCCGTCGTGCTCGCAGAACGAGCAAGTGCTCAAGGAGATCTCGCCGGGGCACTGGGTCGCCTGCCAGGTGCGCACCGGCGTCGCGTCCGCGTAGCTTCACCCCCGGTGGTGAGCCGGGGCACGGCGCGGGGGGCGGGCGGGGGCTCGCCCTGGTTCCGCGTTGTTCTGGTGGTGCGCCTGCCGGCGTTTGGCGGAGTCCTGCGTGAGGCGATAGGCGATCGAAGCCAACGGAACCTGGGCAAGCCCGCGCCCGCCCCCAGCGC
>JBKPRI010000054.1:0-7093 GCA_046734515.1 Candidatus Methylomirabilota bacterium | reverse complement strand
TTCCTCGACGCCGACGAGACGCGCACGCAGCTCGCCAGTCCCGACCCTGAGGCGCGCCGCGGCGCCGCCCTGAAGCTCGGCCATCAGGCCGACGCCAGGGCGGCGGCTGTGGTGGAGGAGGCGATCAAGAAAGAGACCGTGCCCAATGTGCGCCACGCGCTCGAGGAGGCGCTGGCGCTCATCCGCCTCGCCGGCGGCGATGCGGCGGTGCGCACGCTGGCGGCGCAGACGCTGGGAAGTCTTCACTCGTCCGACGCCATGCCGGCCCTCCAGCGGCTGGCCGCCGACACGGGCGCCACCCCGGTCGAGCGTGAGGCCGCGACCTCCGCCATTCGCCAGATCGAGCGCTGGAGCCTGCTCGTCCGCGCGGTCGAGACGGTATTCCAGGGCGCCTCGCTGGCCTCGATCCTCCTGCTCATGGCGCTGGGGCTCGCCATCGTGTTCGGCCTCATGGGGGTCATCAACATGGCGCACGGCGAGCTGATGGCGCTGGGCGCCTACAGCACGTTCGTCGTGCAGAACGTCTTCCGCGCGCGCTGGCCCGGGCACTTCGACGCCTACTTCGTCGTCGCGCTGCCGGTGTCGTTCGCGGTCGCCGCGCTCGTCGGCGTCGTGCTCGAGCGCGGCGTGATCCGCCGCCTCTACGGTCGGCCGCTGGAGACGCTGCTGCTGACGTGGGGCGCCTCGCTCATCATCCAGCAGGGCCTGCGCCTGTACTTCGGCGCCGCCAACGTGGACGTCTCGTCGCCGTCATGGCTGTCGGGCGGCTTCGCCCTCATGACCGGGCTGACCCTGCCGTTCAACCGGCTCTTCATCATCGTGCTGGCCTCGGTGAGCGTGGCCGCCATGTACTGGCTGCTCTTCCGCACCGACACCGGCTTGCGCATTCGCGCGGTGACGCAGAATCGCACGATGTCCTCCTGCCTCGGCGTGCGCGCGGGATGGGTGGACGCCACCACCTTCGCCCTCGGCGCCGGGCTGGCCGGACTGGCGGGCTGCGCGCTGACGCAGATCGGCAACGTGGGCCCGTCGCTGGGGCAGAACTACATCGTGGACTCGTTCATGGTCGTGGTCACCGGCGGCGTCGGCAAGCTCCTGGGCACCATCCTGGCCGCGGCCGGCATCGGCACCCTCAACAAGGGCATCGAGCCGGCGCTCGGCGCCGTCTTCGCGAAGGTGGCCATCCTGATCGCGGTCATCCTGTTCCTGCAGCGCCGTCCGGCCGGCCTGTTCGCCACACGGGGGCGCGGTGCGGAAGCCTGAGCGGTTCGGCCTCCTCGCGCTCGGGCTGATCCTGGTCGTGGTGTTGCCGCTCGGCAACCTGCTGCCGCCGGGCTCGCCGCTGCACGTGTCGAACTTCACGCTGAACCTGTTCGGGAAGTTCCTCACGTACGCCATCCTCGCGCTCGGACTCGATCTGCTGTGGGGCTACGCGGGCGTGCTCAGCCTCGGCCACGGCGTGTTCTTCGGCCTGGGCGCCTACGCGATGGGCATGCACCTCATGCTGGAGATCGGCTCGAAAAGCGTGTACCAGAGCGCGCTGCCGGACTTCATGGTGTGGAACCAGGTGAAGGAGCTGCCGCTGTTCTGGAAGCCCTTCTACAGCGCGCCGTTCACGCTGGTCGCCATCGTGGTGGTGCCCGCGCTGTTCGCGCTGGTGTTCGGCTTCCTCGCGTTTCGCAGCCGGGTGCGCGGAGTGTACCTGTCGATTATCACCCAGGCGCTGGCGCTCTCGGCGTGGCTGGTGTTCAACCGCAACGAGATGAACCTCGGCGGCACCAACGGCCTGGCCGACTTCAAGACGATCTTCGGGGTTCCGCTGAACCAGGCCGCCACGCAGCGCGCGCTGTACGTGGCGACCGCCCTCACGCTGGTGGCGGCGTGGGCGCTGTGCCGCTGGATCACGCAATCGCGGGCGGGGAAGGTGCTGGTGGCCGTCCGCGACAGCGAGACGCGCGTGCTGTTCTGCGGGTACTCGCCGGCCAATTACAAGGTCTTCGTGTTCGTCGTGTCCGCCGCGCTGGCCGGCGTGGCCGGCGCGCTCTATGCCCCGCAGGTCGGCATCATCACGCCGGCCAAGATGGGGGTGCTGCCCTCGATCGAGATGGTGGTGTGGGTGGCGGCCGGCGGGCGGGGCACGCTGATCGGCGCGGTGCTGGGCGCGATCGGCGTGAACTGGATGCAGTCGTGGCTGACCACGAGCTACCCGGACCTGTGGCTGCTGTTCCTCGGCGCCCTCTTCATGAGCGTGGTGCTCTTCATCCCCGACGGCGTCGTGGGCGCGCTGGGGCGCCTGGCACAATCCCTCCGGCGGCGCTCCGCGCGCCATCTCGATGCGCCGCTGCTGGGGCAGCCCACCCTCGGCTCGACGCGTGCCGGCGGCTCCGAGACGCGATGAGCGACGCCATCGTCTACCTGGAGGACGTCACCGTCGCCTATGACGGCTTCAAGGCGCTGGATCGGCTGAACTTCTACATGGACCGGCGCGAGCTCCGCGTGGTGATCGGCCCGAACGGGGCCGGCAAGACGACGCTGCTCGACGTGATCTCGGGCCGCGTGAAGCCCGAGCACGGGCGCGTGATCTTCGGCCGCAACACGGATCTCACCACGCTCAGCGAGAACCAGATCGCCGCCCTCGGCATCGGCCGCAAGTTCCAGACGCCGTCCGTGTTCGTGAACCTCACGGTGCGGGAGAACGTGGAGCTGTCGCTGCGGCGGCCGAGCAAGGGCGTGCTGTCCACGCTGCTCGGCAAGGACGCCGCCGACGCGCGCGATCGCATCGAGGCCACGCTGGCCACCGTCGGCCTGGGGGGCAAGGCCCATGTGCTCGCGGGCGCGCTCTCGCACGGCGAGAAACAGTGGCTCGAGATCGGCATGGTGATGGCGCAGGACCCCGAGCTGCTGCTGGTGGACGAGCCGGTGGCGGGGCTGACCGACGAGGAGACGGCGCGCACCGGTGAGCTGCTGATGGCCATCGCCGCCGAGCGCTCGGTGCTGGTCATCGAGCACGACATGGAGTTCGTCCGCCAGATCGCGCGCACGGTGACCGTGCTCCACCAGGGCGCGGTGCTGTGCGAGGGCCCGCGCGAGCAGGTGCAGAGCGATCCCCGGGTGCTGGAGGTCTACCTGGGGCAGCGCAAGGAAACTCATGCTGTCCGTTGAGCGGCTCGACGTCGCGTACGGCGGCTCGCAGGTGCTGTGGGGCGTCGACCTCAAGGTGCCGCAGGGCGAGGTCGTGTGCCTCATGGGGCGCAACGGGGTCGGCAAGACGACCGTGCTGCGGGCCATCATGGGCCTGCTCCCGGCCCGAGCGGGACGGATCGTGCTCGGCGGCCAGGACATCACCCGGTGGCCGGCCGATCGCCGCGCGCGCGCCGGGCTCGGCTACGTGCCGCAGGGCCGCGAGATCTTCCCGCATCTGAGCGTCGAGGAAAATCTCCGGATGGCGCTGCTCGGCTGCGAGCGCGCCACCTCGATCGACGATGCGCTCGATCTGTTCCCCGCGCTCAAGCGCTTCCTGTCGCGCAAGGGCGGCGTGCTCTCGGGGGGCGAGCAGCAGATGCTGGCCATCGGCCGCGCGCTGCTCACGCGGCCCAAGCTGCTGATCCTGGACGAGCCGACGGAAGGAATCCAGCCCTCGATCATCCTCGAGATCGAGGACGCCATCCGCCGCATCAAGACCGAGCGCGGGGTGACGGTACTGCTCGTCGAGCAGTACCTCGAATTCGCCGAGCGGCTGGCCGATAGCTACGTGATCCTGGCCAAGGGCAGCGTGGTGGCCGCCGGCGCCACCAAGGATCTGGAGGTCGAGGTGGTCAAGCACCACCTCACCGTGTAAGACTCCCGCCCTATGCACCTGACCCCGCGCGAACAGGAGAAGCTCCTCATCTTCACCGCGGCCGAGCTGGCGCGCCGCCGGCGGGCTCGCGGCCTCAAGCTGAACCACCCGGAGGCCGTGGCCATCATCACCGCCGAGACGCTGGAAGGGATCCGCGACGGCCGCACGGTGTCCGAGCTGATGGCGGCCGGCCTCACGATCCTGCGCCGTGATGACGTCATGGAGGGCGTCCCCGAGATGATCGACGAGGTGCAGGTGGAAGGCACCTTCCCCGACGGCACGAAGCTCGTCACCATCCACCGCCCTATAAGATGAGGAACGGGAACCCTCGGGGGTTCCCCTCCAAGAGAGAAGAGATATGATCCCGGGCGAATACTTTCTGGGTGAGGGCGACGTCGTCGCCAACGAGGGCCGCCGCACCATCGAGCTGACGGTCGCCAACACTGCCGACCGGCCGATCCAGGTGGGCTCGCACTTCCACTTCTTCGAGGCCAACCGCGCGCTGCGCTTCGATCGTGCCCAGGCCTTCGGCATGCGCCTCAACATTCCGGCCGGAACCGCGGTGCGCTTCGAGCCGGGCGACGAGAAGCGCGTGACGCTGGTGGAGCTCGCCGGTGCGCGCAAGGTCTTCGGCCTGAACGCGCTCACCGAAGGCGGCGCCAAGGACGCGGCCCTGAAGCGGCTCGGGGAGTGGAACCCATGAGCCTGCGGATTCCGCGGCGACAGTACGCCGACCTCTACGGCCCCACCACGGGCGACCGCGTACGCCTGGCCGACACCGATCTGCTCATTCGCATCGAGCGCGATCTCACGGTGGCCGGCGAGGAGGCGAAGTTCGGGGGCGGCAAGGTGATCCGCGACGGCATGGGCCAGTCCGCGCGCGCCACCCGGGCGCAGCAGACGCTCGATACCGTCATCACGAACGCGGTGATCATCGACCACTGGGGCATCGTGAAAGCCGACATCGGCATCCGCGACGGCCGGATCGTCGCCATCGGCAAGGCCGGTAACCCCGACCTGATGGCGGCGGTCACGCCGGGCATGACCGTGGGAGCGGCGACCGAGGTGATCGCGGGCGAGGGCAAGATCGTGACGGCGGGCGGCCTGGACAGCCACATCCATTTCATCTGTCCCCAGGTCGTCGACGAGGCGATCAGCGCCGGCCTCACCACGCTGGTGGGCGGTGGCACTGGGCCGGCCACCGGCACCGCGGCGACCACGTGCACGCCGGGCGAGTGGAACATCCACCGGATGCTCGAGGCGGCCGAGGCGTTCCCGATCAACCTCGGGTTCCTCGGCAAGGGCAACGCCTCGGCGCCGGACCCGCTGCGCGAGCAGATCGCGGCCGGCGTCATCGGGCTCAAGCTGCACGAGGACTGGGGCACCACGCCCGCGGCCATCGACTGCGCGCTCGGTGTGGCCGATGAATACGACGTGCAGGTGGCCATTCACACGGACACGCTGAACGAGGCGGGGTTCGTCGAGGACTCGATCAAGGCCTTCAAGGGCCGGACGATCCACACGTACCACACCGAGGGCGCGGGCGGCGGCCACGCGCCCGACATCATCCGCGTGTGCGGCGAGCCGAACTGCCTGCCGTCGTCCACGAACCCGACGATGCCCTTCACCATCAACACCATGGACGAGCACCTCGACATGCTGATGGTCTGCCACCATCTCAACGCGGCCATCCCCGAGGACCTCGCCTTCGCGGAGTCGCGCATCCGGGCGGAGACGATCGCCGCCGAGGACGTGCTGCACGACCTCGGCGCCATCAGCATGATGTCGTCGGACTCGCAGGCCATGGGCCGCATCGGCGAGGTGATCATCCGGACCTGGCAGACGGCCGACAAGATGAAGAAGCAGCGGGGCGCGCTGCCCGGCGAGACGGCCGGCGACGACAACACGCGCGTGAAGCGCTACGTGGCCAAGTACACGATCAATCCGGCCATCGCGCACGGGCTCGCCGGGCACGTGGGCTCGGTGGAGGTCGGCAAGCTGGCCGACCTCGTGCTGTGGAAGCCGGCGTTCTTCGGCGTGAAGCCCGAGCTGGTCGTCAAGGGCGGGCTGATCGCGTGGGCGGCCATGGGCGATCCCAACGCGTCCATCCCGACGCCGCAGCCCGTGCTGTACCGGCCCATGTTCGGGGCGCTCGGCCGCGCGCGGGCCAGCACCTCGGTCACGTTCGTCTCCGCCGCCGCGCTGGCCGCCGACGTGCCGCGGCGTCTCGGGCTGGCGCGCCGGGCGGTGGCGGTCGAGAACTGCCGGAGGATCGGCAAGCGGGACATGATCCACAACGATGCGCTGCCGCGCATCGAGGTGGATGCGGAGACGTATCAGGTGAGGGCGGACGGCGAGCTGCTGACGTGCGAGCCGGCCCGCATCCTGCCGATGGCGCAGCGTTACTTCCTGTTTTGAAGCGGGCTCGGTCATGACGTTGAAGGCAGAGGCCGTGGTCATCACCACGCGGCCGGGGCCGCGTGTCAGCTCCCTGCTCGTTCACCGTGAGCGCGATGCGCTGGTGCTGACGGCGGAGGAGCGGCGGTGGGGGCGGCGGCGCGTGCGCACGGAGGCGGGGCGCGAGCTGGCGCTGGCGCTGCCGACGGGGAGCCTGCTGACGCCGGGCGACGTCCTCTACGTCGGCGACGACTGGTACGTCGAGGTCGTGGCGGCGGAGGAAGCCCTCCTGGCCGTCACGCCGCGCACGCGCGAGGAGGGGCTGCGCGTGGCTTTCGAGGTGGGCAACCGCCACTTCACGCTGGCGGTCGACGGCGTCCGGCTACTGGTGCTCGACGATCCGGCGATGGAGCAGCTCCTGCGCCGGCTGGGCGTGGCCTTCGAGCGCACGCGCGCGGTGTTCGCGCCCGTGGGCCATGGAGATCGCCATGACTGAGGCCTTCGTCGCCCTGCTGCAGCTCTCCGATGGGCTCTTCCCCGCCGGCGGTTTCGCGCACTCGTTCGGCCTCGAGACGTATGTGCAGGACGGGTTGGTCACGGACCGTGCGGGGCTCGAGGAGTTCGTCATCGCACACCTCGAAGGCTCGGCCGGTCCCGCCGACGCGGTGGCCACGGCGACGGGCGTGCGGCTGGCCGCGACGGGCGATCTCGCGGGCTGGGTGGCGCTCGACGCGCGACTCGAGGCGATGAAGGCGGTGCCGGAGACCCGCGCGGCGAGCCGCCAGATGGGGCGGCAGACGCTGCGGGTGGCGGCCGCGACGAGCGGCGACGCGTTCCTCGCCGGCGTCGCCCGCGCCG